>JAGNWK010000002.1 GCA_017985985.1 Oligoflexales bacterium
AACCTCCTGCTGTAGCTGAACCTCCTGCTGTAGCTGAACCTCCTGCTGTAGCTGAACCTCCTGCTGTAGCTGAACCTCCTGCTGTAGCTGAACCTCCTGCTGTAGCTGAACCTCCTGCTGTAGCTGAACCTCCTGCTGTAGCTGATCCACCTGCTGTTGCTGAATTGCCTCCAGAACCAACACCTCCAGAACCTCCCCCTGACACTGCATTGTTTGCTGCATTTGTGGCCGCTGTTTGAGCCGTACTAGGAACAGTTACCCCCACACCCCCCCCAGCTGCAGTACCTCCGCGCACAGCTCCGTTCACAACAGCTGCACCGACATCCCCTGATCCACTCGAACTCTGCGCAGCCTGGGCCGCAGTTTGAGCGCCTGCCTGTGCTCCATTCGCTATGGCGGCCTGAGCTGCTGCTGAGGGGGAAGGGCTCGTGGTGCCTGCTATCAATGCGACAGCCGCTGCCTGAGCAGCTGCGTTCGTAGTGGCAACACCCTGGGCTGCTGCTAGGGCTGGAACCTGTATCACGCCCCGAACAGCAGCGGAATCAGGAATCGCAATACCAGCAGCTCCGGCCGCGTCCACGGCCCCCTGAGCAGCTCCGTTGGCTGCGGCTGTGTTCACTGCAGCCGCACCTCCAGCGAGTGCCCCTTGCGCAGCTCTCTGAGCAGCCGCCTGTGCTCCATTGGCTATGGCGGCTTGAACGACCGGTACAGGAGGAGGCGTCAAGCTGGCTATCAAAGCTGCTGCAGCCGCCTGAGCTGCGGCCGTTGCCGCTTGAGCTCCCTGAGCTGCTGTGGCGGCTGAAGCCTGGACGGCTGCTTGAACAGAGCTAGTAGAAGTCGTCCCAGCAGTTCCCGCTGCCGTTTGGGCTCCCTGAACCGCTCCACTCGCTACAGCAGCATTCACCGCCGTCATTCCACCCGGACTCAGCACGGTACCCTCTGCAGCTGTTTGAGCTGCTACCTGTGCCCCATTGGCTATCGCTACCTGAACAGCGGCAGAGGGAGCGGTCGCAGAGGAAGCGGTCAAAGCGGCTATCAGCGAGGCCGCAGCCGCCTGGGCCGCAGCGTTGGCAGCGGCTACTGCTTGAGCAGCTACCAGAGCCGTATTCTGTACGCTGGTCTGTAAAGCGCTTGGTTGGGAAGAAGAAGTAGGGAGCCCGGCCCCGGAGACAACTCCCGCAGCCGCGCCACTGGCTGCAGCTGTATTCACAGCACTCATCCCACCCGGACTTATAGCTGCAGCAGCGGCCGCGACTTGAGCTGCTATCTGGGCTCTGTTGGCTATGGCCACCTGAGCTGCGGGCGAGGGGGAAGGATTCAAACCCGCTATCAAAGCAGCTGTTGCCGCCTGAGCTGCTGCTGTTGCCGCCGCCACTCCCTGAGCCGCCACCAGAGCGGTGTTCTGTATATTGGTTTGGACGGAGCTCGGTACCGTAACACCGACAGCGCCTGCTGCTGCGACCGTCCCCTGGGCGGCACCACTAGCTGCCTGCGCATTCACATTATTCATGCCACCTGGACTTATGGCGGCGGCAGCTGCAAGCCCTTGCGCCTGACTTTGCGCTCCGTTCACGATAGCGGCTTGAGCAGCTGCTGGGGGAGGAGGATTCAAACCCGCTATCAAAGCAGCGGCGGCTGCCTGAGCTGCGGCATTTGCAGCGGCACGCGCCTGAGCGGCCACCAGAGCTGTGTCGTGTAAGCTTTGGGCGGAGCTAGAAACGGGTATGCCAATAGCAGTCGCTGCTGAGACAGTTCCCTGGGCAGCTCCTTGAGCTGCAGCCGTATTCACAGCACTCATTCCACCAGGACTTAGCGCTGCACCCGCCGCAGCGACCTGGGCTGCCACCTGTGCCCCTTGCACGATGATCGCCTTTTCAGCGGCTGAGGGCGTAGAACCTAGTCCTGCTATCAAAACAGCTGCAGCAGCTTGCGCTGCAGCATTCGCAGCATCTCTGCCCTGCGCTGCAACCAAGGCTGCGTCGTGGGCCGCTGCTTGCAGTGCGGACCTGGCCTCTGCGCTAGGAGGAGCCGTCCCCGCAGCCCTTGCCGCAGCTATAGCTGCATTCACTGCCGCCTGAGCAGCCGCTGTCGCCGCCATCTCATTTATGGCAGCCATACCACCGGGGCTTAGAGCAGCCTTCAGTGCAGCTACCTGCGCCGCATCCTGAGCAGCGTTCAGTATCGCTAAGCGAACATCCGCCCTCTTCTCATCTGATGAAAGGGAAGCAAGGAGGGACCTAAGAGCGGCGCTGTTCAAGATGGAACTAGCTGCAGCATGAGCAGCAGCCTCAGCAGCACCGGCCCCCTGAGCAGCGGCCAAGGCCGTATTCTGTATAGCGAGACGACTGGAATCTGGTAGCGGCGGTATACCTGCGCTCGTAGCCGCTGTGGCAGCAGCCCGCACCGCAGCAGCCGTCACCGCTGCATTGATAAAGTCCATGCTCCCTGGGATCAATGCGGGATCTAATCCCGTTGTTAAACCCAATGCTGCTTGCAAAACAGCAGCCTGAGCCGCCTCCTGGGCCGCATTGAGGATCCGGGTCTCGACTTCTTTAGAGAGGGGGGAGTTCAGACCTGCTTTCAAGGTAGCAACTGCAGCTTTAGCGGCAGCATCCGCTGCTAAAGCTCCCTGTGCAGCCATCTGGGCCGTATTTCTAATAGCTGTTTGGAGCTGCGTCTTAGCTGGATCTGCAATCTCAAAATGATGGGAGGCGGCCGCCTCTAAAGCTGTTTTCATAACGGCTGCAGCAGCTGCAGTCGCGGCAGCTGCACCGATATCTAAGCCTGTACCTTCAAGCTTTGAGGCAGCTGTCGCGGCAGCCTTCTCAGCTGCTTGTGTCATCGAAGCTTTAATCGAGACCTGCTGCTCTGCAGTGAGTGAGTCAAACCAAGCTTTACCACTCTCGCTCGCCAAAAAGGAGCTGACCGCAGCATGAGCAGCCGCTAGAGCAGCCAAGACCGATCTATACGAGTTGGCAAGAGCTCCTTGAACCTCCGGTGACAGATCATTATCCTTGGCTGTTTGTGCAGCAGCATCTGCTGCTGCTTTAGCTCCTACAATAGTCGCGAGGAGAGTACTCCCGTTATTATCGAGCACCTTCTGGGAAGCTTCCTTTGCGGCTACCTCAGAGGCACGTCTAATTTGTTCTTTCATCGCATCTGAAATCGAACTCGTCACGGCCGAAATGAATGTTGAGGCTACACCCGCCGTCCACTGCGGCATATCTGCTTTACTAACAAGACTGGCCCCGGAAGTTTCAGACTTGCTCCCACTACAATCTTCACCACAATCCTCTGGGGACACCTCCCCTCCCTCATCTACAGCTCCTGATGTTACCTTCGCCTTTGAACTGGTAGACTTGTATTTTTTCGAAGATCTTCCACCAGAGCTGCCCCCTCCCCCACCACACGACATCATCATGAGAAGAGACCCAAACATAACGATGAGAAATAATCTTTTCTGAAGCATTCTAAAGCTCCCAATAGAACCCTTACTGCACCCCGAAGCGGGATACAAAAAAAGGGCCAGCA
This sequence comes from Oligoflexales bacterium, assembly GCA_017985985.1. Taxonomy (GTDB): domain Bacteria; phylum Bdellovibrionota_B; class Oligoflexia; order Oligoflexales; family Bog-1112; genus JAGNWK01. The sequence continues at coordinate 3,532 of JAGNWK010000002.1, forward strand.
CGCCCTTATCGGTACTTTATATGGAGAAGTTTACAAGACAGCTAATTAACTGTTTTCTTACATTTTTTCATGTCAGAGTCGTAGGTCCACCCTGTTTCACAGAGAGGTGATAGCTGCGCTGCACTCACACAGTAACCAAGGTTGGTGTTCCAACTGTACCCTGCGGCACAGACTGGAACTGAACTGTGTGTAAGTCCTGTTGAATCCATAAATTCACAAGATTTCGTCACTGCATTGTATGTCTCTCCGGAAGAACATTTTTCATATGTCCTCACAATGGAGAGAAGACACAAACGGAGTTCACTACTCCAATAGTAGTTTTCAGGGCAGCCTGGACTTGTGGATGGGGGGGCACCTGAAGGAAATTGACCTTCCACAGCGGGGGAAAATGTCGAGGGTCCCAAATCAACAGGATGGCAGGAGCCAGAATCTAGATCTATCGTATAAAGCACAGGGCAAGTCGCATCCTTCACAGCTAAAGAACAACGGTGAGTGGCAGAATCTAGAAACAACTGTCCGTAGTCGGGCCGAGACGGGCAGTTGCAAGTGCTCCCCTGATAAGTCCCCCCGCTACTCGTACACGCTGACTCTGTGCTCACACGTATGCAAGCTGCCCCATCCCAAACTCCCCCTGAGCTGGTGCAGGTATAGGCAGGATTAGCCACGCAGTCCGTTCCATTCCAGATAGACCTAGGGCTTGGACACAGACAGGTATCCTTCATCCAAGTCCCTTGGTAGGTATCATTAGGACTCGTGCAGTTCTTCCTCTCTGGTGAAAGAGCACAGCCTTGGTTTGCATCCCAAAGAGTTCCAGGAGGGCAGGCACAGGAGGGAGTTCCAGCTGTGTACGTCCAAGTCCCAGCCAAAGCATCGAGTTTGGGATGAGCACAGACTTCTTTAGCCTGAATATTCTCACATCGCTTTCCCGCCTCAACCCATACCGTTCCTGCAGGGCAGCTGCAAGCCCCGGCAGACCAAATCCCCGGGTTAGAGAAGGCGGTCGTCACTGAAGAGTTCGCACACCCTAAAAATTCATCCGCTTTCACACAATAGGAGCCCCCCCCCAGCGTCGTAGAGGCTTGGTCAACCCATCGCCCATTAGCTGGACAGGTGCAGCTAGCAGAAAAAGTATTCCAAGTTCCCGTCAAATAAACTCCTCCAGCAGGAGGACGGAGACAATGCTGACGTTGCACGGTCATTTCACACCGCTTGACTGTCTCTTTCCACTCGGAACCAACTGGGCAACTGCACTGCTCATTCGTCCAGGTTCCCTCCAGATAGAACTCTCCATCTACGCCATCACCTTTTATGCAAGACTCCCAGCTCGCATATTGAACAGGAATATTGAGAGTCGCATCGACCATAAGTCTTTGGCTGGGACACTCGGCTTCCGGTGCCTTTACACTCGATTCCGCGAGAGGAATCAAAAACTTATCTGACGATAATTTTTCAAGTTTAAATCTTTCGGTATCACTTAAAGCCCGATTGTAGACAAGGACGGAAGCTATATTTCCATCAAAAAAACCTGCTTTTTCTGCCGTTGCGAAGGGTGATTCAAACCCTCGAACACTCCCTATTTTAAACATGGAGCCACCCGTAAAAATGGGGGCTTCAAAAGTTGATTTACAGGTATCTGCTGCCCCACTAGGCCAAATCTTCTTTGAATTTTTATAGATGGCATACCCTGATGAAGAGCGGATATAACTCATGATCACGGGTTTACCCAGATCAGGATCCCCTGCTACTGCATTTCTTTTTTGGACAGGAGATCGCCACGCCCCCTTAGATGCATTGATCCATGTATTGAGGAGGTCAGACGAGCCTGCATATTTTGAGCTGAAGTAAAATAAAGAATCATATTCTAAAAAAACATCTATCCCTTGGCCTTGAAGGAAAGAGACCACTGGACCTCCTGCATGAGGACTCGTTTGCGGATTCAAATTGAGGACAAGAATCGTCGTGCTCTCCGACAGTTTCATATCACTGTTAAAGGTTGCTGCTAAACTTTGAGTTTTCTGATTGAAAGAAACAGCAGAAAAACGGGTCTCTGGGACGGTGAGACCCGAAACAACGCGAGAGGGAATCAAGAAATGACCCTCCGTAAAATCGGGAGAACCCCCTGCAGCACTGACGAGATTAGGAATCGCATCCCGGCATTTGCTCAAATTTTTCCACGATATGATCTGCTTTTCTGATTTCTCCACATAGGTGCTCATATAGAGTAGGGGATTCTCACTGTTTTCATCAATTTTACTAGGCAGATTTAAGAAGAGAACAAGCCCCCAACCTAAGCTTCCAGGACTTGAACAGTCTAGAAGACCCATATCAAAAGAAGGGGCGGGCACGACTTGAAACTTAGTCTCAGGTTCAGGCTCTTTATGAACCTCTGGTTCAGGGGGGGGAGTATTGGGCTTATCTAGCAAAAGGGAACCCTTCCCTTCCTGCAGAGTAGGGGCTAGTTCAACATCAGTCCCCGTACAAGTAGAACAAGGCTCATTCTTTTTATCTTTATCTTGACTTGTAATCGTAGCAAAATCTGATTGCAGGGCAGTTCTTCTAGGGGGCTTTTTGGTCGTTTCTTTCCCGCTGCAAGCCAGTACACCCGACATAAACAAGGGGAAAATAATGAATACCAATTTTTGCATGATCACACCTTTTTTATTTTTAGATCAAGACGGACGTCTTATCGACACTTTGGGGGGAAAGCTTAAATAGCAACGACGAGTTAAAGCCCCGTCACCTCGAGCCAACCTGTCTAAGTATTACGATTTCGTCATTGGGAGAAGCCGGAGGCGACGAAGCAACCTTGCCTATACACGGAGATTGCTTCGCTGCGCTCGCAATGACGAGGTACAGTAAGATGAAGACCTCTCAAACCTGTCAAAGCGTCATGAGGGCCGTTTTAAGTCTAAGGATTTCTTCTTTCAATTCAGCAGCCTTCTCGAAATCTAAACGGGTAACACAGGCTTTGAGTTGCTTCTGCCTGGTCCTTACCCCTTTTTCTAATTCATTGGATTTCGTTCGATTCTCTTCAATCCAACGTCCCAAAGCATCAAGACTACCAGTTGAGGGCAAAGCCTCCGACAAGCCATAGATCACTCGCATGTCATCTGGCAGAGATTTGCTGACAGAAATCGGGACAAGGCCATGCTCCTCGTTATAAGCAGCCTGCTTTTCCCTCCTTCTTTCTGTCTCTTGCATTGCTGAATGCATCGATTTCGTGATCGAGTCTGCATAGAAAATAACCCGTGAATCTTTATTTCTAGCTGCACGACCGACAATCTGGATGAGAGAAGTATGGGACCGTAGAAAACCTTCTTTATCAGCATCAAGAACAGCCACCAGTCTCACTTCGGGAAGATCGAGACCCTCTCTAAGCAGATTGATCCCAACAAGGACATCAAAGTCCCCTTTCCTGAGCCCTCGCAGTAAATGAGATCTTTCAAGTGATTCTATGTCTGAATGCAAATATCGAATTCTAATACCGAGGTCTCTGTAATAGCTAGACAGCTCTTCGGCCATTTTTTTGGTGAGGGTCGTTATCAGAACCCTTCCCTCGCTGGCTATCGTTAACTTAATCTCTCCGAGAAGATCGTCGATCTGTGCCGTTGCTGGACGAATCACAATCTGAGGATCAAGCAGACCAGTTGGGCGTATGATTTGCTCCACCACATGATCTTTCGCAGATTTAAGCTCGAAAGGCCCTGGTGTCGCAGACACATAGAGAATCTGCTCCGTTCTCTCTAAAAATTCATGAAAATTAAGAGGACGATTGTCAAGGGCTGACGGCAATCTGAATCCAAAATTCACAAGATTTTGCTTACGAGCTCGATCCCCTTTAAACATAGCTCCTAGCTGAGGAATCGTGATATGACTTTCATCGATGACGGTCAAAAATCGTCGACCGTCTTTTGGAAAATAATCCAAAAGACAAGGTGGCGGCTCACCAGGTAGTTTCCCTGAAAGATAACGGGAGTAATTTTCAATTCCAGGGCAGAAACCAAGCTCTTCGAGCATCTCTATGTCCTGCATAGTTCTCTGCTCAAGCCTCTGAGCCTCAACCCACTTGTCCAATGCTTTTAACTCTCTGAGCCTTACACCAAGGTCGGTTAAGACTTCTCGAATCATAGCCTTTCTGTCGTTGCGATCAGAAACGTAGTGTGAGTTGGGATAAAGAGAAACATCGTCAACTGAACGAAGTGTACGACCAGTCATAGCCTCTATGATAAGGATTTCTTCGACCTCATCCCCAAAAAACTCTACCCGTACGGCTTCCTCAGCTTGGTGAGAAGGGAGCACATCAACGACATGACCCCTGACTCGAAAATGACCTCGATCTAAGCTGCTATCTTGACGACTGTACTGAATATCCAAGAGGCTTCGAAGAAAATTCTCCTTTAAAAGAACCTGACCCCTTTTGACGTGAACCACATGCTGACTATAGGCACTAGGGGAACCGAGACCATAAATACAACTTACACTCGCTACAATAATCGAAGATTTTTCCTCAAAAAGACACCGAGTGGCCTGATGCCGCATCTTGTCAATGTCATCGTTAATGCAGCTGTCTTTAGCAATATAGGTATCTGTTGAGGGGATATAAGCTTCGGGTTGATAATAATCGTAGTAGCTGATGAAAAAACCAACCGCATTCTGGGGGAAGAAAGAACGGAGTTCGAGATAAAGTTGAGCCGCCAAAGTTTTATTAGGGGCGATCACCAATGTAGAGCAGTCGAGTTCTGCCACGACTTTAGCTACTGTGAAGGTTTTACCTGAACCTGTGACTCCGAGCAAAACCTGCTCCTTCACCCCATCTTTGTAAGCATTCGCTAATTTTTCTATGGCCTGGATCTGATCCCCTGCCGGTGCAAAGGGAGCTTCAAATTTAAAAACCGAATTCTTTTTCATTCACTCTCTTCCATAGGCAAGGAGGGGCCAGGGGAAACCTTGCCCTGAGCCCGTTCGACTCCGCTCAGGGCAGGCTCCGTCGAATGGATGCGCAGCTGGTTCCCCTTTTCCTAAAGAGGGCGTTCCCCCCTCTTTAGAATTCTCCCCCCTCTGGAATAGAGGGGGCTTAGACCCCCCAGGCAAGAAACTTAAAGAGCTTAGCTATAGCATAGGAAAGAAGGCCACAAACAGGAAAAGTCAAGATCCATGCGGTTATGATCTGCCTGACAACAATCCACCTCACCATGCTTGCATTGCGAGCGATGCCAACGCCTAATATGGAGGTACTGATGGTGTGAGTAGTGCTGAGAGGAACCCCTAGTTTGGAGGCGATCACGATCGTCGTTGCGGCAGCTGCTTCTGCACTAAAACCTTGATAAGTCTCCAATCGGAGCATCTTATATCCCATCGTTTGGATGATACGCATACCCCCCAAAGAAGTTCCTAAACCCATCACCACAGCACAGAGAATGACAACCCAGAAAGGAATGGTAAATTCATTCGTCCAGCCACCCAGCATGAGCGTCAGAGCAAATGCCCCAATAAACTTCTGCCCGTCGTTAGAACCGTGACTAAAAGCCATCAGAGAAGCGGAGAAAACCTGCAACCTAGAAAACAGCCTCCTGGCCTTATTGGGTGAAGCGTGAAGGAAACTTCTTTGAACGATCTGGGCCACCATCCAGCCCAAACTCAAACCACAAACCGTTGAGAAGACAAGTCCTATCAAAACTTTATTCAAACCTCCCCAGATCAAGGCATCAGGCCCAGCGGAAGCTATGCCGGCTCCAGCAAGACCCGACACCAAGGCATGAGACTTACTGGTAGGAAGTCCGAAATACCAGGTGCAAATCCCCCATAAAATAATCGAAGAAACAGCGGCGGCTACTGTTGCGAGATTAATGAGATCAGCGCTTATGATCCCTTTGCCTATCGTCGTCGCCACAGCCGTTCCACTCAAGGAACCCATAATATTTAGAAAAGAGGCGAGGAAAATAGCTTTTCGGGGTGAGAGGGTACGTGTCGAGACAACCGTGGCTATAGCATTGGGAGCATCCGTCCAACCGTTGATGAACTCGGCAACAAGAATCAAAAACAAAACAAAATACAAGAAAGGATTTTCCATAGATGCGACTACCTATCCATACTTGAGCACAATTTGTTCAGCAACATTGGCACAGTCTTCTGCTCTATCTGTAATCCCTTCGAGAGTATGGTAAATATCGCTCCAAGCAATGTAGAACGGGATATCGATCTTTTGTTCTTTCAGTTGATCGAAGAGGTTCTTTAGGGACTCTTTCTTCACCCCATCCGCTTCATTTTCACACTCATGAATCTTGATACAGTTCCCAAGAATCTCTCCCGCATGCCGAGAGGGACGCCTCAGTAACTGGCAAGTTGCCAAAATAAGCTCTGAACTTTTTAAGATAATAGCCACTAGCTGTTGAGCATAGACTGTCCCCGCCGTAAGACTGTAGACCTCTGCAAAAGCCTCTGCACAGTTGTCTATGGCATCGATCACCTCATCTAGGGATTTGGTGAGACTCAAGATGTCTTCCCGATCTAAGGGAAGGATAAAACTACCCGTATTCATCTGCTTGATGACATCATGAGTCACCGTATCGGCTGCATGCTCCTGATCTTTGATCTTCTTGGCAAGATCCAATGGAGATTCTGGTTTATCTCTAAAAAGCTCCTCTAGGAGCTTAGCAGCTGCGAGGATATCTTCGGCATGCTTCTCAAAATGATCAAAGATGGGAGGATGTTTTTTTTTAAACAAGATTTTATTCCTTCATTAAGCCTGGAACAAAGCTGACAAAGAAGTCGCTGAACGTTTAGCGTTGGGGAGCATAATCACCTTCCCTAGCGCCGAGAGAATGAGTTCAATCGCGAGTTTAATCGTCTGACCTTGAACATCCCTCAACGGATTTAGCTCCACAAGATCCATGGACAGCAGTTTCTGTGTATCAGCAATAGCCTCTAGAGCGAGATGCATCTCCCTGTAGGTTATTCCGCCAGGAACAGGGGTACTAACCCCCGGGGCAAAGTCTGGATCTATGCTATCGACGTCAAGAGAGACATGTAACCTGTCTACTTTGTTCTCTTCGAAGAGAGCAAGGGTATTCTGAATAATAGAGCTCATTCCTCTCTCGTCGATGTCTCGCATGGTGTAATAATGGATTCCAGCCTTACGGCAAAGATTTTTTTCTTCCTCATCCACAGCACGTAGCCCGATAAGGGCGACACAGGATGGATCAAGTTTTGGACCTGCAAATTCAAGGTTTGTAAGTTCCTGATAGCCGTTCCCCAAAAGAGCTGCCAACGGCATCCCATGAATGTTCCCAGAAGGACTACTCTCCGGGGTATTGATATCGGCATGAGCATCAAACCAGATCAAGCCCATTTTTAATTTTTTCTCCCTCGCCCAAGAACTAGCTCCTGAAATACTCCCTATGGCGATACTGTGATCGCCACCCAGAATGAGAGGGGTATACTGACTGTTCAAGGCTGCATAAACACGTTCTGCCAATGCCTCACAAGTTTTAAACACGGTAACGAAGCGATCTGGATCAAAAATCCCTATGTCCCCGTTGTCGATGACCGTCAATCCAAGTGACTCTATCTGTTGCTGTAAACCTGAAATCCGGACAGCCGCAGGCCCGAGTGAAGCTCCTAGCATATTAGCTCCCTGGTCTAGGGGAACACCCAGAATCTCAACAACTTTTCTGACGTTCACATGAGTAGACAGCATAAGAGTTCTCCTCATAAGTGTTTCAAAAAATAAGGGGATCGTCTCCTTTGTGAGGTGTCATTCCCTCTCCTCAGACTCCCGTCCCCTTTATTTTAATATTAAGATATCAATATTATAGACATAATATGGATTGAATGCTAATCAAAGAAAAGAACTTCAAAATAAAAATGAGTAGTGATCGCTCGAGGACAGGCTGTGTTGAGCTCATGCAAGGCCAAAGATCTGCTCCATGGAAGCAAACCGACGGGGAGGCTGGATAGTTTGGGAGAGGCCTATGTTTTAGCAACCGTTGTTAAGACAGAGGGGTCGACTTATCAGAAGATAGGCGCTCAGATGCTTGTCCACCAAGACGGGAGCCAGGAAGGGATCCTAAGTGGAGCTTGTGCTGAATCTCAAATATTAGAGTTGGCGCAAACCGTACTCAAAACGAGGAAAAATACTCTTCTCGATATCGACAGCAGTTCCGCTGAAGACATCCTCTTCGGTTATGGGATGGGCTGCCAAGGCAAACAAACCATATTGCTTGAGTATGTCGACACACCAGAAAAACAATCTCACTTAGAATGCGAAGAAAAACACCTGATAGCTCTGATCTACTCCTCCCCTAGCGAAAAGGATCTCGGTAAAAGACTCATTATTTCTCAAAAAGGAATTTTATTCTCTAATCTCGACTCTGAACTTCTCGAATCCATAGCAACCCAGGCTCAAGATGCTTTTCGACTAGAGAGAACAGAAGCTGTAACTCTTTGCTATGGGGACAAATCATTGGGGCTTAGTTTTATTTTCCGTCGGCCTAAACCAAGTCTTCATATCTTCGGAGCAGGAGCTGATGCCTATGCTTTATCTTCTCTGGCTCACTGGATGGGATGGTCCGTGCAAGTTTACGAACATCGCAGCTCTCATGTCCATGCACATTTATGGGAATATGCACAAGTTCACTCTTGCTATGATATCCATCTCCCCTCCCACTCCGATACTTTCCAAGCAGTCATCCTTATGACCCATAATTTTATCATCGATCTTATGATTATAGAGAAAGTCGTCTGCCTTCCTCTGCACTACCTCGGTCTTATGGGACCACGGCACCGAGGAGACCTGCTTCTATCCGAATTAAAAAAGAATGGACTGAAAATCCCAGAGAAGATTCTCCATTCGCCTGTTGGACTTTCCCTAGGTGGTCGCAGTCCCCAGGAGATATCTACTTCCATCATTGCTCAAATCCAGTCTATCTTTTTTAACACTGGCTTAGGACGTTAGCCATGAATAAGGATTTGTCCATAAATCAACTGCGCAAATCGAGATCACCTGACTGCCTAACGGCCTCCTCCGTCGGCCTTCGGAGTGGTGATGACGGGAGAGATTGCCCGTATTCTTTATCGACAGATCCTAAATCCCCCAAAGTAGCAGGCCTTCTCCTCGCTGCAGGTCAGTCAAAGAGACTCGGCTACCCCAAGCAGACTATAGCCTGGAAGAATCAACTCACTTTACTCGAAGTAATAGGCCAAAAATTACTATCAACAAGCATCCACTCCCTTTGGATCACAGTCAACGACAATGACCAGATCTTGCAGATAGCACAAGGGAAAAGCCCCCATGTCATCCCTTTGAATACGATCGAAAATAAAGGGATGGGAGCCAGTTTAAAAAAAGGCCTGCGAAGCATACTCGATAAATTTCCAGACCTCGACGGATGCCTGGTAGCGAGCTGCGACCAAATTTTTGTAGATACAGCTGATTTTCAAAACATGCTGGATGCCAGTATGGTGCCGAAGCAGGAAAACATTCTTCTCTGTAGTTCGTATGGCTCTCATTTTGGGATTCCCTGCCTCATCCCGAAACTTTGTTTTGCAGATTTTTTATCGATTCCAGATGAAGTCGGGGCAAAAGCTCTGCTGCAACGCTATCACAGGAAAGATCCAAGCTTGCAAAGCTTTTGTGAGATTCAATCGATAGACCTTCCCCTTGCTGCTATCGATATCGATACAGAAGAGGATTTAGCATTTGCAAGGAATCTTTTGTTAAGGGAACCAGCTGCGCAGTTTACCTTACACCATCCTTGCTAACAAAAAGGATACGCCATGATGATCAATCGTCGTAACTTTATCCGTGGTAGCGCAGCCCTTTCGGGACTTGCGATAACGATTCGCTACCTTCCTTCAACTCTTCTTGCTGAGAACAAATCGGAACCTCTGTCTCAGCTCTTACAAAAAAAATCTTCCTGGATGAAAGAGCCAGGAATAGCAAGATACCGCTATGAAGGTCTTGCTAAAATTACAGGAGAAAAAATATTTGCAAGAGACTTTAAAGTTCAAGATATGGATGGTTGGCCTAAGGAGGAATACAAAGTTGTTCTTTTGAAGACGAGCCAAGTGCATCGTCCCATAGAGAATCTTGATTTCAGTTCTTTACCCCAAGGTCTAAAACCAAGCCTAGTGATCATGGGAGATCAACTCGATCGCGACTCCATTCGCTGTCATCCTTTCTTTCATTCCAAAATCTTATTAAAAAAGGGGGAATACGCGACTTACTTTGGACAACCGGTCGCCCTTATTTTCTTTAAATCCAGAGAGTTTAGTCTTGTCAAATCAGCCTTTCAAAATCCTGATATCTTTTTTCAATATGGCGCTGAAATCAAAGTAGCTGATAAACCTGCTTACTTGGACGAGAAGTTCCTCAAATACAAGCATGACGGCCAAATTCTGTTCTCTTCCCTAAAAAACGGTGGCAGCTTAAACCTACTGAGTAAAGTCGATGAAAAATTTCTATCTAGAAAAGCCCAATTTGATTTATTTTCTCAAAAAATCCAAGACGACGCCACACAGAAAAAATGGCGTATCTTTGAACATACATATAAGACTCAAAGTATCGACCCCTGCTTCATGGAGGCTGAATGTGGGCTCTCCTGGCACAACAAGGTCGAGAACACTCTTCATTTTTTGACAGGTTCTCAGTCTCCATTTGCAGACGCAGAGCATATTTCTTTTCTTTTTTCTGAACAAACATGCCCGATCAAAATCAAGAACATCGATGTCAATGCCTGTTATCCTGGGGGAGGCTTCGGTGGCAAAGATAGATCTTCTTTTGCTCTCTATCTTGCCCTAGCTGCCATCTATGCGGATGGCGTTCCGATCAGTATGGCCAATACTCGCTTTGATCAATTCCAATTTGGACTCAAACGTCATGCTGCAAAGATGCAAAAATCGATTGCCATCGATGCTGATGGTCACTTTCAGGCCTTAAGAGCTTCCTATATTTTTGACGGTGGTGGCTATGATAATTTTAGCTGGGCTGTCCCCACCGTAGGAGCAGATAATGCAGGATCCTCTTCGTACTTCCCTAATGTAGATCTCCATTTTAAAGCACATCCCAGTCAGGCTGTACCAGCTGGTTCTGTCCGTGGATTTGGCGCCTTCCAAGTTCAATTTGCACTAGAGAGTCTCATCGATGAGATCGCGGAACACATGAACATCGATGCTGTTGAACTCAGAATCCGAAACGCTTGGAAAGAAGCTCATGAAAACGTTCGGGGCAGAAAACCTAACAATACATTTCAGGTCACCGCTATCCTGGAAAAAGTAAAGCAGCATGAACTGTGGAAAAAACGAGACGAGACTCAAAAGCAATCGAACAAAAAAACCATGCACGGTGTTGGCTTCGCTATGGCTATGAAAAGTTATGGAACCACACGAGACTCTGCTCTTGCCGAAGTTAAAATCAGTCCGGAAGGACTGATCTCCATAGGTACCAATTATCTCGACATGGGCAACGGGACAGCTACGACCCTTGCCTTGGCTTGCGCCCATAAACTAGGTCAAAATGCCAGCGAGATGAAGATGGGCATGATCAAAGACTTTAACATTTTAGAACTTTTTTCTGAGTTTTGTACAAAACAAGAGCGACTTGATGAACTCGCCAAAAACCCTCGTTTTACTCCAGAAATTATGATGTCCACAGCAGCCAGTGCAGGGGCTTATCAGCATAGACACGTCGTGCTCCAAGCCTCTGAGATTCTCTTTGAGCAAGGAGTCTGGCCAGCTGCTCTTCTGCTTTGGAACAAAGAGCCTGTCCGGCACCAGTTAGACGCTAAAAAAGCTTTTTGGAAGCAAGCAGAGCTCCATTACGAAGGACTAGCAGCACTACCCCTCTCCGAATTGGCTGCCTGCATGCATCGAAACCAACTTATGGTGGCTGTCATGGTACACGGCTATTATCAGGCTGCCTGGTCAAAGGCTGAATTTCAAATAGGAGCCCGCAAAGAATTCAGACCCATCGATGCTCTCGCCTGGAAAAGAGCTACAAAAGAATATGAGCTCCAAACAAGATCTCAAGCTGTCTTTCCAGCTGTACACGACAGTTGGGGGGCTGAAGATATCTTCACGCCCTGTGCAGCCCTCTGCCGAGTGTCCATCGAAAGAAGCTCTGGAGATGTGCACGTTGATGAAATGCATATGTTCCTCGACTGCGGTCCTGTTATCCAGGAGCAGATTGTGGAAGGTCAGGTAGAAGGGGCCATCGCGATGGGGATCGGACAAACTCTCTACGAAGAATTTCCCCAAACAGACGGTGGTCCTGGAGCGGGTCTATGGAACCTGCATCGCTATCACCTTCCCCTGGCAAGAGAAGTCGCTGTACGACATCAGACCTTAACCCTTATCCCACCCATCTCGGCCCATGAAGACCCTAAAGGTATGGCTGAAGTCGTTCTCCATCCTGTCCCACCGGCTATCGCCAATGCCATTGCTCATGCGACTGGAAAAAGGTTCCGTGAACTGCCTATCTCAGCCAAAAAAATAAAGGAGGCTCTCTCATGACAGAGAATCTATCAAACGATAAGTCTCTCGCTTTGACGATCAATGGCAAATTATTCTCTGGCTTGATAGCAGAAGAAAAGACTCTCGCAGATTTTCTTCATGAAGACTTAAATCTAACAGGTACAAAAATTTGCTGTGGCATTGGTATTTGCAGAGCCTGCACAGTCGTCTACAAAGAAAGTTTAGATGGACCCATGAAACGAACTCAGGCTTGTATTACACCCGTCCATTCTCTGAATAAAATGCATGTTCAAACGGTCGAAGGCATCGCTGACAAAGGAGAGCTAAGTCCTCTGCAAGAAGCTTTCTTAAGACATTTTTCTTTTCAATGCGGCTATTCTGCACCCGGATTTTTGATGGGAGCCACTCTGCTCCTCGATCAACTTCGTCGAAACCCCATCAAAGTCGATGAGCTGGAAAATGCTATTGAAGAGGCTGTAGGAGAACATGTCTGTCGCTGCACAGGCTATGTCAAATACCATGCAGCGATTCGAGAGGTCATCCTCAATAGTCCAGAACTTCTCCGACTCTCCTAGCAGACAGGATCAGGATCTATTTAACTTGCCAACATAATGGCAGCAGAATATAAATTTGGTCGTAGTCGCGCTAGAAAAATGCATTCAGGACAATATGAGAGACTTATGCAAAGTTCACTGTGGCTCCGGTCTGTGCTCTTCACGTGCTCCCTGTCGATATTCAGCAGCCTTGCCTTTTCTCACCCTTTAACCAAAGCTGTCTTGTCTGGTAATTACCAAAAAACAGTAGAACTCCTTGCCAAAGAATACATGGGTGCGAAAGTAAATGATCGGGACTTTCTCACAGGAGAAACGGCTCTTCTGGCAGCTATTAAAACTCGACGTGTCGAAATTGCAATGGAACTCTTGCGACATCCTCACATCGATATACGCAAAGTGGATCGTCAAGGTTACAGCCCACTTGTTTTGAGTGCTTACCTTGGACTTCCTAGTCTTGTACTTCATCTCTTACAGGCCGGAGCAAGGGAGAGCATCAATCAGGCTCTTTTACTAGCCATTACGAGCCAATCAAACCCAACCGATCGTATAAGGTGCGTCACTCACTTACTGGCTTATCCGGAGGCTGATCTCAACCATCGAGACCTCCTTGGCTACACGGCTTTGCGACGGGCTGTCGAGTATCGTCATATCGATCTGGTCACCTTGATCCTTCAACCCTCATTTATCCAACGTATACGTTTAGCGACATTACTCGATGCTATAGATGCTGCTTTAGGTAGTCCTCAACTTTTGGACAGGTTGGGAGAAGCAGCTGTTCAATTGGATGCAAGAGGATTCGAACAAGTTTGGTTAACAGCCGAAGGAAAATCGAAGGTCTGCCCAATATGCCTAGAAGGTTTCCTAAAAGATCAAATGGTAGCTACAACTTTATGTGGACACAGGCATCACTATGCCTGCCTTTTGGAACTTTGGATGGAAAATGCGGGAGCCGTGCGATGTGCCGGGTGCAATCAGAGACTAGCCACAATCGCTGTCATCCCTGGCAAAATTATTGAGGACTAAGAGGCTGTACAAGAGTTCTCTCTGACCGACGATGCTCCTCCCACCAGCTACCCGCTCGTCGCGAATCACCAAACAAAAGCCGAACCAGACGCAGGAGGAGGAGGTGGTGGTGGACCAAAGAAATCAGGGCCTCTTCCTGTGGTTTGAGGAGTATTTAAAGCTGCCCTCGCTCTCTTTTTAGGTCTGTTCCTGGAAACATCCTCTCGATCAGAAACGTCCTCTCCTGGTCTTGGAGATAAATGAGGTGCCCGTTCTTCTTCAACTTGGTGCGCTCTCTGCCGCCAAAGCACAGCTGGAAGAGGAAGAGGAAGAGGAGCCGGTACACGATCTCCCTGCCCCCAGAAAGTAGGCACCTCTAGTGGAATTTCAGCTAGTGCTCCTGCCTGCTGTAGAGCATCTATCACAACTGGATTACGCACCTCAAAAGCCCTCTCTAGCGCTGTTCCCCCTCCTTCATCAAGAGCGTTCACCGGGACCCCTGCTTCCAACAAAAAATTTATAATTTGCACAGTATGCTCATGTCCGTTTAAAGCAGCTAAATGTAAGGCTGTTAAACCGTCATTATCCATAGCCATGGGTTCTGCACCTGCTGCCAGTAAGACCTCGACCGCATCTAAATGACCTCCCTGCACAGCGAGATGCAAAGCCGTAGCACCTTGTTCATCATCCTGTTCTTCAAGATCGGCCTCCGCAGCTATTTCCGCAACAATTTCCGGAATATTTCCAACACGTGCAGCACGGTGCAAGGGGGTCGTGACCGCAGAAAGCTGCGGTAAAAAAGAACAGAAAGATAAAAAAGTGACAAAGACGATCTGACTTTTTTTCATATTTTATTTTTCCTACTGAAAAACTTGTTCGCTAAAGTTGCCAAGTTGTACAGCAGCCACCCCCATTTTCAAGCACTATTTTGCATAGCGCTTGTACTACGCCAATTTATTGGGATTATTTATGAAGGACAGCGCTGCGACTGAGGCCTGTCTTGCGGACGTCGAATGAACCTAACGACTAACCCCCTGATAACGAATTCGTCTCGGGGTCAGAGCATCTGTACCTTTTCTTCGTTTAAAGTCTTGCTCGTAGTCGGTGTAGTGCCCATCAAACCAGTACACTTCACTGTCTCCTTCAAATGCAAGGATATGGGTCGCTACACGATCGAGGAACCAGCGATCATGACTGATAATCACGGCACAACCAGCAAAGTTCAACAAGGCTTCCTCCAAGGCTCTTAGGGTGTGAACATCGAGATCATTCGAAGGTTCATCGAGCAAGATCAGGTTAGCACCTTCTTTTAGAAGCAGAGCCAACTGCACCCGATTTTTCTCTCCCCCGGAAAGAGATTTTACCAGCTTCTGTTGATCTGTTCCTACAAAGTTAAACTGCGACACATAGGCTCTAGCGTTGACTTCACGCTTCCCAATCGTCAGAAACTCTGCTCCCCCAGAGATCAATTCGTACACTGTCTTGTCTGTATCTAACACAGAACGAAGCTGCTCCATATAACCGAGCTTCACAGTCGAACCAGTACGGAAGGTACCAGAGTCAGGTTTTTCCTCTCCCGTCATGAGACGGAATAAAGTCGTCTTCCCAGCACCGTTCGGTCCGACGACACCGACAATGCCCCCCGGAGGAAGATTAAAACTCAGGTCCTTATAGAGCAATTTTGGACCATAAGTTTTCGCGATGGACTGAGCCTCTATAACAACATTACCAAGACGAGGACCTGGTGGAATATAGATTTTCAAATCTTGGGCTAATTGCTCTTGCTCTTGCTCCAGCATATTCTCATAGGCACCGATACGAGCCTTGCTCTTAGCCTGTCTGGCTCTCGGCGACATTCGAATCCACTCGAGTTCTCTCTCTAAAAACTTCTGTCTTTTATCCTCACCCTTTGCTTCGATATCGAGGCGTTTCTGCTTTTGCTCGAGCCATCCAGAGTAGTTGCCGCGGTAAGGGATCCCCTGGCCACGATCCAGCTCTAAGATCCAACCAGCGACATTGTCTAGGAAGTAGCGATCATGGGTCACGGCAATGACCGTGCCCTTATACGCTTGTAGATGTTTTTCCAACCAGGCGACTGACTGAGCATCGAGATGGTTCGTAGGCTCGTCAAGGAGAAGAATATCTGGTTCTTGAAGTAGCAGCCGACACAAGGCAACCCGACGCCTTTCACCCCCTGACAATTCTGAGACTTTTTGGTCAGAAGGAGGACAGCGCAAAGCTTCCATGGCAAATTGGAGCTTATCATCAAGAGACCAGGCATTGGTCTTGTCGAGCTGATCTTGAACATAAGCCTGCTCCACGATGAGCTTTTCCATGGCATCTGGGTCGAGATCCGGGTCTGCAAACTTCTCGTTGATGCGATCAAACCTGGCCAAAAGATCGACGACCTCTTTCACTCCCTGAGAAACGATCTCTTTTACTGTCAAAGATCCATCCAGATGGGGTTCTTGCTCCAAATAGCCCACACTGTAGCCGGGCGAAAGATGAGCTTCTCCAATAAAATTGGTCTCAACTCCAGCCATAATTCTAAGTAAAGTACTTTTCCCAGAACCATTTAGACCCAAAACACCAATCTTAGCCCCATAGAAGTAGGACAGGGAAATCCCCTTTAGGACATCCTTTGTCCCGTGGACTTTGCCCACCTTGACCATGGAGTAAATGATTTTCTTATCGTCGACTGTTGACATATTCTCCCCAGTTTATTTGGAAACGTCTCATAAGTCATTGAATGGAGGGATATTAAGAGATTCTAAAAATCTTGTCATGCTTAATTTATTTCCTCAAATCCCGATAGATAAACTGCACCTTCAGGGAGATCTTTAGAGTAAAGGTCTAAGTCAAATTTAAGATCAGCTGAGATCTTGAAAAGGTATAGTCAAGGATATGAGCCCACAAGATTCTTCATCACAACATGGAGCCACACTCCCCAAAAAAATTCTCGTCATAGACGATGATGAATCCATAGGAATTCTAGTCAAACAGATTCTTGAAGAGTCTGGCATTCCCACTGTAGAAGCCTTTGATCAATCATCTTCTGCATGGGATAGTGCCCAACGTGAGACCTATGATTTCATCATTATGGATTGGAAAATGCCTGAAATCAGTGGCCCAGCTCTCCTCAATCGCTTCAGACATCATCCCTTCTACTATAAAGTGCCGATCATAGTTTCATCTGGATTTCTGGGTAAAGAAGACCTCGTCCTGCTCGGCGAATTTTTCCTCGTCGGCAAATTTGAAAAACCCGTACAGAAAGGTTCCTTTATCAGAAAAGTTGCCGAACTATATGCAGAATTCAACTGGTTTGACAGCAAAGAAAAACAACTGACAGAAATTCTATCTCAAATGAAAAATGAGATAGATTCTTCAAACTTGATTAAAACTTTTGAGACTATTCTTTCTGAGGCTAAAAAGCCACTACCCATCGGAATTTCTGCGGCACGTATTCTTATGGCTGAAAAAAAGTATAAAGACGCAGAACATATTCTTATGTTTATTTTAGATAAATTTCCAGATTCTATTTTTGCTTTACAGGAATTAGGCAAACTCCATCTCATCAACAAATCCTACGATGCAGCTAAACGTGCATTAATGGGTGCTTTTAAAAAATCACCGAAGAACTTGGAGAGATTAAATTTACTCGGCAATGTATCCATGCAGACGATGGAGCTCGAAGAAGCTGGGCAATATTTTAGCAAAGCTCTTGAGCTTGATCCTATGAGCAAGATGGCTCATAAGGGGAATAAAGTTATTGAAAACATAAGCACCTTCATGAGTCAAAGCGACCTCGAAGGTATTCCCCACTCTTTTGCAAGTATGCTGAACGCCGTTGGAATTTCTTTTGTCAAAAATCAAGACTTTGATAAAGGAGTCGAGCACTACAAATCTGCCTTACCTTACGTACAGGACGAAGATCTCAAAGCTAAGATTTTGTTTAACATCGCTCTAGCGTTTATACGATCGAAGAAACCCAAAGAAGCATTGCCCTGGTTACAAAAATCAGCCGGTCTATCTGTTCAGTTTGCAAAGGCAAAAGAGCTACTGCCAAAAGTCGAGGAAATCGTAAAGAAAATTAAGGAAAAACCTGTTAAAAAAGATCTTACAGATCAGTATGATCCCGACTCACCATCAGACACTGAGTTCCCCATTCATGATGATATGAGTGGCTTGGAGCCAAGTTTCGAAGATGATCTCCTAAGCCATAATGACCTTGCCTCCGATGATAACGATGAATATTTCCCCTCTGGTAAAAATCCCATTATTTAGGAACGATCCCACAAGTCGTCTAGCTGCGTTATTTCCATCGCTGCGCTGTCGTTCATCGTATATTTCCTTGATAGGAAGTGGCTGCCCCTGTGAAACTGTGAATATCATTGGTTTTACACCAGCTGCACATTTTTCCAGTAAACCTGCTTCTTGCTGCTATAGCCTATATTTCTGCTTCAACTTTTCTTCAACAAGCAGAGGGACGAGTTGCGAGAGACTGCCTCCCAATTTAGCAATCTCTTTCACCAACGAGGAGGAGATGTGACTGAGATCTTGACGTGTTGGGATAAACATCGTCTCAAGATCCTTACACAGCGTGCGATTCATCATTGCCATCTGCATCTCATAGACAAAATCAGCCTCAGTTCTCAGCCCTCTCAGCAGAACATGTGCTTTTTGGGAAAGAGCATGTTCGATCGCTAAACCGGAAAAAGAAGATATCCGGATATTAGAGCTGATTCCTTTGCAGACCTCCTCGAGAATGCGTGTTCGCTCTAATACGCTAAACTCCTCTTTTTTTGTCGCGTTGTTGCCGATACTCACGACAAGCTCGTCGAAAATTTTACTCCCTCTCTCGATGATATCTAGGTGCCCATAGGTAAGGGGATCAAAAGTACCTACATAAATTGCAATTTTAGGACTCGAAACTTTGGCCTTCATTTGGTTTTTTTCTCCATATGAGAATCGCTGTATCACCATATTTCTTGCGTTTCAAACATTCCCACCCCCCCCTGCTAAAACATGCATCTCCGTGCCTCGCCTCATGGGCCTGAAGCTGCTTAGAGCTGAGCTCGCAGAGGAATATCGTCTCCTCCTCGACGAACGAGAGCACACCAAGGAGGTTTTCAATGATAGCAACACCTTCATCATAGGGCGGATCAGCCCAGAACATGAGTTTTGAATGTTTAGGAAGCAGGGACTTCATCTCGCTGCGTTGCAGATGAGTGATGTCTTTAGAGATCACTTTGATGGGATGGGGGTCTATATCCTGCTTTTTAAATCTAAGCACAGCGTTTTTAATATTTTCTTTGAGCGCTTTTTCAGCTTGCTTGTCCGTCTCTACGAACAAGCAACCCTGAGCTCCTGAGCTCAGCATCTGGAGCCCGACGGAACCACTCCCGGCAAAGAAGTCAACAAAAGTCACATCTTCGAGATCTGCGCCGAGCAGATGAACAAGAGACTCTCTCACTCGACTTGAAGTCGGACGGGTGCTTTGTCCAGAAGGAGTCCGCAAAGCCATTCCGCGAAGGAATCCAAGGCCTATTTTCATGTTTACACCTATAGTCTTTTATTATAAACAGGGAGCCTGGTTAAGCCATTAAAAACAAGCTACCTAGACCCCTGTTATGATTAGATTTTTCCTGGAGAGATCTCTTATCACGCAGCCTTTTACACAGAGGAACTAAAGAAGAAATGAGCATTCGCCAACTACACGAATCTATAGAGCACGCAGGCATCGCAGAGTGGGGAGCCGGTTATTTCTCTATAGATAAGGCTGGTCATGTGGTTTGCACGCCTCATGGCAAAGACAAAGGCAGCGTATCACTGCCTGAACTTATTCAACAAGCTAAAAAGCAGTCCGTATCAACCCCAATGATCGTTCGCTTCCCTCAAATTATTAAGAGTCAGATGCAAAAAATGCACCTAGCTTTTAAGAACGCGGTTCATGAATTTAACTATCATGGACATCATTTCGGGGTCTTCCCTTTTAAGGTGAACCAACGTCGAGAATTCATCGACGCCATCGTCTCCTGCGGCGAAGATCTCCACTGGGGGCTCGAAGCTGGGAGCAAGACTGAATTTGTGGCAGCGCTCAGCTACCCGATCAGCAAAGATGCTCTGTTCATTTGCAATGGTTTCAAAGACTCTGAATTTGTAGATATGGCATTTATTGCTTCTACACTAGGCCGACGAGTTGTCCTGGTTGTAGAAGGCCCCGATGAGCTCGAGCTCATCATCCAACACATGAAAAAACCTGGTATGGATCTCAGCCGCTGTCCTGAAATAGGACTGAGAGTCCGCCTCTATAGCAAAGGAGCTGGCAAATGGGAGAACTCCTCCGGGCAGTCCTCTAAATTTGGACTCACCGCTGTCGAGATCATGCATGCCCTGAGCCTCATAGAAGAAAACAACCTCAAGTCTCGACTGACCATGCTGCACTTCCACATAGGCTCTCAAATCACAGCGATCAAGAGATTCAAAGACGCCCTGCGAGAAGCGGCTAGAGTTTACAGTAAAATCATCAAGTTAGGCTTCACCCCCTCCCTCTTGAATATAGGTGGTGGGGTAGGTGTCGACTATGATGGAAGTCAAACGTCGTCTATGTCGAGTGCAAATTACACTCTTCAAGAATTTGCCAACGATGCTGTCTACGTCATCGGCGAAGTCTGCAAAAATGAAGATGTCCGTTGCCCACACATCGTGACAGAGTCCGGACGAGCGATCGCTGCCTATCACTCCGTTGTCGTAACCGATATTCGTGAAGTGCAAGGAGAAGAAAGCTTGGAAGGCATCATCAGTCCAAAATTCAGACCCAACCTTCAAGAGGCCCATAAAAGCATCGTTGAAATAGACTACATCTTGAAGAACATCAGCAGTAAGAACTTCAGCGAATACTACCATGACGCTGTCGAGCTCAATGATGACCTCTTCACTCTCTTCAATTTGGGTTACATCAGCCTAAAAGAAAGAGCTATCGCAGAAGACCTTTTCCACAAAATATGCTTAAAAACGCTATCTTTTGCCTCATCTCTTAAGCATCCTCCGGAAGAGTTTGTCTCTCTGCAAAAACTGAAAGTTGCGAAGTATCTCGCAAACTTCTCCATTTTTCAGTCCATCCCCGACTCCTGGGCCGTCGACCAACTTTTCCCAATTTTGCCTCTCTCAAGGCACTTAGAGAAGCCCACTCATAAAGGGACCATCGTCGATATCACTTGCGATAGTGATGGCTGCCTCGATCGCTTTATTGATAGAAGACAAGAGAGAAATTCCCTCGACCTTCATAGTCCAAACGGGGAGCCCTACTACCTTGGATTCTTCCTCGTGGGAGCCTATCAGGAAAGTCTTGCTAACGAGCACAATCTGTTCGGAGCCATTCACGAAGTAGAAGTACTTCTCAAGGAAGATCAGACCTGGGAGATCACAAAAGTCACGCAGGGAGACCCCATCAAAGAGCTCCTGATCTGCCGAAACTACTCCATAGAAGAACTGATGGAAAACTATAAATGTTTCGTAAGTGAAGCTGTCGAAACGGGACGGATTAATAAAGAAGAGGCATCTGACATCATCCATAAGATTTCAGAATGCTTCAACTTATATCCCTATCTCAAAGAGGAGGGCGTAATGTGATAAAGCTTTTTATATTTTTTCCGAAGGGTTAAAATATAGGAGCTTCTTCCCAGATTTAAGTATAGAGGTCCATATGGCTCTGAACTACCGCATAGAAAACAACCCTCAAGGGGATACAGTCCACTTCACGGGAAAGATTAATGAGGATGCAGAGCTTACTTTCGCTGACCTTGCTAAAAACAAAGTTGCGAACCACTGTACCTTTAATCTTAAAGAAATTGAGATGATCAACAGCTGTGGAGTTCGAGCTTGGATCAATTTTTTAAGGCTCATTGAAAAGGGCCGCGAGATTGTCCTTGCTGAATGCACTCCAGAAATTGTCAGTCAGATCAATATGATTCCTCACTTCAAAGGCACAGCAAAGGTTCAATCTCTATACGCTAGTTACATCTGTGAAGACTGCGACACTCACAAATTAGAGATGTTCACCCAGGGGGTGAACATGCCTCTTTCTCCAGATCAAAAACTTCCAGAAGTAATCTGTCCGAACTGTAAAAAACCAATGGAAATGGAAGAGCTCGAAGACGAATTTTTTGCTTGGGTCTCAGGGGCCTAGCGCTAAATACAGTGCCTGATACACCTTATGCCTTCTAAATCGAATTTACAGTGAAGTAAGGGGGTTAGACTGTGAGCCAGTATACGACTCAGATTGACGCTTCGACTCCTAGTTCTAGTTCAGCAGATACTCCAGCGGGTAATAGCAATGACCAGCTTGTTCTTGAAATGTTTAAGGTGCATGAACTATTCTGTAAAGCTGTTTTAGACGCCTATGTCTTGATGGGAAAAAACGGTAAGATACTAAAATTCAACCCTCTTTTTTCCATGCTCTTGGGGAAAAAACAAAAACAGATCCTTAAATCGGGCTCACTCGAAGAACTCATTAACTTCCAGATCAATGGGGGCGCCTTCACCCTCAAGGATCTCTATCAATATTCCCAACCAACACGATTGGATGAAGTAAGAGGATCCACAGAGCTTAGCCCAGACCTCAACCTCATCGTAGGGGTCTTCCCGTTCGTCAGTGGTGGAGAGACGGTCGGTATCTTTATGCTCCTACGGGACGTCACCGCTGAGACCAACCTACAGGACAAATATAAAGTCAAATCTACACAGTCGATCACCGATAAGTTAACAGGCCTATACAATCGAGCCTACTTTGACCAATATCTACCTGAAGCCATCAAACAGGTGGAGAGTCGAGGTGAACGTGAGCGCGCGCACCTCTCTATTATCATGGCTGATATTGATCATTTCAAAAAAATAAATGACAACTACGGCCATCTTGCTGGGGATTACGTCCTTGAAAACGTAAGTGCCGTCTTCAGCAGTATCTTCCGTAAGACAGACGTCATTTGCCGCTATGGGGGGGAAGAGTTCCTGGCCATCCTTCCCTCTACCGATAAGGAGGAGGCGTTTCAAGCAGCAGAAAAGCTGCGCAAGGCTGTTGCTGCAGGTGTCTATGAATTCAATGGGGTTAAAATTCCGGTTACGATCAGTATGGGCGTTGCCGAGATAGACGTCGGTAAAGAAATAGCCTCTCAAGCCCTAGCCCGAGCAGATGCCGCCCTCTACCACTCTAAAGAGAGTGGACGGAACAAGGTCAGCGTCAACGATAAAGGCGCTATAAGATAGTTTCTGGGTGAACCGGCTGCGCAGCTTCACCCAGACTCCCTCCTTGCAACAAGCTAGGACTCAAGTCCTTCGATTTTTTCCAAGAAATAGCGATAGCATAACTTCCCTCAACAGTAGGGAGTTGTGTTACTCGTATTCCAAAAGCTTCCAGGAGACGAGATGCTTCCCTGATTTGCCTTAGATATTTTTCATCCCTTTGGAAGTTTACAAGACCACGCTCATCGACAATAGAAAGAGTGAGCATTTGAAGTTCATCCCTCTCTCTTTGTTTAAAAACGAGAGTTAGAGATTTATCACGTAAAGAGTTCTGTGCTCGGATTGCTTGAAAAAGTTTAAAAAACACAGCTACCCAAAGGGATGGATTGGGAGGGATCGGTAGAACCAAATTTCCTACTGTCTCAACTCTTAGTTTAAACGGGACATATTCTAACTCTAATTGTAAGATCTCCTGAGCTTTTTGCGTAACATGTTCAAACGAGGAGCTCTCCATTTGATCTTGATCCACAACGGTGAAGCCATACCAATTAGAAAATAATGAGTAAGGCCACTTGCTCTGCTCAGATAGTTTACTGAATTCAATTTTGATGATACTAAAAAAAGAAAGTAAAGACTCCAGATGAGAACTTAAGTAAAGAATTTGCTCGTCTAACTCCGTAAGAGAGACATGCTGCCGGGAAGGTGTTTCATAGAGAGTTCTTATAAATTTTCTGGCACCAAATTGATCGATTCCCTCTTTCCAGTTTCGCAAGAAACTTAGGATTTCACCCGTTTTTTCCTCTAGCCCACTATCTAAGCAAACTCGAATATCCTCTAGACCATGCTCCAAAGACTGTAACTTCTCCATAAGGAGAAGAATGTGCTTCTCAACACTGTTTTTCAAGCTGATCCCTAAAGACGGTTCATTGAATAGATCCTCAAAAGTCTTAATTCTAGCTTTCATGTCATGGAGCAGAAACTCCTGCTCTTTAAGCTTAGAAGAGAGGGGATTCCTCTCTGATGATTCAGAGCTGGTATCGGCTGACAAACCTTTATAGGGGGCAAAATTCGGCTCGTCTTTAGGAATCTGGGCTGCGAGCCTCTCCTCTTGCTGAGAACGTCGAATGGCAACCAAGATAAACATAGAGGCTAAAAGACAGAACAGGAGGGTGACAAAATTCCCTAAAGGGGTTTTAAAAACTTGGATCTTTTCTTTTAGGACTTCTTTATAAACATGTGATTCAGAAAAAAGAGCTGGTCGGATAGAAGCAGAGCCTGAGCCTTCTACAAAAAAGAATCTTCGTCCCAAGTCCACACTATTTTCAGCAACAGCAACGACATGAAGCTCAGAAAGAGACAGGGCCTCTTTCAAAAAGGGATAGGTCTGTACCCAGTCATGGTCAAGGAGAACCTGACCTGTAAGCCAAAAATTTTTATTCTCAGCCAGCTTCATCTTCTTAGAAAAGGACAAGAACAACTGATCTGGGATACCTGTCTGTCCCCATTGAAATCCTTCCTGTATCGGACAGGAAGGATTAGGAACCTTCTTATAGTGAGCTTTCGATAATGGCTCGCACTGCTCATCCAGCAAGAGAATTTGGTCTATCTGACCATATTTGATCCGTCCGAGCATATTTTTCTGCATGGAATTGGGAAGACCAAGCTCTATGGGACTTAGAACCGATGTATCCATGGCAAGATTATCAATATGAGAACTAAGAGTCATGCGAGTTGAATGAAGAGCAAATGAAAACGCTTCTTTGCTCTTTTCTAAACCAAGCCATGTCTCATCAAGATACTGGTTTACAGGAAGGGACAGAATCGCAAGAAGGGAAAAGACAAGAGAGAAGATGAGCGGCAGACGCCCCCTTGGCGTTGTTTTCATCAAATTATTCTCCGCATCTGGCTTAGTCTTGGGAAGGGCACTCTCTTAATGATGTACCCGTTCGTCTAAGGATCGATGAAGCAAAGGATCTGCTAGACTAAGCATGGGAGTTTTCTCAGCATAAGTAAAGACAGAAAGCAGAAAAGCCGCCAAAAATCCTAGCGATATAGCCAGTTCTAACCAGGGACCATGCCATTCTCCTGCATTCACCAGCTCTGGCATCACAACAAGCATACTGTTAAGCCACTGAGCCGCTAAGACGACAACACAGACGGGGATAGCTATATGAGAGGTCCACTTGTTCGCTTTTGGAATCAACAAGATAAAGGGAAAAAGAAAACTAATAAAAGGAGCAGCGATCACATATTTAAGCCAAGGAGCACCCATCCGTGTGATGAGATAAGAGGTCTCCTCTGGCATATTGGTATACCAGTACGTCAGCACATGAGCATAAGTTAAGTAAGCAAAAAATACAGTGAAACCAAAAAGCAACTTGCCTATATCATGAAAATTATTCCTTGCAAAATAGCCTCCCACTGCTGAGCTCTGCAAAGCAAACATAGCAAGCAGTGTGCTGGCTAACAGGACTTGCATCATAATCGCAAAATTCCACCCCCCCCATAAAGTTGATAGCCAAGTGGGAGCTAACGACATCGTAAGGTCAAAAGAGAGAAGTGAGAAACATAAGGCATACACAACTAGGATCGGGGCCGAACACATCCGCAGTCTCTGCGTCGCCTCTAAAGCAGACTGCTCCGCTTCTTCCTCCCGACCTTGCAGAACCAAGAAGTCTGCACGAGTAGAGATTTGTCTCTGCCATAGAACAAGAGCCACAAGCACAGCCATTGCACCGAGATCACGAATCATCATAAAACCAGGGGTCAACCAACACGACTTTCCAGGAAAGGCTGAGAGAGAGCCCGGAGAAGCAATCCAGCTGTAGACCTTATGAGCATCGCCAAGCTTAAATTTTATACACAGAAAAAACAGGACCAAAGCCAATGCTGCCCACGGCACGAAGGCACCGAAAGATTCGTGGATTCGTTTTATAGGCCTACCCCAGAGGGCTCCGATCATGTCCTGCATATGTCCGAAAGCGACACCACCCAAGGCCAGTGAGAAGAAGAGCATCAGATTGAAGAGAAAAGCCCCCCAGACCCTCGTTCCAGACCCCATAGTGATCGCCAATACAAACACAACGACCGAGAAGACCAAGCAAAAAACTAAGGCACCACGAGTTGAGGATGAAATCTTGATAAAAAAATCATTTTTTCGTCGGTATAGCTCTTGTTCTGTCTTCATCTTTTTACTCGCTATTCTTTTTTTGTAACTTCTCACGAAGATAAGCTATGAGTTTCCAACGTTCATGAAGAGATATAGCATGCCCGTAACTAGGCATGATCACTGATCCAAACGTAATGCGATGGAAGAAAAAACCATCGCCTCTCTTCTGATAGACTTCCCCCGTCAGATCAGGAGCTGGTGGGAATTTATCCGCCAAATGACCTGCCCCTTTTGCATCGCTCCCATGACAGACGGCACAGAACGTCTGAAAAAGATGACGTCCCTCTTCTAAGACAGTTTCATCGGGGACATGACCACTATAAGGACTATGCATGACAAGCTCAGACTCTTCGGGCGTCTTTGGATAAAGAATAGCATTCCTTGCAATAGACCCCTCAGGAGGATTGATGTAAGTCCTCTGAGCCTTAGCCATAGGGCCATCCACCATATCAGGCATGTATTGCCAATTTGTTTCACTTGGATCACACGAGCAGAGCAAAACAAAAAAAGAACAAAAAAAGACAATACGAAAGGCTTGCTTTTGGTCTGCGTATATTTTTCTCATGGGCAGTATACTTCCTCTGCTCCTAAATTTTTTAGGATCTTCGCCTGTGAGCTGTCTACCCCAACCCCAGGAACAAATATAGCAAAGCGATCCTGAGTGAGACGAGGGTCCAAAACTCTCGCGTTGGGGTCAGGAAGCCTCCCCATCACGAGCATTCCTAAAATCGTAGCTATAGCTCCAAATAAGATCATCAACTCAAAACCAAAAACAAAATAGGCTGGTAAAGAATAGATCCCAGGGCTTTTGCCCCCGACAACTAGAGGCCAGTCATAGTCGAGACCAAGGGGTAGGGCAAAACCAGAGAATAAGCCTGTCAGAGCTCCAACCAACGTGAACCAACGCACCTGACTCGGACCATATATCTTCTCAGCGTGATCCATAAGTTCATGATAAGAGGTGTGAGAAATAATCTCGTGCCCTTGAAACTCTTTTTTCTGCTCGATAGCTTCCGCTGCCGCTTTCACATCATCTAAGTACTTAAAAATCGCTAATAAGCCCGGCTTTTTTAAATTATGCTTTGCGTGCTCAAACTGGCTCATGCGTCTCTCCACCATGCTTTTTATGAGGATTCATAGGTTTGGGCATAATCAGTTTGAGTTCAGACATAGAAACAAAAGGGAAGAACCGGCAGAAAATTAGGAGCCATGTAAAAAACCAGCCGAAGCTCCCAACAGTCAGACCAATCTCAATCAATCTTGGTTCGTAGTGTCCCCAAGAACCTGGCAAGAAATCCTCTGCTAAACTAGAAACAATAATATTATAACGTTCAAACCACATCCCGAGATTGACCAAGACACAGATCACAAAAGATGTAGGGATATGAGCACGAACTCTTTTTGACCAAAATGCCAGTGGAAAAATGCAGTTACAAAAAGTCATCGTCCAAAAGTAGAAGCAATAAGGACCCGTCGCTCGTTTAACAAAAATAGCCCACTCATAAACGTTGCCGCTATACCAAGCTACAAAGAACTCAATACCATAAGCATACGCCACGATGGTAGAAGTAAGGAGGGTTAGCTTTAAAAGAGCATCCAGATGTTCATCGAGTA
The DNA here is from genome assembly GCA_017985985.1 of Oligoflexales bacterium. GTDB lineage: Bacteria > Bdellovibrionota_B > Oligoflexia > Oligoflexales > Bog-1112 > JAGNWK01. The sequence continues at coordinate 31,579 of JAGNWK010000002.1, forward strand.
TAAAACCCTCCATCCTAAACATCCGTCGAAAGGGAACGACAAGAGTATAAACCATCGAACAGCCCGATAAGATCGCTCCCGCAACAAAGTATGGAGGGAAAATCGTCGTATGCCACCCAGGCTGCATGGCCATAGCAAAGTCCCAGGAGACGATGGAATGAACCGAGAGCACCAGAGGTGTCGCTAAAGCTGCCAGAAAACCATACCCGCACTCATAGTGGTGCCACTGTCTCAACGTTCCGGTCCAACCAAAAGAGAGTAAGCCGTAAACAAGGCGCTTAAAGCCTCTGACTCGATCCCTCATAGAAGCCAGGTCAGGCACAAGACCCATATACCAAAAAAGAAGAGAAACTGTTAAATAGGTCGAAATTGCAAAAACGTCCCACAACAGGGGTGAGCGAAAATTGACCCAGAGATTGTTTGTATTCGGAAGCGGGAATAACCAGTACGCGGCATACCAAACCCTTCCTGCGTGGATAAGAGGGAAAAGGCCAGCTGTGATGACAGCAAAAACGGTCATCGCCTCAGCTGATCTATTCACACTATTCCGCCATTTTGCACGGAAGAGAAATAAGATCGCTGAAATCAGAGTGCCTGCATGACCAATCCCAACCCAAAACACAAAGTTAGTGATCAAGACCCCCCAGTAAACCGGACTGTTTAAACCAGTAGAACCAGTTCCATAATTAGCCAAGTACACCCAAGAGAAGATCCCTATGGAAAGGCAGACTAGAGCGAGAGCCAAGGTGACATAGAAAGCAGGATGAGGCTTTTCACAAGCCATCAAAATCCCATCATTGACATCCGAAATTGTTTTTTTCCACCTGACTTCACCTGAGGCAAGCTTGCTCATATTAGTGTCCACCATGCTGCTGTGCGCCATGTTCCCCACCACGCTCCTCTGCGGCACGCTCCTTCAGCGAGACCTCCGCAAGATAGCTAACATTAGGCAGAGTTTTCAGACCGTAGTGTCCATGCTCAGGCTCACCTCCTAGAAGGAGGTAAGCTCGAGGATCCTTCCTTTCAACAGAGACCTGACTGTTGTTATCGTTTAAGTTTCCAAAAACGATGGCATTCATCGGACAGGTCTGTTGACATGCTGTTTGAATTTCCCCATCAAACACCTCTCGAACGTCTGCTTTGGCTTTATGTTTTGCATCGCGCAGACGCTGCACACAGAATGTGCACTTCTCCATGACTCCCTTGGTCCTGACTGTGACATCAGGATTCGTCGGTCGAATATTGCGATTGTAAGACTCCTGTCCCATTTCCTCCCAACGATACGTCCACCAATTGAAACGACGAACTTTGTACGTACAGGCGTTGGCGCAATAACGGGTCCCTACGCAACGATTATAAGTCATCGCATTGAGACCTTCAGGATCATGAGTGGTTGCCAGGACTGGGCAAACGGGCTCGCAAGGGGCATGGTTACAGTGTTGACACATCACTGGTTGGAAGGAAACATGCGGGTTATTGATGTCTCCAAGAAAATATCGATCTAAGCGCAGCCAGTGCATTTCCCGACCGAGTAGAATCTGCTCACGACCAACCTGAGGAACATTGTTCTCAACAGCACAGGCAGCCATACAGGCCCCACAACCATTGCATTTATCAAGGTCAATCGACATGCCCCAACGATACGTCACCGTTTCCAGTTTTGGGAATATGTCAGGAACATCATCCAGCGTCACTTTCCGCTTGAGCTGTCTCGCTTCCGTCAGAGAAAGACTTTTAATAATGTCTTTCCTGTTAGCGAGATCACTATGTTTCTGCATGGCTGCCAGGCGATACCAGCGATTTGTAGGCTTTAATGTAACAGCAAACCCACTGGTCACAGGCTCTCTCGTCAAAGGATCTGAGGCAAAATCGACAAGAGCAAGCGGATTGACACCGTTTTTATAACTGATGGTACTTCGCTCATCTTCGTGACCATTCCCGCGAGGAATAACCGCTGCTTGTGGGTGCAAACCAGGAAGAGGGTATGCCGCAAGTTCTAATCGTCCATTCGGCCCTGACACCTCAATCACCTGATTGCGCTTGATACCCATTGTTTGCATAGTATTGGGATTGAGAGCAAGCCAGGTATCCCAAGCAATGGTCGTTAGACTATCTCCAATCTCCTGAAGAACGGGGAGATGAGCTCCTCGACCGTCTCCCAACCTATGATCGAGGGGAGCGACAAGAACAAAGGTATGCTCGTTTTGCTTTTTTTCAGGCAAACTCTTGAACACAGATTTTGTGAACTGTTCCTTAATACTTCGAAGAGGAAGAGAGGGACGACTTTCAACTCTACCGACAAAACCTCGTCGGACAACGGCCTTGAAGAAGGTCTCATAAGCTATTTTTGTCCCCAACAGGATATGCATAGCTTGCCACTGCTTCAGCAAATAGACATGGTAATCTTTGTAAGGCAAATTCTTACCAGAATTTGCCAAAATCCAAAGTAAAGACTCTTCGGCCTGCCTACTATCTGTCAAGGGACGGACAGTTGGTTGTCGAATAGACCAGAAACCAGCGACAGGCTGCTCATCCCCCCAGGACTCCAACGTATGGTGCCCCGGCAATACATAATGAGCGAGTTTGTCTACATCGCAAGGAAAAGATTGCATAGACACGACAATAGGAACTGATTTCAGCTTTTCTTTCAGCCCCCATGATGCGGGCACAGCAAAAAGAGGATTGCTGTCAATAACGAAAAGAACATCGAGTGAAGGGAGATCTGAAAGAAATCGATCAAGATCCCCTGCTCGAATGGGAGAAGGCGACCACCCCTTACTAAAGAAGATGGTCTCTTCATATGCTCCGATTAATATATTCATCAGAACAGCACAGAGCTGTAGCAAAGTCGCATTTTTATCAAAATTAGAACCACTCCCAGCCACTATCAAAGATGGAAGTTGGAGCATCTCATGAACAATTTTCTCTAAGGCCTCCTGACTCAAGTCAAGAGTCCGGAGACTCTCTTTTAAATCCGGCTGCTGAGATTGAAGAATTTCCTTAATGTAAGCTCTATCTGCACTAGAGCCTTTGGAGGCAGGATTATCAAACAAAACTTGGAGAAAAGACAAGGCAACCAGGATTTCTGTACCAGCTGGGATCACAAAACGTTCGTCAGCCGTTGAACCTGTCAGGGTTAAGTGGGACTCGAACTGGACAAACTTCCCCCGCTGTCCCTTCCGATAGGAGTGCGATTTAGAGAAGCCCTTCGAATGAAAAACAGGAGCTACACCAGTACCCTGAAAATCAGACCCGATTCCAACAATATAATGAGCTTTTGCAAACTCAATACGCGGTAAATCAGGCTTCCCAAATGCCAGTTCATGGGCCTTCGACATACTTGCATAAAGGGAGTTCGACTCCCATGTGTAGAGGTGTTCTTTGCTCGACCCTGCTCGTTCGAGAACCTCTTCAAAGAACCTATGCCTATTACCAGTCGAACCACCAGTAAAAATACCAACCTTCTTGTTTTGAGAGAGCAGAGCACCCAGCTCTTTATAAACATCATCCCAAGTCGCCGACTGCAGTGCTTGCCCCTTGCGAACTTGAGGACCCTTCAAGCGTTCTGGATGATAAAGACCCTGTATGTCGGCTTGACCAAGTGCACAGAGCCCCCCTTGACTGATGGGATGTTCTGAATTCCCTTCTATTTTAGTCGGACGTCCCTCTCTGGTCTTGATCGTGGTTCCACAAGCAGCAGGACAGCAGCCACAGGTAGACGCATAGTGAACTGCGACCCCTGGAACTTGATCGATAGGCTGTTGAGAGTAGGCTATCGCCTTTTCGACAGGCCTCTTTACACAAGCAGAGGCCGTAGCAGCAGCCGTCCCCATCGCGAACAAACGCATGAAGTCCCTACGATCAAGTGGATACTCCGCGTTTGTTCCATCAGCCTTATCACCAGCGACAGACTCCGGAACTTCACCCAACTCTGGAATTCTTTCCTCAGCACTTGCATAATAAGGACCAGCGACCATATCCTTATTAGGGAGCTCAAAATCACCCTTAGGCGCGAAGACCTCGATTTTTTTTTCTAATTTCTCCAGGTCAAGATTTCGTTCGATCATGTTCAAGCTTCCTCTCAACACAGCTTTGCTTCGCGGCCCTGGCCCTGTAATTTAAAAATGGCACGTATTGCACGATGTCGGCGCATAGCGTACAGCTGGCAGGCCATCATGCGCAGGAATTTTTACTTTGTTATGGCAGTCTAGACACCAACCCATCTGTAAAGGCGCCCACTGCTCAACAGTACCCATCCCCTGCACTTCGCCGTGACAAGAGCTGCAGCTCAATAAAGGCTTGCCTTGCACATCTTTTGCCAACACGTGCGGCTGATGACTAAATCTAACGAAATCAGGCAGGTCGTTCACCTTTACCCAATCGATAGACTTCCCTTCTTCAAACAACTTCGTTATTTTCTTAATTGGTTCCGCATCTGTATTCACAATTTTATGGCAGCCCATACAGGTATTCAAAGGAGGAATGCCTGCTACTGGAGATCGACGTGCAGAGGAGTGGCAGTATTCGCACGGAATACGTCTTTCACCAGCATGAATTCTATGGCTAAAAGTCGGTATAGGCTGTTTGGGATGATATCCCTTGCTAAACAAAGACTGGCTAGAAGAATCGACGGTATCGCCTGGAGTCCACATCCACCAAGCATAGACAGGATCTACACTTACAAAAGTAATAAAGAAGAGGAACAGAACCGAAATAATTGATTCTAATGGTCGCAGTGAGAACACCTGCGGCTCCTCCATGCATTCAAAAAACATCACAATGGCACAGGCTAAAGGCCTATACCAACCCCCACTCTAAAACTCGCCCCACTCCCAGACTCGTCTAGTTCAAAGAACTAAAATTTGCCTAGACATTAAGCGGACTCTATTCGCCCGAGAGACTTTTCTATCACGAAGGTCCCGAAATCACAATATTTTACCGAGATCTTTCCACCCAAACGAAGCGCGACTGAAGTTTTTTTACTGGCGAGAACAACCTTAAAAGATGAAGCGATCTGAAATCGGTTGGAACAGCATGGCGTATAGCTTCAAGAGTTTCATAAGAATTGCAAAACAGCGATAAGCGCCGTAAATTCTACCCCACCAAAGCCCACAATTTACACAGAGACCTCTACTCCCTCATCCGAGACCGAAGCGCTCGGGGTATACGCGCCGATGGTGATCCGCTTTCCATCATCCTCAATCATTTTAGTGACCACCTTTTCCCTATCATAGGACTGAACATGAAATTGTTCCACGGATGGGAACTTTAACACAAATCGCACACCTATATTTGTCTTCATAATAAGTTCAATATATCCTCGATGCTGCTCCATAATATATCGAACCATCGACAGCCCTAACCCAGTTCCTTCCCCTACTTTTTTAGTAGTAAAAAAAGGATCGAACATTTTATGAATAAATTCAGATGGAATTCCTCCTGCGTTATCTTCATAGTTCAGAAAGACATAGCCGTCTCGCTCTTCTGTAAAAATACGAATGCATTTCTCAGCATTATCCATCACCATTCCAGAAAAGGCATCGCAGCTGTTAGAAATAAAATTTTGCAAGACACTCTCAATCTGACTCATGTTCCCATGAATTTTTGACAAATTTTCAACCTTTTGAACTTCGATTTTCATATCGTGAGTTTGCCCACTCAAGAGCAATAAGGCTCCATCAACCGCTTCCCCAACATCAAGATCTACCAATTCACTAACCTGATCTTGTCGAACAAAAGAGCGCAAATGATCGACATAGTTTCGCATTTGAATTGCCGCATTTTTTATTATTTTTAATTTGCTTTTTGCACCCTCAGAAACATCTCCCTTTTGAAGAAGAATATCAGAAAATCCAAGAATCGAAGTTAGTGGATTTTTCAATTCGTGAATTACGCTTGCACTCATAGTCCCCAAAGTCGCAAGCTTTGAAGAGTGAGCCAGCTGCAAGAACATTTCCTGACGCTCTATCTCATTTGTTTTTTTCTGAGTCACATCTCGACCCAAAGCAAGATAGAGAACTTCATCCCCCTCTCCTTTAAAAACACAGAAACGACAGTCCAAGAAAACTTTTTTTGAATCGGTAACGAGGCAGCCATCTAGATCCAAAGTTGATCCCAAGGCATCCACTTTAGAAACAAAATCTCCAATACTCATCGCCTCTGTAAGCATAAAAGGAATTTGATCTCCAACAAAAGAACCGACTATTTCTTCTCTAGAAAGAGTTAGGAGACTCTCTGCTTTCGCATTTATATCAAGGATCTTACCAGTTTTATCGAACACAAAAAAAACATCTCCTGAACTCTCCAGAATAAGTCGAAATCTTTTCTCATTATCACTCACCATTTTCTGAGACTGATGGCGAGACACACTGATTTCAATCGCTATAACAAGATCCTTCGTCTCGTAGGGCTTGGTGATATACCCATACGCATTTGTTCTTTTAGCTCGATCAAGGATTTTCCTGTCACTATAAGACGTTGTATAGATGACGGGAACATCAGAAAATTCTTTAATTTTACCTGCGACTTCGATACCATCCATGGATCCAGCTAGAACTATGTCCATTAAAATAAGATCAGGATTTAACTCTTTGGTCATTTGCAGAGCGTCTTCACCTGTTGCTGCAATCATAGGAGCCTGATACCCTAAAGAGAGAAGCTTTTGCTGAAGGTCTAGCGCAATGATGAACTCGTCTTCAACAATTAAAATTGTTGGCTTCATAACTAAATTCTCCCGCTGTATTTTTTTTCAGCAAATGATATTAAAAAATATGCACCATTGTCATTTTTAATTTCAAGCTCACCCTGAAGCTGTGTTTGAACCAGACCTCGAATCAATCTTATGCCTAGAGAATGAGTTTGCCTACTTGTAAAATCAGCTGGAAGACCCACTCCATTATCTCGGATGGACAGAATTACCTTTGTAACATCATCTTTATCCACAAAAGAGTCCAACTCAATTTTTACTTCTCCATCTCCTGAAGCTGGAAAGGCATATTTGATAGAGTTCGTTAGAATTTCGTTAATAATCAAACCACAAGGGACAGCAAAATCAAGAGATAAAGTCGTTTCTTTTTTCTCTAAAATAAATTTAATATTATCTGCTTTCGAAATATAAGATCTCTTGAGCCCATTCACAATATCCTCAATATATTCAGCAAAATTAATATTCACTAGATCTTTTGATTGATATAATTTTTCATGAACCAACGACATAGATGTGATACGATTTTGGCTCTCTCGAAGAATATTTTTTAAATTTGGATCCTGATTTGATCCAATCTGTAGACTGAGAAGACTGGATATAATTTGCATATTATTTTTTGTTCTGTGAAAAACTTCTCGGAGCACTAGTTCTTTTTCTAAAAGAGATTTTTGAAGACTCGTCTCTGCTTGAATTTTATCCTCTATATCTTTCTCCAGTGATTTAGTCATCTTATTAATCTTCTCAAATCCCTGGGCATTTTCAAAAGCCGCCCCAGCTAACGCAACTATAAAGTCTGCAAGCCTAACATCATCTTCGCCAAAAAAATCTGCCATATGCTCATAACTAATATAGAGAACAATTGACATCTCATTCTGGATAGAGATCGGGCTACTCAGTACAGAATACTCTCGATCATCTGGAAGCCTATAAGTACTCGATATACTCTTTTTTTCAACTAAACTTTTAATCATAGCTTCCGTTTTAATTTCCGAAACAAGATTACCGTTCTTCTTTTTAAGAGTGAACTCACCATTTTTTGAATTCCATTCAAAAATAGAATAGTCTCTTGCTCTTAACAAAGATACAACCGCACTATCTATTCCTCTATATACATCCTCCTCGGTCAAGGCAGATGCCATCCTTCTGCCTATATCGAGAAGAGCTTCAAACCGATCTACTAAGGAAACAGTTACCACTTTCTCATTTGAACCCTCCAATGATCTGCCCACTTCCAGATGATGTGAGCTCATCTTAGCGATCGTTTCTTTTGCATCTATAAAAATGGATTGAAATTCACTTTTACCGTCTTGAATTTCTAGATAAGAATAGGCGAATAATGAGAGATTTTTTTCAAAATGAGATCCTAATTTATCTGCAAAATCAATACTTTTTTTAAAATAAATCCTCGCCTTGTTTTTTTTGCCTTTCATCCACATATAATAGGCGATCTCCCTGTAATAATGCGGGAGATTATTTCGAAATGGTTTAGAGAAAACAAAAGACTGTCGTATAACTTTTTTTATTTGCTTTAAAATTTGTATTTTTTCATGCTCAAAATAGGGCTTAATGCTTTCATAGCGAAGGCGAAGGGCTGTCAGCTTCCACAAAGGAAGAGAAGCTACATATTCCGTCCTTAAACCTGCCTTCCGGATAATATCAAATGACTTATCAAAAGACTGAATAGCCAATTCATAAAGACCTTCCCTTAGAAATTTAATACCTTCTGCTTGGAAAACTTCTGCATTTCTTTGCTTATCTTCTGATGTCTTTTTAATTTCTTGATCAATCATTTCTCGAGGAAGACTTCCAAAATCTGATTTTGCTATAATATGGAGACTGGCCCCTGAAGCAAAATTATCTCCAATCAATACACCACTTTCATAGGCCTTAAATCCAAGATTTTTTGCCTCCTTAAGATTACCCATTCTATAATTGCACATCCCTAAATGATAGGTCGCTCCATTCACTTCCCATCGATCACCCGCCTTATCAAGTAGTATAATAGCATTGCTAAAATGTTCTTTAGCATTTTGGAACTCTGAAGCACAGTAATAGGCTGCACCTAAAAAATGAAGTGCCTGTCCCTCACCCCAAGCATCCTTAAGCAATCGCATAATCTCCAAAGATTTCTTCCCGTATTTAATCGCCCTCGAATACCATGGAATCATCGACATAACAGGTGCATGTGTGGAGTATGCCTGACCTAGCTCTTTTGAAGGTGGATATCTCTCCGAAATATTCAATTGTTTTAGATGAGCCCACAATGTAGGAAGAGCTCCTTTTTGAAAAAAATAAGTGTATGTGAGCCTGCCATAAAGCCAAGAAGATAGGAGATCTTTTTTCTTATCCAAATTATCTTCTTTCTTCCGACCTACAAACCAATAAGGCAGCAAGGAATGCAACATTTGAATCAGAGCTTCATGAAACAAAAACAATGATATAGCGAAGATATTTTTTGGGATAAAATGACCTAATGCTTCTAACCCTTTTTGCAGAGCCTGAGAAGCTTCTGCGATTTTTCCCCTTTTAAACTCCAATTCACCAAGCCTTGCATTGATTACAGCAAAATCAAAGCGATCTCTAACACAAGACTCCGCCTGCTTAAATTCATGATATGACCGATCATAGTGACCCAAAAGCATGTAGACTGTTCCAAGAGTCATATATATTTCAAATTTTTCACTATTTTTATTCGTTTCTATACCCTTTTTAGCGATCTCATATTGTAAAGATGCCACATGGAGAGCAGATCGCGCCTGTGCAGACTTTGCGGCACGCATAGCATAAGGAAACGCTCGTTCATACTCCTGAGCTGATGCGAGATGAAAAGATATTTCATAATCATCTACATCTATACTCTTCAACAGCCCTTCCGCCGTAGCAAGATGAAGCTCCTTTTTTTCGTGACCTGCTAATTTCTCAAGAAGAGCCTCTCTCACTTTGTCATGTGAAAATGCAAATCTTTTATCTGAAACAAGTAATATAAGATTTCTTTTCTTCGCCTCCTCACAGGTAATTAAAATCTCCTCTTCGCTATGACGGTTTAATGCCTTCAAACCAGCAACCGTAAATTCTTTTCCCAGCATAGCAGCTGCTTTTAAAATGTTAATAATTTTTTTATCAAGAATAGAAATCCGCTCTACCAGAATATCTCCCGCTTTTTTATTTGCATGATTTTCACCCAACAGGTTCCAGTCAAAAATCCAATTTTTTCTATCAAAAGTTAAAACTTTGCTTTCAATAAAACCTTGAAGAATAACCTTGGCAAAAAACGGATTTCCAGAAGACATTTGATATATAATTTTCAGCGCATCTTCAGGCAACTGACCGGCCATAGATTGTAAATAGGGAATCATTGAGTCCAGAGAAAATAAATTTAAGATCACATTACCTACCGTCGCTTGTGGGATAGCGATATCAAATTTTTCTTCTTCCCGATAAGATAAAATAATCAGTGTACCTGGCTTACTTCTGTCGCCTTCATCCATGTGATTTTTGTCATACTTTTTCCAAAACGAAACTGCATTCATGCTCATTTCATCAGACCACTGACAGTCATCAAACACAACAATCGCTGATTTTTCATCGCTGCTCAACGAATTGAACATTCTTGATATAGCCTCGAAACTTCTTATTTCTCCATGCTCTGCCTGACCTTGACTTTTAATTTCTATGGGATAGACATCGCGAAAGGACGGAAAAGTATTGAGAAGAGCTTCAAATTTTGAATCCATCTTCTCTTGGAAATTTTTTTTAAAATCCTCAGAAGCAATGCATGACTGTATCAAATCTCTGACAATACCATCAAACATTCGCAATGGCTTTTGAGCAGAATGGGCCATTCCATGTCCATAGAAAACTAAAGATTGATTATGCTCTTTAGACAAAGAAAACTCATTCAATATAGATGATTTTCCACAACCAGAATAAGCACTCAGATGGAAGACTCCAGAAGAGCCTGACTGAGTAGCGTGAACCACTTTCTTGATTTTGGCAATTTCTTCACCTCTCCCAATAAACGATGGGTTGGTTAAAGATGACCGTAAATCCATCTGCCCAATTGCGAAACTGTCGAGTTCAGAACAGCTCATAGAAAGAATCATATCCACATCATGAAGAAGTCCTGATGTCGTCTGATATCTATCTTTAGGATCCTTTAACAAAAGTCTTCCAATCAACTCATCAAGTGGCCGACAAATATCCAAGCCGGACTTCCGCAGCGATATGGGTGTATCGTTCACATGTTTGTTGAGTGTGTCATTTATAGTTTTGCCCCGAAAAGGAACAGACCCCGATAAAGCTTCGTACAAAACGATCCCAAGTGAATAAAAATCAGATTCAATACCAACAGGTTGTCTAAAAATCCCAGCCTGCTCGGGAGAAATATATTGAATTTCTTCCAAGTCTAATTTTTTTATAGGAATAAAATACTGAGCTTCCATGGGAATCATAAAATCGGCCAACAAGACATTTCCAGCCTCATTGAGAATGATATTTTTACTTTGAACTTTCCCATTAAAACAATTGTTTTCTTCAAAAAACTTCAGAGATACAATCACCGACCTTATGATAAGCAGAACCTGTTCCACCCATTTTTGAGAGCCGTTCTGATGGTGTTTAATCTTGTCTTTTAAAGTTTGCCCATTTATTATCGGAATAATAACCGTTACAAACGACCGATTCATCTCATAGTCGATAATATATTTCTCAGCTAGAGATCCATCGCTGTATTTTACTAATTTTTGACTAAGACTCCTTTGGAAATCTTCAGAAAAATGACCAACTATTCTTTTGACAAAGACCTTCTTATCTGCTTGATCTGTTCGAGACCCTAAGAATACGGTCATGTTCCCATTCTGATATAACCGTTCCTTTATCTTGTACTTTTCTTCAAAGTTATTTAATAAATTTTCTGTGATATCGCTCATATTCAGAATCGCCTTTTTCCGTCTCTCATTATACTTTCCTAGAGATAAATGCACCCTCCAAATAGAGGCTCTTACATAAAGAGCGTTGTTTTTTACCGCTAGATGTCATAGGGATACTACGAGGTTGACAAAGAACTACGTCTGATGTCGCAACTGAAAATTTATCCATGATTTTATTTTGTATCGTTCTGGTCATTTCAGCTTGCGAAGGATATTCCTCTGTTTTACCACTGACTGGGCTTGATACTTCTACCACTAAAATCAGTCCTTCTGTCCCCTTGTTTTGATCCCAAACACTAAACGCAATAGATCGGCCCGTCCTTACAAAATCAAAACTTTCAATCGTTTGTTCCATGTCTGTTGGAGAATAATTTAAACCTGCAAGAATCACGAGATCCTTAAGACGATCCACAATGAATAAATCACCATCTGCCATGTAACCAAGATCACCTGTTCGGAGTTCTTCCTGATCTTTTTTTGAATCCACAAGATTCTCATGATAGTAACCACGAAATACAGAGGGACCTCGCACACAGACCTCCCCAATCTGTCTTTCAGGTAAGGCCTTACCCGTATCTGATTGAATCGTGATCGTGTGACCTGGCAGCGCTTTACCCACAGAAACAAACGCGACCCCATTCTCTTTAAGTTTCTCGGATTTTGAGGCCAACTGTTTAGTTAAAGAGCCTCTGTCCACATAATCAACCCGTAACAGTTGACCAGGTATGGGAAAACTGGCAGCAAGCGTCAGCTCTGCCATTCCATACACAGGAAAGAAAGCCCTATCAGAAAATCCATAAGGGGAGAATTTCTCAGTAAATCTTTCAAGAGTTTGGATAGAAATTGGCTCCGCTCCATTATAAGCCAACCTCCATGTTCTCAAATCTAAGCCTTGCATGGTTTCAGGTCTGACTCTGCGCGCACAAAGATCGTAAGCAAAATTAGGACCCGTCGAAATCGTGATACCATGATCACAAATAATCTTGAGCCACAGGGAAGGGTTTCCTAAAAAGGATAAGGGGGATAAAAGGTAAAATTGAGATCCGACATAAGCATTGAGAAGTACCCCTCCGACCAATCCCATATCATGATAAAGCGGCATCCAATTGAGCAATTTATCTAAATTGGCATCAAATGGAGCAGCTTTCTGCATAGCTTTAAGATTAGCTATCAAACTTTCATGAGTAACAATGACACCCTTTGGTTTACTTGTACTCCCCGAAGTGTACTGCATAAAGGCTATATCATTTTTTTTAACTTCGTACAGATCTAAACGAAATTTTTCCAAGGACTCTTTTTCCTTAGAAATCTCTTCTAGATTCCAAAAAAAATGGGGATGAAAAATGTCATCATACTCTTCACCCGCTACAAAAGACTCTTCTTGATTGGCCGCCTTCACCAAACAGGCTGTTGGTTGACAATCACGCACAACATTGGCAATTCGATCCAAATAATTTTTTTTCTTGTATTGCCCACTCAATTCGGGAACGGGAACAGGAATGGCTCCTATCCACCACAAAGCCAGCATAGACTCTAGAAAATCCCTAGAACTAGGCAAAGAGATAAGAACCCTATCTCCATTTTTGATCCCTCGCGATTGAAGAATGACGGCTAATTTTGAGGATTCTTCAACCCATTCATGGATTTTAATAGAATCAGAAATTTTGCCATGTCTATCCAAGATTTTTCCACATATTTTATCAGGATTTATATGGTAGAAGTGAACCATTCTTTCCATAATATTATGCTGTTCAAAATTTGACTTCATATAAAAATCCTCATTAATCTTGAGCTATCAATAGATACTAAATCCACCATCTACAGTAATTTCGGCTCCTGTTAGATACTCTGCCTCACAGTCAATCAGAGAGAATACAACCTCTGCCACCTCATCTGACCTACCAAGACGCCTGAGAGGAACTCTCATCTTGGTAATAAAATTTACCTTACTCTCATATTGCTTAGTCATTTTAGTATCTATATAACCAGGAGCAATCGCATTGACTCGAATTTTGTAAGGAGAAAACTCTATAGCCATACTCTTCGTCAGAGACGTTACAGCTGACTTACTGGCAGCATAATGTGCTGCATCTACAACTCCAACATGAGCAGCTATAGAGCTTATATTAATGATATGACCATTTTTTTTGCTTATCATTGATTTGCTAAAGACTTTTGAAACTCTAAAGACACCAAGTAAATTGACCTCCAAAAGATTTCGAAAAGAATCTTCTGAAATATCAAGAAAAGAACACGACTCAAACACTCCAGCGTTGTTAACAATCACACTAGGTGCTCCATGCTCTGACTCCAAAGTTTTAAGATAAATCTCCATGATGGAGTCATGGCTGCGAACATCCATCTTGTAAAAAGTCATCTGTTTTTGTAAGTCAGAACCCATCTCGGTTTTTCTTTTTTCTAGATCTGCCTCCTGACTATCCGTCAAATAAACATGAAATCCGTCACTCGCTAGCTTTGTACAAATAGCCCAACCGATACCCCCTAAACCACCTGTCACAAGAACGGCTTTCTTATTCATGCGCATAGCCTTTTTTCCTCTTCCTTAACAAATTCAAGAAAACTGCCCAAACCAGTTGGAAAGCCAAAAATGAGATGAGCCAACACATCTGCAACAGCTCTGTGCTTGAGAGTCCCTTCGCTAAGAAGGTCCGTGAATGTTTTGTTGATAATCATCATAAATTTATAAGCCTGCTCTAACTCCAAACCATTGGGAGCTTTCATATTCCTGCCAATCATACCGAGATCTTGGAACAAACCATGAACAGGCATCTCAAAACCCATAAACCACAAAGTCTGCTGTAGTCGGAGAGTTCTATTGGGATCCGTATGAAGAAAAACTTTTGCTTCAGAGAGAAGCCTATAGGAGGGGCTCTTTTCTACAACAATTTCTTTTGTCGATTTTTTGACGTCATCTAAAACAACCAAGACTGTATGCCAATCAATCAAATTAAAAAAACTCAAAACATGGCGGATAAGAAAGACATCTTTTTGCTTACAAAAAAACTCGACGTATTTAATCTGCTCAGCAAAGGGAAAATGAATAAAAGAATTGCAAGAAACTTCTTCATTCTCTTCAGATAAAATTTGTAAACTTATATTTTCTTTGTTTTTCAAGCGTATAACAATATCTTCTTCCTGCTTTTTATCAAAGTGAAGATCTAATTTATCCAAGTAAATATTGGATAAAAGATCACCAACAAATCCCTTTTTTTCTTTTAAACTGATAGCCAATCCATTTGATCTAAAAAAATCTCTAGGATTAGATCCAGCCTCTACGATTTTAGCCATCTCTTTTCGGAAGAAAAACGTAGTAGCACAGCGCGAAGCCTCTGTGCTCAAAGTTTTGAACGTGTTACTGACTGTATGATCACCACCTTCTGTCACAGACTCTTTATCTTCAAGTTTGGAGTATCTAAGAATCTCTTCAAAACAGGCTTTATATAGATCTTGACGCATAGGAGGCAAAGATTCTATTCTTGAATAAATTTCTTTCTTATATTTTTGAATATTTACTTTTTTATGACCCTGGTGATTACGATTTATATCGCGACGATCCGGACCATATCTTTTATTTTGGTTTTTTTTAGGGAATTCGTCCTTCTTAAGAAGCTCAATCACGTCGTCTAGATTCTTATCAAATTGATGATGATCTAACACTTTATCGATGAGACCAATGCGCAATCCTTCTTCAGAATGAATCTTTTTACCAAAAACAAGAAGATCTACCGCTTCCGTCAGACCGACTAAAGGCTCGAGACGGAAAGTAGAACCAAATAGAGGCAGCAAATAATAATCGATTAATTCGGTCAGATAGAATTGTGTATCGAAAGAATTAGAGGCAAATCGATAATCACATCCTAAAACAAATTCCATTCCACAGCCAAAACAGTTCCCAGATATCGCCGCAATAGTAGGAACAGGGGAATGTGCCACTCTCTCGTAAGCTCTACGCGTTATCTCGGTAAATGATTGAATGTCATCAAAAGATTTGATAGCTTTCGTCATAATTAGCTCAGCTCCATTCAGAAAACTGAATGGCTTTGTGCTTTTAAAAACGATAGCCTTGGTCTTTTTAACATCCAGATTCTCAAAGTATTCATCTATTTGCCTCGCTGCAGAAGTGCTAAAAACATTAACCGAGGCATTCGGTTTATTCATCTCAAACGTAGTAATTCCATTTTTTTCTGAAATTTTAAAAAGAAAATCTTTCATGAATTGTTTTCCTTCATTTTTTCTTCAATAAAATCTACAAGTGAGTTCACTGTAAGTTTATAAGGACTATCGCAGTTTAGAATATCTGGTAAAAAACAAGAAAATCCAAATTCATCTTCAAAAGCTATGGACAGTTCTGCTATCTTCAGAGAATCTATACCCAAATCACTCGTTAGAAGTGACTCTTTGCTCACAACAGATACTCCGCAGACTTGCACTAAACTTCCAACAATTCTCGAATATATTTCTTCTCTTCTTGAAATATTCAGTATTTTTGTCACAGTCATTCCTTTCAGATGAGATGGGATAAAAAGGCTCCAGACCTTTGGATTAGCGGCAAAAAGAGACTAATCTTTAGCTTTTTTAAAAGATAATGAGATTTTATTAATTATTTTGGAAGGTTTAAGCAGCTGCTAGACTTTTGAGATTAGATTGGATAAGCCAAGGGATGAGATCTTTATCTATTCTTTTAAGCAAACTATCTGTGAGCAGGCCATAAATACCCAATTGCTTTGGTATAACATGTCGATAAAACTGAACGACACCTTTCTCCTCTATACTCCTAATCGCTAATTTTATGCAACTCTCTTTGGAAAATTCGTATTTATCCCAAACGGGTACTGCAATCAGCGAAGAGAGACAAGCTCGAATGCCTTCATACACCTGATCTTCAAGTCTAGGCTTTATTCGCTCCCTCCTGTTCTCATCCAGATGAGAGAGAACACAACCATTGAAGGCTAGATGGCGGCCTTCATCTGAGATGATCCTCCGAATAAGCTCCCCCAAAAGAGGTTCTTTTGTTTTTAATGCCAAAGAAGAAAGTAGGGAAGTAGCAGTCCATTCCAAGACGACTTGACTAACAAAAAGCTGTATTTCAATAGACTTTTCTTCACAGAGCTGATCGAGAATAAGAGTCAGACTGGGATCGGGAGCATAGAGAATACCTATTTTTTCTTTAAGATATTTGGAAAGAGCTAAAAAGTGGGATCGTTCATCACTCAACACAGTGGACATGAACACCACCCAGTCCATGTTCGGACAGTTTGTCATAATATGAGAAGCAAGCTTTATGCCTTTATATTCGCCAATAAGAAGATTGCACAAATGGTAAACACCCTCCTCAAGAATAAGATGCTGTCTCTGATTTTCTGACATTTTTTTGAATTCAGGCAAATCTGAAATGAATGATACACCCCCCTGCATATTCATCATATTTTCAATATCTACAGTATTGTTCCAAGGTAAATCTTTCAAAAAATCCCACTGACCATCTACCGATTTTTTTATGAGTTTACCAATCTTTGGATCTTTTACATCGTAGTCGTTTATCATCTTTCCACCTGTTAAAAAGTCAACCGTTTCCTGTGCAACGGTTGAAACGAATAAAAACTTTAGAGCTAAAGCAACAACTTGATTTTCATTCTGTTTGATCCGATACTCTTACGAGCACTTTTTTGGGGAGAACACTTTTGCGTATCACAATGGCTGGTTCGTCTGACATAGGCAAAATTAGAAAAGAAAATCAAGATTCCTATCATCTGGATGAGTCTGTAGGCTTAGCTGTTCTTTGTGACGGGATCGGGGGTAGACAAGGTGGCAAAAGAGCCTCTCATTTAGCTTGTGAGATTGTCCATCGGGAACTATCGAGCAAGAAAAAAGATGAACCGGAAGATTCATTTATCAGCTCATTTTTGGTGGATGCTATAACAAAAGCTAATGACATTCTCTTAAACGAAGGCCAAAAAAACCCTCATCTGGAGGGCATGGGAACGACCCTCGAATGCCTCTATTTCACAGCGGAAAATCTCTATATTGGTCACATTGGAGACAGCCGAACATACTTGTATCAGGATGAAAAAATAAATCAGCTCACCATAGACCACAGTGTTATAAGTTTGGTTTCTCACGGCCTTCTCACACCAGAAGCTCTTACTCCCCACAATAGTAATTCTCTCGTGAGAGCTGTCGGGTTATCGACAGATTGTGAGGCCGATGTCTATACTCATCCCATCAAGAGCGGAGACTTATTCCTGATCGCTTCAGATGGCCTATTTAACATGGTAGGAGATGAGGAGATTGCATCTATCTTAGCACTGAATGACCAGCAACAGGCGCCTTCCCTGCAAGAGCTCGCCCAAACCCTCGTAAAAGCTGCAAACGAGCGCGGGGGCCGAGATAATATCACCGTCATTATTTGTTTGGTTGAATAAGAAATCACGAATTGATACATTTTAAGAACCCTTCCCACAAATCGTTTAGTGGCATATGGGCTAGCTCCTACCTTATTATTTGGATCAAAAAACATGGCAAAACCACCAAAAATAGTAGCTCCTAGAGGTGATAAACTCAGTTGCAAAGGTTGGGTGCAAGAAGCTGCTATGCGCATGTTGATGAACAATTTGGACCCTGAAGTTGCTGAGAATCCAGACCAACTCGTCGTGTATGGTGGAACAGGAAAAGCAGCTCGGAATTGGGAGAGCTACCATAAAATCATTGCCACCCTAAAGACGCTAGGGGATGACGAAACGCTGCTTGTGCAGTCTGGTAAACCGGTTGTAGTTTTCCCTTCACATCCTGGAGCTCCACGAGTCATTATAGCCAACTCTAATCTGGTCGGAAAATGGGCGAATTGGGATCACTTTTACGAACTAGAGCGTAAAGGTCTCATCATGTACGGCCAGATGACTGCTGGATCTTGGATCTACATAGGAACCCAAGGAATTCTCCAAGGTACCTACGAAACTTTTGTGGCCTGTGCCGACAAATACTTCCAGGGTGATTTGTCTGGCAAATTTGTATGCTCCGCAGGCCTCGGTGGTATGGGTGGAGCACAACCACTTGCCGTCACCATCGCCGGCGGTGTGTTCTTAGGAATAGATGTGGATGAACATCGAATCCAGCGTCGGATCAAGGAAGGTTACCTTGACTGCTTAGAACCCGATTTGGATAGAGCTCTGCTTGCCGTCGAAAATGCCTGCAAGCAAAAGAAGGCGCTCAGCATTGGACTTGTTGGAAATGCCGCAGAAGTTTTACCTGAACTCCTGCGTAGGGGATGCATCCCTCATGTCGTTACAGACCAGACCTCTGCACATGACGAGCTCAATGGCTACATCCCTGCAGGACTAAGCCTAGCAGACGCGAGCTCTTTACGCCTGCAGAACCCTGAGGAATACAAACAGAGAGCCTTACGCAGCATGGCTCAACATGTAGAAGCCATGGTTCACTTTAAAGAAAAGGGTTCCATCGTTTTCGACTATGGTAATAATATCCGAGCACAGGCTCAAAAAGCTGGTTATGCCCAGGCCTTTAGTTTCCAAGGCTTTGTCCCCGAATTTATCCGTCCTTTATTTTGCGAAGGAAAGGGCCCCTTCCGCTGGGTTGCTTTATCCGGCGATCCCCAAGACATTGACGTAATCGACCAGGCCCTGCTCAAGCTCTTCCCCGAAGATAAAAAACTAGCTCGCTGGCTTGCAGCCGCCTCCAAGCTCGTCAAGTTCCAAGGACTACCAAGCCGTATTTGCTGGCTAGGTTATGGGGATAGGAGAAAAGCTGGGATTTTATTCAATCATCTCGTCCGTACTGGGCAAGTTAAGGCCCCTATTGTGATCGGCAGGGACCACCTCGACTGTGGATCTGTAGCTTCGCCCTACAGAGAAACCGAAGGAATGAAGGACGGTTCCGACGCTATCGCAGACTGGCCCATTCTTAACGCCCTCATCAACGCCGTGAATGGCGCTAGTTGGGTAAGCCTCCATCACGGCGGAGGCGTTGGTATGGGCTATTCCATACATGCAGGGATGGTCATCGTTGCCGACGGCACAACAGCAGCCGATGAACGACTCTCCAGAGTGCTGACTTCTGACCCAGGTATGGGCGTTGTTCGTCATGCCGATGCGGGCTACGAAGAGGCGATTGAAGTAGCTCACCGCACTGGAATTAGGCTCTTATAGACTCTTTCTTTTGGGGAACCTGCTACGCTGGTTCCCCAAAAAAGCTTGCTAAGAATAATAAAAAGACCTAAGCATGGGGAACGCGAAGATGGTGGAACTGGTAGACACGTACGTTTCAGATGCGTATGCCGCAAGGTATGAGGGTTCGAGTCCCTTTCTTCGCACCATTCTCTTCTAGCAAGGAGGGCATTGACCTCTTCTCGCAAGGAGGGGCTTGGGGAAACTGCGCAGCTGGTTCCCCAAAAAGAACCTTGAATTAGCCAATTGCCAACAAACCAGAAATTCTGCGAGTGAAATGTGTCTAAAATCGAAATTATGCAAGCTCAGGGTTTTGTTGTTCTACGCCTCAAACAAGCAGAACTCGTCATCTTGCCCCAACACGTAGATGCCCTTAAACAGATGAAGCAGAAGCCTGCATTTGCCGAATACTTCACTCAACAAGCTCTTGTAAATCGTCCAGCAAGAAAACTATTCCAATCCTGGCTCAAAAAAGAATCCGGGCTATGGAGTCAGATCTATGCCACGATTCATGACGATTCGAATATAGCAGTCCCAGCTGAAGGGGGAGAAACCGGGACTTGATCCGTAAATTTCTCATCATCGAAAAGAGACTGTTTCTCTCGTCTGCCAAACTGACAGAGAGTCTACCAAAAGCTATTCATATAGACCTACAGCTCTCTATAGAAGCCTACCAAAAAATCAACGAACTTGTTGAGCTCGCTGATTTTCTTCGCTCTACTCAGGCACCCACAACTGAAATCCAACAAGTCTATAAAAAAATATTTAAAATAGCCATTGTCTATGCTCATACAGAACAAGACCGAGGCATCCTGGCAGATAGACTTGGCGTATCATAATCATTCATAAGGAGTGACTCAGGATGGACCAGCTTGACCATCACCCTGGAGCTTATCCCTCACATTTTTCCAGTGATATTTTCAAAAGCGAAGAAGGTAAACACAAGTTAGCAGTGTTCATCCACACCTTACGTTCCGAATACAAGCTCTCCGTTTACAGAGGGCAAGAAGGGTATAAGCCTATCCCTGCAGCCTTCACGCCTCTGACTGTTCAAGAAAAAACTTGGATGCTCATCCATAAAGACAGTCAACACATCTTATCCGCTATGCATAAGTACGCTCTGTATCTAACAAAACAAGAGCATAAAAAAATTGCTGAACTCTTATATAACGAGCTCAGCGCCCTAGAGCAGGAGGCCGCCTACAGTAAGACTCGCTCCCGCTTAGGGGTCGCCACGGCAAGGTTAGACCTATTCTTCGAAGGTGAAGAACTTAAAGTCATAGAAGCCAATACAAGCATACCTGCTATGCAGGCCTACAGTGATATGATCGTTCAGTCTTACCTCGCCATAGCTCCCATCTCCTCAGAATTTAACAAAACACCCCGAAATAGTCTTGAGCTCCTACAGTCCCTACTTTCTCATTATGAAAAAGCTGGAGGACAGAAGAAAAAACCAAGTGTTGCCATTGTTTCTAGAGTACAAGACTCCCAGCAAGCTGAATTAAAGTACTTGCAAAAGATCTGGCAAAGCGAAGGTCATGAATGCTTTTTACTTCATCCTGAGCAAATCAAAATCAGTGAAGACGGAAAAACTTTAGTTTTTGAGCAAAGCTCTGCAAAACTGGGCAAAAAAGAGTCCTTCTCCGATCGAAGCATAACTATAGACCTCGTCTATCGACATATTTTTGCCTCAAAACTAGATCCAAATTCAGACTTTGCAAAGGCCTGTCTTCAATCAGAAGTTTTCCATATTTTTAATCCCATCTCTGGTCACATGGAAGGAAAAGGCTTCCTTGCAGAACTCCTCCGCTCCGCATCAGACCCCCACATGGTAAACGAGATCCAGTTAAATGCAGATGAAGAAAGAGCTTTAAGTGAACGATGCATCTGGACACGCCCCCTACTGAATCGCGAAGAAAAACTTCCTGACGGCAGCTTCGTTAAAAACTTATCTGACTGGGTAAAAGCAAATCGGGACCATCTTGTTCTCAAAAAACATATCAGTTATGGGGGACAAGATATTTTTTTAGGAAAGGAATTCCATTCACCAGCTTCACAAGAAAAAGCTGCAGCCTGGCTCGGACTCAGTGCACCCATTTCTTGGAGCCAGCTCGTCGACGCCTGCACCTCCGGTTGCTTCGGACTCTGGGTCGTACAAGTTCGACTGCAAGGAAAGCAAACCAAAGTCAGCTATATAGATCCAAAGGGAGAACCTATCTGGGATCAACCCTGCTATATTGATGCCTCTATTTTCTGTAATCATGGGGCAGATTTTCATCTACAAGGGGGCGTTTCACGCTTTGCTCCCGGGGCTATCGTCAACATTGTCCAAGGTGGCGGGCTCCTCCCTTTTCTCGTCTCTTAGTGCACAATTTCATTTATTTGGCCACCTCTTCTAAAATTTAAAATTTTTATTGCATAACTTTTTTTTAAACGATATGTTGATCGAAGGTTTTAATAAAATTACTTTTTTTCAATTTTCATGGAGCTTTTTTGTGAAAAAATTACTTGCGGTAGCGTTCTCTGTGTCTTTTTTTTCAAGTTTAGCATTTGCTAATGGTCCTCGATTTTATTGCCAGAGCGATGACGGTGTGAAATCCGTTCGAGTTTCCCCAGGTCCATTTGGAAAAATGCAAGCTAACGTTTATCACAATGGCAGTCTCCATGCGTCTCTAAAGTGTGAGCAAAATGCTGGTGTTTCATTGTATTCTTGTCAAGATGACAGTTTCCCTCCAAGACGCTTCTCTCTTGACCTAGACAGAAGAAACGCAAGATATGAAGGAAGTCACGAGGTTCGTGATCTTACTTGTCGATTTATTTCTGAAACTGCAGAATAAAACCATTTTTTAAATTTTTAAAAAAATCTTTTTCAGGAGAGGAGAGACTACCCCTCTCCTGTTAGGGTAGTTTTAGTGGTACACCAATTCTTCCTATTTTTTACACTGATATTTTTTATCAATTTATCATCTTACAGTTCGCAGAGCTTTGGTGGATCTTTATTTAAACAGAAAATGATAGGAATCAATGCGATTGAGAGAGAGTTCCAATTTCAATCGTATGTTTATGTCCCGACTGATGCTGATCAATCATCAATTGATTTAGCCATAGCAAGACAAATTAAATCTGCGACAGGTGCTCTGAATATATTCAAAGTGTCTCTAAATAATTCTGATTCTTTAATAAAGATAAAAATAAATGATTTAGAACGTGAAATTATGACCGTTTTTGATCCAAACGATCAATCTGACGGGGGACGTAAGATTCAGAAAATATCATATCGCTATCGTGACAACGTAGTCGCGAGTAGCGATTTAAAAGATTCTATTACGCTAGAAGTAACTCTGTTGGCGAATGACTATACTCCATATGCAGATGAGTTAATCAGAGAATGCACTGATGGTATAAGTGCAGATCTGGAAACTATTTGGTATTACTATCGACCTCAGATGTCATCATGTAAAGAAAAGATTATTAGGGAGATAGCGGAAATTGCTAAAGCACAGCAAGATATAAAAAAAGGCACTAAGGTTGTTAGTTCCTTTGAAACAATTCGTTGGTTTATTCCGGTAACAGTAAGTCTAGGACCAGAGCAGAGGCCTAATCACAAAGTTTATCCTGAGTATGACCGTCTCTTTGGAATTGATAATTCAAAAAGTCAACTTATTGTTTATGCTTTTGGTGGCGTTGACCTAGACGCTTATCTTCCGGATGATAGATTTGCTCAGGAATATTTTAGCTTCTTGCGGCAAATGCTTAAAGATTCACCAAAATTTAGGATTTCATACACTCGTCCAGACAGTGATCCCTTGGATATTAGTGTGGATGGTCAAAAAATTAAAGATCTTACCTATGCTTCTTTATTTACATGGATTCTAGACCAAAAAGATTATCCACCAGAACTTGGAAATGACCCTGATAAAATTTTGAAACTTCGATCACAAGTGATGACCAAGTTTGCTGAACACTGGATCTATTGGGAACAATCTGCAAAAATTGGAAGTGTGAATGCGAAGGGAGAAAAACTTACAAAAGAAATGACTATTCAAATCCGCTCTTTTTTTGGGAATGACTACCTAGGTTTAAAAGCAATGCAAGGAGCAAAGGCTCGATATGCAGAGGCATTTAGTTATGGTGATATCATTTTATATAATGGCCATGCACAGTTTGGTAAGGGAGCTATGGATCCACTTCTATATAGTTCAGAAAATTTTAATGATCGCTATCAGTTGATGTTTTTTAATAGCTGCTATTCTTTTAGCTACTATCACCAGCAATTTTTTAATTTAAAGCCTGGTGGTAAAAATAATTTAGATATGATCATTAATGGGTTGCCCTCCAAGATTAAAAAATCAGGCCAAGTGACCGCGAATCTTCTAAATGGGATTTTGAATCTAAAGGACTACGAAAGCATCCTTTTGGCTATGCATAGATCTAGCTGTTGTGAATTTGACGAATTGCGTGTTGTTGATGGTGAGTTGGACAATCTCTTTTCACCTCTTATCACCCCTTTAAATATCGCCTTAGAGTAGCTGCAAAGCCACAATTTTAAATAGCCTTACCTGTTTAGTATAAAATCGCGACAGCAAATGAAGTGCTTTCTGGGACTTCAAGAGGAAGGTAGCTACTTGCTTTTCTTTTCAATCCAAGCTTTGGTAAACAAATTTTCTTCTAGTGGGTCGAGGTTGACATCTTTCAGAACAACAATCGTGTTATTTTCTTTTTCAATTTCATCAAAGATTCGGATTTCCTTTGGTACAAAGACATCTTTCCCCTTTGATTTCGAAAATACCTTCGTCCATTGCGGGTAAAAGATCGTACGCATCAGTTTAGCAGAAAGACTGAAATCCTGTCTTTTAAGAATATTCTGTGTTTCTTTATCCACCCACAACTCTATAAAGGGGTAAGCTACATCCATTTTTGGTTTAGCTATTAGCTTAAGATGATAAGCTGTAAATTTCCCTAACTTCTCCTCTGCGATAAACGTATTGCTAAACTCCTCCGACAGTTTTGATTGATCAAAATCTGACCGCTGTGAATTAGTCCCCCCAATACGAGCTCGCTCCGTGGTCCTCTCCCATTTCCCTGTTGCAGGATCGTAGAGGAACAAATTCTTGTCGACTCGCAAATAACCTTTGCCAGCTTCGCTGCTCGGGCGAACGAAAAGAATCATCCATTTGTCGTCCTGATCTCTGCGATAGACCATCGCTTCAAAGTTTTTAGTGGGCTTTGACTTCTCTTTTTCCTCAATGTACACAAGGGACTTATAGTCCCCACTATTTCCCTGTCTCTCATCGATGACTTTGACAAGTTCATCTGATTCATTTTGATTCAAAGCATAGGCCAGAGGAGAGATAAGAGTCCATAGAATCAAAAAGCATCTTACATTTCGCATATTTTATTTCCCCTGTCTTAAGGCATCGCCTGCCTGCATCTTTGCAGCACGCATAGCAGGAAAAAAAGTTCCCAACATAGACACAACACAAAACAAAAACATAGTTTTAAAAATTTGAGAAGGCGATAAAGAAAAAGAAAGATAATCAGACATAAGAAAAAACTTAAGCCCCTCAACTTGAATTGGAATTTTAAGAACGTTGAGCCCCCATATAGCAGCACTTGTCACCAAAGATGCCGTTCCTACAAAAAGAAGGTTCAGCAGAAATCCTTCCAATAAAAAAAGTAAAAGAACTTGCCAACGCTCCGCCCCCATAGCTCGCATCGTTCCAATTTCTTTTATCCTTTCTCTCACAGACATCCACATAGCATTGGCTATACCGGTGGCTATGATAAAACTCAAGATAGAAATAATAATAAAAGTAATGATATCAAGTGCCGTTTGAACCCATAGCACAAATGAAATTTCATCCTTCCATAAAGTCAGATCTAGTTTTTGACCCAGCCAGTCCTCTCCCATCACTTTATCAAACTTAAAAAAGAATGGATTAGGGTCATGCGCCATAATGCGATACCCTTCACGAGTGAAGACATCATGCAGCAGGGCCATACCTTTCTCTGCTTTGGTAATATCTTTCAAATAAACCATGATCACCCCGGTGCTGTCCTCTTTAAGATCATAGAGATCCAAGACCGTCTGTCGCGGAACAAAAAGATTCCAATTACTCAGCATTCCTAAATCTTTTGCAATGGCAATCACCGTTAAATCAACCGAGTTGGTTTGACCACCAGAAGCTTCTGTTATAGCTGTAATCGTATCACCAACGCCAACACCCAACTTTTTAGCCTGACTTACAAAAATAATGGCCGTATTTTTCTTCCGAATATCAGAAAAATTCCCGAAAATCTTCTTCGTTCCATTTTCTTTATATTCGGACTCGTCTGCCAACTGTATCGTTGAAAAAAACTTGTCTTCTTCTTCCACATTGATACCGCTCATACCCACATTGATAGAAGAAGCTGGACCTATAATACGACCCCATCCTCTTTGCCTGTCGATAATTTTAGCTTCTGGAAGTGCCTGGACTACCAAGTTTCGGACTTTAGTTCTTTCCTCTAAAAGTGGAGCTGCACTTTTAGATCTGAACTTATAAAACCCCCCGACATTGATATGTCCAGCAGATAAAGTTGTGGCATTTTGAATCATACGATCGGTGATGCCCTGCGTCAGAGAGCGCAGAAAAATAAAGAGGGAAGAGACTAGAGCTAAAGACACACCGAGCAGAATGGTCCGCCTCTTAGCCAGCATGATATTACGGAAAGCCATGATAAAAAATTGAACTAACATATCATTCCTTTTCTTGCATAGCGACAGCTGGGGGAATAGCTGCAGCAAACATAGCAGGGTATAACGCGGCCATCATAGCGAGTAGAGAGATGAGAAAAGGGCCCAGAACAAGGTAAAAACCTTCTGGAGCTGGGAAAAGTCTCGGCCCCGAGAACATAAAGACTAGCACTTCATGG
Organism: Oligoflexales bacterium; assembly: GCA_017985985.1. GTDB lineage: Bacteria > Bdellovibrionota_B > Oligoflexia > Oligoflexales > Bog-1112 > JAGNWK01. Next base: position 58,329 of record JAGNWK010000002.1, read on the forward strand.
ACAGCAGGGATACCTATGACAGACAGTCCCTTTAAAGTTATAAAGGCAAACAAACTCCCGAGGAAAGCTCCTGAGACACTCAGTAAGCCGGCCTCCATCAGAAAAAGTCCCATGATAAAAGATTTCTGAGAGCCAAAAGCTCTCATGGTACCAATCTCTTTCATCCTCTCAAAAGTTGCCACAATCATCGAATTGTTGATGATCACGAGCGCTACCAGTAATATCACGCTCACACCAAAAAATAAGACGAATCGAATGATCTCAACAAATTGTCCGACAATGCCAGAAGCCTGTTGCCAATCAATAACGTTAGCTGGACCAATCGAGTCCAGACTCTTCTCAAGCTCAAGCTGAGTCTCTTTACTACTTTTTTCGTTTTTTAAAAAAACAGCTGCATTGATAAAGAGACCTCTCTTAAGATTCTCAGGATTATAGCTATCTTTAAAGGTCCCTCGACTTTTTATGCTTGGATTGACAAAATCCTGAGAAGGCTTTTGGGCTCCATGCTCCTCCACAGTGGCATTCTCACCAAAAAGGGCTGATTCCACATCCTCTCTCGAAACTTCTTTCAGGTTCATAGACTGTCTCATACTATCCAGCTCTTTCAGAGCCTCGTCACTCATCTGTCCATACAGCTCGCGAAATGTTTCAAGATCAGTGATGTTAAATTGACCAGCAAGATCTGAACGCTCGAGACCCTCAAAAGAATAGGTCCCATAAATCTTCACAGGTAAACTTTTTACGTAACCATTCTTTGTATAGGATTTAAGAACAATAGTTTCTCCTACATGAATTTGATAGAGAGGAACGAGAGGAGCAATATTTTTATAAAACCATTCGTATCTCGAAAGAAAATTTTCATCAGTCAAAACAAGAAAATCTTTCAAAAGCTGTTCTAGAGAGACTGGTGTTTTGACATCGAGATAAATTGATAATTTTAGTTCTAAGTCAAGACCTTCTTGCCTGTCTAATTCGATAAGTAGTGGCCTATGCTGCATGGCCAATTCTTTTTTAATTCTTACCAGTTCTGGATCTGAGTCGATTTTGAGACCCGTCTCTATCTTTTTGCGATAGAGAACATCGAAATTACGGGCTGTGATCATTTTAAGAAAATCTTCCATAAAGCGAAAAGACAAGAGTATACCTCTTGTCCCTTCTGGCATCATCTCCCCACTCAGAATTTTAAAATTTTTGAAAGTTTTTTGGAAAAGAACTGGATCCGTACCCAAATAGCGGAGATAAATAGGCGTTTTTTCACCAGAAATAGGTGCTATCTTCGCCTCTAGGAACTGGAGATTTTTTTCATGATCCTGATCTATTAAAAAAGATTCTAAGAAACTTTTATCTTCTGCTTGATGCAACCATTCCAATCGTTCCTCTACTTTTTGAGAATTACTCACAATTTTTTTTGTTTCAGCCAATTCTTTTTCGAGTAAGGTGAGATGAAATTGAACCTGCTCTATCCGCTCTTGAATAAGATGTTTATCCTTAGTCTGCACAGCTTGCCTCAAGCTCAAGAAGAGCTCATCCGACTCATTCCCTCGACCCAGCATAGCCATTTCAAATCCCATAGGAACAACTTCTGCCACATTGGGATTTTCTTTTAACTTCTCTGAAACTTTCTCAAAATTTTCCATAGGTGACAAATCTTCCTTCCCCATGAAGGAGCCTCCATAGAGGGCCAGCTTGTCCTTGGATTTTTTTGAATAGACCTGAATATGACCCGCAACGCTTTGAACAATCCCTCTCTTCATGGAATCTTCTATGTGATGCAGTAAGGTCAGTCCAAACTCAAAGAGAAAAGTGCCAAAAGCAAGGATGGAACCCAGTACAAAAGTTTTTAATTTATTGAGCCAGAGATTCCTCATAGCGACAACGAGTAAAATTTGAAGTAAAGATAAAATATGCATGGGATGCCTATGATAAAGATGAGGAAGGAGCGACAAGACCATCTTTCAATCTGATCACTCGCCTTGCTAAGGAAATAATGCTGGGATCATGACTTGAGAAAATAAAGGTTGTTTTTTCATTTTGGTTGATCTCTCTCATCAGAGAAATAATGCGCTCACCATTTTCCGAGTCAAGATTTGCTGTCGGTTCATCGGCAAGCACAATCCGTGGCTTTGTCACCAACGCTCTCGCTATAGCAACCCTCTGCCTCTGCCCCCCAGACAAGGCATTGGCTCGTTGTTTAGCTTGGGGGAGAAGGCCAACTTTTTCGAGCAGTTCCTGAACACGCCGACGTCGATCTTCTCCGCTCATACCCCCTTTCAGTAAAAGAGGAAACTCGACATTCTGCTCGCAAGTCAGAACGGGAATCAAATTAAAACTCTGAAAGACAAAACCCAATTTCTCCCGCCTCAACCTCGTCAGCTCTCGATCTTTCATGGTTGAAATTTCTTGACTATCGATGCTTACACTCCCCGAACTTGGTGTATCCATACATCCAATCAAGTTGAGAAGCGTACTTTTGCCACAGCCAGAAGGCCCGGCTATGGTTGTAAACTCTCCATCCTCTATCGACAAATCTATGCCTTTTAAGGCTTCGACCTGTGCATCTCCAAGTGGGTATACCTTGGTTACATTTTTTAAAACAACTGGCATAGACAATCCTATATTTTAAATGACCGACTTAAATTCCGTATGAGATCCCCTGACCGCCTTCGTTTCACTTCGGCGTGGGGATGACGACATTCCCTTCATCTCACTTCGGCGTGGGGATGACGACATTCCCTTCAAAGTCATCACCACGCCGAAGGCCGAGGAACGAGGCCGATAGGCGGTCAGGTGATCTCAGCGTTAGGCTGATAGTCAATGATCTAAAGGATCATTTTCTATTTCGACAGCCCTCATTATGGTATAGCTCAAAACACCCATAGAACCTGCCGCTAGTATAGAGGGGATAATAAAATCACGGGCGTAAACCCGACTGCCTTTCTTTACTTTCACAGGATCATTTCCACTTTTTTTCAACTTAGCTATTTCGCTATCTTCTAATTTTTTTCCAATTTTTTTTTTTTGACGGTCTCACTCTTTTTTGCTTTTGGCTGAGGTCTTCCTCCTGGTGATCCAGGGACCCTTGTTTTTATAGCCTCGAATTTCTTCTTATAAATTTCTGGATAAATGGCATGACCCATTGCTGTGCGCACATCATCGATAGTAAAGATTCGATCCTTTAGCTCTTCTGGACCTACGACCCTTCTTATCTCAAGAAATTTTCCAGCTAAGTAAGACTCAGGCATGGTCAAAATATCGTTTCGAGAAACGCCTCCTAATCTTAACTGATGGTAAAGAGTTGCCCAGACACCACAATTATAACCATCTTTTTGATCTGTTTTCTTTGGAGATAGATCTTGCACAACAGTAAAGGCTGAGCCTGGAGAAAATCGCCTCCCAAATGATTCGGCCACCACAGCCAGTCTATCCCTGATAGCCCGTTCAGGTAAGCTCTGTTTACTCATCGAATCGTAATACTCCACCGTCCTCTTCTCGGGATCGACAAAGATACTGACCCAGTGCAGGCCTCTTCTTTGCTCTGCTCCTAAGCTTTGGACTTCCGTATTAATGATATAGGCTATAGGTCTAAGATCCTCTACGGGTAGATGAGAGATCGAGCCCCGAGTGATGTCATTAGCAAGATTTTTGAATTGAGGAATTTTACTTCCTAAAATCGAAGGATCTCTCTCAACATCCGTTCTAGAGACGTCAACACCCCGAGCGATTTCAACATAATCTTCACTAAATTCTGCCATCTCATGGAGACGACCATCTAAACCCACTGCTGAATATGTCACAATATCATTCTGAATCAACCATTCCCTATTATCACCTGTTGCTAATCCTGCTAAATCGAGTTTTTTATCTCCTCCATCCTCAACTCGAGACAAATTTTCCTTCACCTTCATGTTCCCACTTTTATCACGGATAGATCCGCAGCCAATCCCTACAAATATAAGCAGTAAAAGATAAGCACTGTATGAGTTCTTACTCACTTCCGCCTTTCATCAAGGGATGGTGCAATCGACTCTATATTTCTGCCAAATATTTTCTTGGATAAGTCGATATATCGTGATTTCACAAATGCAAAATAATGGGGGTCATTGGTGCCTGCCTCTAAAGCTTTAGCAAATATCCAAAGCTTTTTCATTTCAGCATAAAACAATTGCCCTCGCGCCTCAAAGCTAAGACCATCTTTTAAAAGATCCTGCTCTGCATTGTAATTCATTTTATAAAAACACCAATGATAAACATCCAAATTGTCATAAATAAGAAGAGCAATTTTTTTACGCGTCCTCAAGAGAGCTTCATCGTTATCTGCACCTTGAGCTGCCTCTGTCACTCGTTGGGAACACCCACTCCAATCTTCTGATTTAAGCTCCTCGTTAGCAGAAAGAAGCTCTTGAAGCTCCCAGGCCTCTGTCCCCTTAGGATGAGGATAAGGGTCATCTTCGTCTTCAGAATCGACAAGATCGACTTCTTCACCATCCTCCTTCTTCTGGTGTTTACGACTAAAGGAATCGTCTGACAAAGCAAGATAGTTTGGATCCTGAGATTTTTCTTGAACGAGTTTTGAAGAGGAGCAAGATACTAGCGTACACAAAGGGATAAAATAGCCAAAAAATTTTAATACCAAGTGCTGATACTGACGCCAGCTAAAATCCATTTCTTACCTTTTCCTAACTGCAAACCAAGATCATAGTGAACCGCCAACGAACCATAGTGCAAAGTAAAATAAGACAGCTCACACCATAGTCCCGTTCCATCTCTACTGATAGCCTTGCTATCCAATTCTCCCTTGAGATCCTTCTCCGCAGATGCATCATAAGCACCCAATCTCGTCTGCAGACTTAGACCCATGAGAAACAGAAACCCCTTACTCATTTTCAAAGTCGATAGGCTCGCTAGCTCCTTCTGCTCCTCCTCAACAGTCCTCGCTGCTAATTTGTCGACAGGACTACTTTCTCCAACTGCATCTATTTTAGCAAAACCTAGCGCCGGGCCCCAGTAGACAAATCCATACCGCGCTGGTTTTTCCTTGTACTCGGCAGAACCTGAAAGAGCTAAAATTCTTGCTCCAAGCCACATTTTGCGCTTTTTCTTTTCATCTTCCTCCTGAAATTTATTCATAACTAGCACGGAATTGCCGGGTTCTGCTGTGTAATTTTTTCTTGGTGGATCGATTAAAATATAAGGAAACAAGATTCCCATTTTCACAAAAAAACTAAGCTCTCTTTTTTTATGACTCTCTTCACTCAATTTTTTTTCTTGCTTTTCAAATAAAGAAGGCTTTTTTTTCCCTCGTTCAAATTCATTTTTTCTTTTTTCTGATCTATCTTGAATTTCCCTATCTGCATCCCCCTCATCTATGTCAGGAGGAACCATCATCTGGGGAGGCGGAGGCAGAGCGATAGCGGCACCAGCTCTAAGCATCCCAGGGCTAGAGAACAAAAGGTACAAAATAAAAAACAAGCCCACATTTCGATAGCTGAGACCACCTAACGGCCAATGCCATTCGGTTAAAGCCCGATAGCCCTCGCTCAGGGTGACGTTCTCCCACTCAGTTAAAATCTGGTCACCCCGAGCGAAGTCAAGGGGTATCGAGTTAGAACAGAGCAGACCAGTTAAGATTTTTTTAATTCCTGCTCTCATTTGTTCTCGTCTTCCATCTAGGTATAAGTTTCCCATTTTTGACTTCTTCTGATGAAGGATATGATTGTCTCCATAGACATTCATTTTGATGAGAGATGCAATATGGGCGTTTTAAGATTCGTAAAGAAATCAGAACGGATACACTACGACAACAAATCTGCCTTTGAAATCGACATGAGAGAAAACGCTATCAGGCGACCATCTCCAAGTCCTATCTTGAACTACAATCATCAGAGCCTCCGTCTAAAAAAAATATTCTTTTACCTCATATGTCTCATGTCCTTGGGCTTGACCATGTGGGCTCTGAAAAAACATTATTTTAAACCTCAAAACCGCCAGGTTTATTTTGAAATTAAAGCCATCGACGAAGAGGGTCATCCCGTAGCAGGTGCTCATGTCTTCCATCACACGCAAAATGTTGGTGTAACGGATGCATTCGGTGAATGGCGAAAATCTATGAACGTATCTCCTGAGGGTGGAGCTGTCTTTTTCCTTGAAAAGAAAAGTGGAAGCAACACTTGGCAAGCATCAAAAAATATCAGCATCCCCTCTGCAGATTCATACATGATGTCTGCTGTATCCAAACCGAGAGAACTTAAAGTCAACACCTACGTCAAACTGATGAAAAAAATCTAGCGAACCATCCCTCCAATGTCATTCAGTTAAGGTTCGATACCCTCGACTTCGCTACAACCTGCCTAAGCATTATGATTTCGTCATTGCGAGGAGCCGGAGGCGACGAAGCAATCTCACCTTTACACGGAGATTGCTTCGCTCGCAATGACGAGGCCTGCCATGAATACTTAGACAGATCGCCTCGGGGTGACGTTCTCCCGACCAGTTACGGCCCCGTCACCCCGAGCGAAGTCGAGGGGGCTCGAGTTAAACAGAGCAGTTACGGCCCCGTCACCCCGAGCGAAGTCGAGGGGGCTCGAGTTAAACAGAGCAGACAAGTAGGGGTCCCCATAGCCGAAGGACATGGACCAGACCTCAATTCGTAAAAACATTAAAACATGGCCTTTGTGGTTTGAGAGCCTGACATCTGAATCTAGCAGCTGAGACAAGCTCATCTGTCATCAGGTGGATAGCTCGAGGCTCAAGCCTAAATTTTTTCCTACTTGAATAGACGATCTGTGCGTCGACAGAAAACATGTGCGTTCGATCTGTCCAAGAATTTTCTCGGCCAAAAAGTTTCACAACGATAGGAGTTTGCTTGTGGATAAAATCTGGCCATAATTTTTTCAAAGACTCATCGGACCGCAACTCCACCATAAAACCAACGCTGGAATCCTTTATGTTCTCAATCTCCCAAAATTGAACTGCAAATGGATTGACCGCCAGCATTTTTACTTCCTCATTTTCAGAAAAAATAGAGCTCATGACTTCTTTGATTTTTTTCGAGGCAAAATTTTTAACCGCACAATCATTACCGATAATAAACCTGACTGTTTTAGGATTATTATAATTCCCAAGAATTTCAATTTTACCATCACCCCCCGTGCAGGGAATAGCCATGGCAATGACACCGGACCCTTCCACTCTGCCCAATTGATGAAGTCCCGTTACACATTCTTTCTCAAATCGAGTGATAACGACACCAAGTTCCTTGATATAAGCGGGTAGGGAAAGATCTAAAAATGGGTAGCAGGGCTCTTCTTGTTTTAGAGGAATAACTACAGTTACTGGAGGAATCACTGGAGCCACTAATTTTAACTCCTTCTCTTCAGCTACCTCTGCTTTTGTCCCTGGCAAATTTTTAGATGCCTCTTCTAAGTTCTCTTTTGCTATATCTACCTTCAAAGAAGTATCTTGAGGCGAAGGTTTTTTGGCAAGATGAAAGCAAGAATGGAGTCCCATGAAAAAAACGATCACACACAAGAAGATAAGTCTATCTTTTGGGAAAAAGCGATGAAATTTTTGCTCTGCTTTTTTGAAATATCTCATAAGCCCCACACAGACCCATTGTTAAAATCATAGGCTCTAGCCAAGACAGAAGGTCACTCAAGAACCAATTCTGTCTATAACTGTGAAAGCCACCCTGATAGAAGAACACATTTTGAATTAAATATACAAAGAATGGATAACTAAGACAAGACAGCACCGATAGAGAGATGAGAATTAAAAAATAGAGTGAAAATTCAGATATGATTCTGTAGGAATGATCAAAAAATAAGCGCACGCCTGTGAAGATTAACACCGCGAAACTAACCAAAAGATGAAAATTCAGAAAAGAACTCAAGACCTTTTGAAGGTCATCAGCAATTTTCTTTGAAAAAGAAAAAAAATCACTCCAGAACTCCAAAGAAAAGATGATACTAGGCCCCTTTGACACGGTCAGATCAGAAAAAACAGCCTCAAAGCGAAGGCCCAAGAACACATTCCAAAAGAAGAGACCAAGCATCACTAGCAAGGATAACCCAAGCGTTTGCAGGGCATATTTTTTTCTTAGGTCCTTCATTTTTGAACTCAAAAAACTACTAAAACACAGCGGCCTCAAGAAAGACAGCCGCAAGCTGGATCCTTGCTCTAGAGGAGAAAAGCGATAAACATAGCTAGATAAGAGAGAACATATAGGGATCATCAAGCCAAGAGCATAGAGCTGTGGCTTTAAAAAAATGAGGAGCAAGAGGCAAAGAGAGTAAGCCCAGAAGCTAGTTTGACTAAATGTCCTAAAAAAATAGATACAGAATGTAAAAAAAGCAGTTAAAGAAAGACTGACCGGCAAATGAAAGGAAGCTTCTCCTATCTTGTTGAGAACAGAACCGCGACTAAGGAGCATCACTGCCACTAGCAAAGAGATCAACCACGATCCAGTCAACATACGAGTGATCAAGCAGCAGAAAAAGATGAGAACAATCATGGCCCTCAGATTCCATTTCAAAAATTCTTCCTCTGCCCATATCTTTTCCCCATCCCGTAGGTGATCTTCCATGCAGAGAGTCTCTTGGAACATCCAAGTTGCGGGCGCTCTTAATACAAAAGCATGAATGTTCTCTCTTGAAAGCGATGAAAAATTGGAGAAGACTATTTTTTCTTTTCCTGGAAATTTGTTGGTGGAAAGAAGTCTGGCAAGAATGGCACAAGAACCTTGGCGACCCCGATCTAAAGAGTCCAGCTCGAGAAGCGATGACCAAAAGTCCTTGTTTTCTGGGTTCGAGAACGTTCGCAACTGCAGCCAGATGAGTCGACTTAAAATCATGAACAAAAGCGCTAGGGCACAGCCCGTTCTATAGAAACGTTGTTGCTCCACTTTGTTCATGAAAACTGATCATCGCAAAAGAGCCAGAGCCATATCAGGGAGTGCGTTCGCCTGAACTTGCATGGATAAACCTGCCTGACTGAGAATACGAGCTTGAGCATATTTTGCACTTTCTGTAGCATAGTCAACATCAAGAACCCGACTTTGCGCAGCATTCAGATTTTCATTTGTAACATCCATATTATTAATAGCACTACCCAAGCGAGACTGAACAGCCCCTAATGTCGCCCGATATGAGGAGATAGAATTCAACGCATCATCTAAACTCGTAAATAAGGCCTCTGTCCCGTCAGGACCGAGATCTCTAGCCCCGCCGTCTGCACTTTGAGGAATTAAACTTATCTCTGCATCCTCAGTTAAATTTTTCATGGCACCAGCAAAAGTAGACAGATCCGAAAGATTGATCGTTAAGATATCTGGATCTTCGCCCTCTGCAAAAGATGGCGCGTTACCCTCTAAATTCTTGCCTCGATCCGAAACCCCCACGAAAAGCTGCATAGGCTTCGTGTAGGATTCAGCTTGCAAAACCCTCGTTCCATTGAACTCCGTCGTTCGGATAATCCTTGAAACTTCCTGCCTAAGTTGCTGAAATTCTTTATCGAGGAAGGACCGTTCCCTGTTCCCTATCGTATCGGAGGCGGACTGAGATGTGAGCTCCCGCATCCTGATGACCATGTTGGAAATTTCTCCCAGCCCAGACTCTGAGGTCTGGATATAGCTGACCGCATCGCTGGCATTTCGTTTCGCAGCTTCGAGGGACTTAAGTTTAGAGCGCATCCCTTCGGAGATGGCAAGACCTGCGGCATCATCTGCAGACTTGTTAATCCTATGTCCAGAGGCTAATTTTTCTATGCTTTCCTCTAGATTTTTCGTGTTGTTTGTGAGATGCCTTTGAGTTAGAAGACTAGTGACATTGGTTTTGATACGTAGACCCATGACAGACCTCCATTCCATGGAATTTTGTGTCGCGAGCAGGAATCAAGTCCACACGCGCGATTCACTTGGTCAGTTCCTCCCTTGGAACTTACGAAATCATCATCGTTATTTTTAATTAAAACTTAAATTTTTATGTTTTTTTTTAAAAAAAATTAAAAAATTCCATGCGAGACGAGTTGTTACGGCAAAATGATAATTTGAATGCGCTGAGAACTAAGTGGGCTCAGGACTTACCCCAGCTGTTAGCTCCCTACAAAGGACTGGTGGTTGCTTGCTCGGGAGGACTTGATTCCACGGCCCTACTCCACCTGCTTTATGATTTTTCCAAAGAAAAATTTCACTTCCCCCTTTCGATTTTTCATATGAATTTTGGACTTCGAGATGAGAGCAAGCAGGAACAAGCTTTCGTAGAAGATCTTGCTCAGAAACTGCAACTCCCCTTCCATAGCTTCGAAGTTCCGCAGGGGGAACGCAGCAGGCAAAAGGGAGTTCAGAAATGGGCAAGAGAACTTCGATATGAGAAACTACAACTCATGGCGGAACGAGATGGACTGCTCGTTGCCCTTGCTCACCACGAAGATGATCTGGCAGAAAATGTAGTCCTTCGCATGTCCCGAGGCAGTGGACCTGGAAGTTTGGCGGGGATGAGTGAGTTTTTCCACCCCTATTGGAGGCCACTGCTGGGCGTCTCTCGGAAGGAGCTAGAAGAGTGGGCGTTTCGGCACAAAATGCCGCATTGTCACGACCCGAGCAATGATACTATTAAGTACAGTAGAAATTTTGTTCGTCATCGAGTCCTCCCTCAACTAGAGAACTTGCATCCAGGGAGCAGCAAAAGAATCGCTCGCTGCGCTAGGGAAACACAGGAACTTATGGAATTTGCAAGAAGACATGTTCTGCCTCTGATAGAAGATATGAAAGGAACAGGGGTCGAAGTCGATCGGCTTCGATACCTACCTAATTTTTTGTTTTACGAAGTTATCTCTTGCGCCATTGGCCGCTCCTCTAGAAAAAAAACAACCCATCAGTTACTAGAGAACATAGCGAAGATGGTAAAGGCTCCAAGAGCCAACCCATCCTGGCGTTTAAATTTACCCGAGTGCAGGTGGATGGTAAAAAAAGACGGGCATATTTTCATCACGAATCAGACCTAGGAGCTTCCATGGCAACGCTTTCACCCAAATCCAGCCAACCGCGCATATTGCTCCTCATCCTTGGGGTCATTATCACAGTCGGCTTTCTTGCCAGCATCGTTTCATCAACACATGAGACTGTCCTTGAACTGAAATATTCCGAATTCAAGTTAGCTGCTCAAAAACCAGTAGGAGACAAAGAAAAAATTGTCGAGGCTGTGTTTCAAGAGCACTACCTGACAGGGATCCGTCTCGATGGGAGCAAAGTCCGCACATTCGCACCCAATGACGAGCCTACCCGCAAGTTTTTAGAAGACCAGGGTGTTCTCCTTAGTTTTCAAGAGCCGGAAACAGATAACCTGCTCAAAAGCATCCTTGCCAACGTCATCCCCATGCTCATCATCTTAGCTTTTATTTTTATGATCATGCGCTCTCTACAAGCAGGCGGCGGCAAGGCTATGTCCTTCGGAAAAAGCCGAGCAAAAATGGTCAATGAACTAAAGCCCAAAGTAACTTTTGCAGATATTGCAGGTATAGATGAGGCTAAATTTGAACTCCAAGAGATTATAGATTTTCTGAAAGAGCCCAAGAAATTTACCAAATTGGGAGGACGCATCCCAAAAGGTGTTCTTTTAATAGGCTCTCCCGGCACAGGCAAAACGATCCTAGCCAAAGGAGTTGCAGGTGAAGCTGGGGTCCCGTTCTTCAGCATCTCTGGTTCTGACTTCGTAGAAATGTTCGTCGGGGTCGGCGCAAGCCGAGTTCGAGACCTCTTTGATCAGGCGAAAAAAAACGCCCCCTGCATCGTGTTCATCGATGAAATCGACGCCGTAGGACGACACCGCGGAGCTGGGCTCGGGGGCGGCCACGACGAGAGAGAACAGACCCTCAATCAACTGCTCGTTGAAATGGATGGATTTGAAGCTAACGAGGGCGTTATTGTCGTTGCAGCTACAAACAGAGCCGATGTCCTAGATCCTGCCCTTCTAAGGCCGGGCCGTTTTGATCGCCGTGTCCATGTGCCTGCACCGGACATCAAAGGACGGCAGGAAATCCTGAAAGTTCACAGCCGTAGAACTCCACTGTCAGAAGACGTAGACTTAGGCCTCATCGCACAGGCAACCCCCGGGTTTACAGGGGCAGACTTGGAAAACCTCATCAATGAGGCCTCCCTCATTGCAGCCCGAGCAAACAGTGAACATGTCAGTATGGCCGACTGTGAGAAAGCTAAAGACAAGGTTCTCATGGGCGCTGAGCGCAAAAGCATGATCATGAGTGAAAAAGAAAAAAAGAATACAGCCTATCACGAAGCTGGACATGCTCTGGTGGCTTTGCTTATAGATGGGGCTGACCCTGTTCACAAGGTTACCATTATCCCTAGGGGAAGAGCTCTCGGCGTCACTGTCATGCTACCGTCTGAGGATCGCTTCACTTATACAAAGGAGTACGCCCTGGCTATCATTCAATACGCTATGGGCGGGAGAGCAGCCGAGGAACTTTGCTTCCAAACAAAAACCTCTGGTGCTGGAGATGATATTTTCAAGGCGACTGAAATAGCCAGGAAGATGGTTTGCAACTGGGGTATGAGTGACAAAGTTGGCCCCTTGTCTGTCGGGAAAAGAGAAGGTGAAGAAGTCTTTATGGGACGAGGGACAAACCCCGCAGAAGCTTTTTCGGAAAAAATGGCACAAATTGTCGATGATGAAGTCCATAGAATCGTGACGGAAGGTTATGATGCCGCTCTTCGCCTCCTCCAAAACAATAAAGATAAGCTCTCTGCCCTAGCAGAAGCCCTCCTCATCAAAGAGACCCTCAATAGTTCTGAGATGAGTCGCATTTTACAAGGAGAGGACATCGTCACTGAGCCTGAAATGGAGGAATACAGGAAGAGGCTTGAAAAATCAAAAAACTGGAGAAAATCCCCCACCATCGCAGACCTGATCCCAGTAGAGTCAGAGGGAAAGTCAGATCTAAGCCCAACAGGGGGAGCTATCGCTGCCGCACCTGTATGATCACTCCCTCTTCCACACTCTCTCGTTCGGCTCGGATCATGGGGATTGTCAACGTCACCCCCGACTCCTTTTCTGACGGCGGAACCTATTTGAACCCATCTCAGGCTCTATCTCACATCGATAAACTGCTTGAAGATGGAGCTCATATCATTGATCTAGGCGCTGAATCGACTCGGCCAGGTGCCTCCCCCCTGCCTGAACATGAGGAGTGGGCTAGACTCTCCCCGATCCTGAAAGCTTTGGGATCTCGCAGTCTCTATGGCACTCGACTCAGCCTTGATACTTATAAGCCAGGCTTAATAAGCAAAGCCTGGGACTGGGGTGTGAGCATGATCAACAACACAAAAGGTCTCTGCTCTGACCAGATTCTTACTAAACTCGCAGAGCCTAGTCGAGATATGCACTATTTAGCTATGCACATGTGGCAGGAGCCCTCCTCTATGCAGGAGAAGGCATTGCACAGAGACGAGGCCCTGGAGCAGGTCCATTCTTTTTTTCATCACAGTTTTAATAAACTTCTAGCCCTTGGTTTTACTAAGGATCGGGTTTTTCTAGACCCTGGAATTGGATTTGGAAAAACTGACTCTGCTAACTTTGCTCTCATGGGAGCCATCCCACGCTGGTCACAGGATTTTTCCCTAGCAGTTGGCATCTCAAGAAAATCTTTTTTAAACCGACTATTCTCGATACCCTCTCCTAAAGAACGGGATGCTCCCAGCAAAATGCTTGAATTTGGTCTCATTCTAGCAGGAGCATCTATTGTGAGAACTCATGATGTTAAAAAACTGAACGAGATTATGAAGCTGACGGGACCTCTCAATAGCTAGTTTAGGGTTCATATGACTGATGTCATGCTCCAATTTAACTTCTGGTCCTTGATAGACATCATTTTCATCACGGTCGCCCTGTATCATCTCCTGCTTCTGATTAGGGGAACCCGGGCTGCCCATATGCTCACGGGCCTATTCCTTGTGGCTATAGTGTTCCAAGCCACTTCCTTTGTTCCTCTGACAACAGTCAACTGGATCTTAAATAAATTCTACTCTTCAATTGTCATCATTCTCATTATTCTCTTCCAAGAAGATATACGAAATGCGCTCAGCAAAATTGGTAAAAAATCGCTAGCACAGGGTAAGGAAATCATCTCTGACATCCATACACTTGATGAATTAGCAAAAGCTGCGGCGCTATTGGCTGAACACAAGATAGGGGCTCTTATTGTTATCGAACGAAATATCATCCTTTCTCGCTATATCGATATAGGGGTATCTTTGGATGCCAAAATATCGAAAGAGCTTCTTTTCTCAATTTTCCACACATCATCTCCTATCCATGATGGGGCAGTGATCATCCAAGAGGGTCGAATATCTGCAGCTGGCTGCTTTCTCCCCATCATACGATTTGAAAATTTAAATCAGGAGATGGGAACCAGACATCGTGCGGCCATAGGCATTACACGTGAAACAGACTGTATCGTCATATTGGTTTCAGAAGAAAGGGGAACTTTTGGTCTGGTTGTAGAGGGAATTATCCAAAATGTACCTGACGCAGCATTTCTGAGAAAACTCCTCCAAAGACATATCTCAGAGAAGAGTGATCAGTATAGATCCTCTAAAGTTCTTAAAAAAGCCAGATGGAGCTTTTCAGCTAAAAAATAGGTGAGTGAAGTGATTTTGGATCATATTAAAAATCTTATTTTTCAGAATATTCAATATAAATTGATAGCTCTCAGCATCGCTGCTCTTCTATGGTATGCTGTGCAAGGAGAAGAGGTCCTCGAACTCAATCGAAAGATTCGTGTCAATTTGAAAGTTCCCCCTAACTTTGTGGTCAAGGGCGGATCTATTCGTTATAAAGATGCGACCTTGAGTGGACCAAGAGCCCTACTCGGTGACTTCTCATCAGAGTCTATCGACGCTTACATCCCCATCAGCGTTACCAAACCATCAACACTTCGTTTTCGGATCGACAAGGAGTTCATTCGCAATTGGAACAGAAGCATCAAGTTGACCGTACATGACGCGTATATGTCGATTGATGTCGATGAAAAGATGCAGAAGAGTCTCCTTATTAAAGAAAATATTTCAGGCATGCCAGCTGACGGTTACATCCTTGAAAAAACGATCATAACCCCAGCAAAAGTCTTGGTCACTGGTGCAAAATCGGAATTAGCCCCTCTGACCCAAATCATGACCGAACTTATTGATGTCACTGGTATTTATAAGTCGAGAAGCTTCGAAGCTTCTCTCGTTCTCCTTCCCAGACCTGTTTTAAATATGAGTCTCTCCAAAGTCAGTATTTTTCTACAGATCGGGGAGAAAAAACTAAACAGACATTTTGGCTCCATCCCTGTAGAAGTAGAGGGGACAGAGTACGTAAGTCGGGTGATGCCTCGTTTTATTTCTGTGACAGTGCAAGGAACGGCCAAGACGTTGGCTCAGCTTGAAACGAAGTCCTTTCGTTCCTTCGTGGAAGCTAGAGGTGAAGAGCCTGGTCTTTACGAAAAGCTGGTCCAAGTCAAGATCCCCCCTGAAACTGCCCTTGTCGAAATTCATCCAGAGAATATAACTATTGAAATTTATAATAAAAAAAAGAAATTATAGTAATAAACTCAAATTTATAACTTATAATAGTTCACAACTAAGAACCTTCCTAGGAACCATCACACAAGTCGTATAGCAAGGCATTGAGGAGCGAGCAGCGCAGTTTACTTGCTGGTAAATGAGCAGCGCAGCGACGAAAATAACGCAGCTAGACGACTTGTGTGATGGTTCCTAGTATAGGTTTCAACGTGTTTTTTATAAACATCCCAGATATGAAGAGGTTCACAAATCTATGCGCTCTTCTGTAGATTTCCCTATGCTCAGTCCTCAAAAACTATTTGGAACAGATGGAATTCGAGGGAAAGCCAACGTTTTTCCTATGTCTCCAGACCTGGTCCTCAGACTGGGGCAAGCTATAGGTCTTTACTTTAAACGACACTACTCTCACCCCCGCATTGTCATTGGTAAAGACACCCGAATCAGCGGGTATATGCTAGAACAGGCGCTATCTTCCGGTATCTGCAGTGTCGGTGTTGAAACATTTTTTTTGGGACCTTTACCGACTCCCGGCATAGCCTACATGACTAGGGGCATGAGGATGAGTGCCGGTATTGTTATATCTGCCTCCCACAACCCCTACTCAGACAACGGGATTAAAATCTTTTCAGGCTCTGGTTACAAAATTCAAGATGCTATCGAGGAGGAACTCGAGCGCATGGTCTATAGTGAAAATTTTACAGCGGATCTCCCTCGCGGCGAAAAAATAGGAAAAACCTCACGCATTGATGACGCAGTTGGCCAATACGCAGTTTTTCTTAAAGAACAGTTTCCCAAACGACTCTCTTTAGAGGGGCTTCGGATCGTCCTCGACTGCGCCAATGGAGCAGCTTATAAGGTTGCACCAAAAGTCTTTGAAGAGCTTGGAGCCTCTGTTTTTGTCACAGGGGATTCACCAGATGGAACGAACATCAACGAAAGTTGTGGTGCTCTTCATCCAAAAAATTTAGTGGAAAAAGTTAAGCTTCATGGTGCCGACATAGGGCTTGCATTCGACGGAGATGCCGATCGACTGATTGTCATCGATGAAAAAGGTGAGATCTTAGATGGCGATGAGATTTTAGCTATTTGCGCTAGCTACTACAGCGAGAAGGGAAAATTAAATAAAAATACCGTTGTCTCCACGATTATGGGCAATATGGGCCTCGAAGTTTCGATGGAAAAGCTGGGGATCAAAACACTCCGCACAAAGGTCGGCGATCGTTATGTTATGGAAGAAATGCAAAGAGGCAACTTTAATCTTGGCGGAGAACAGTCCGGTCATTTGATCTTTAGTGATGTCTCCACCACTGGAGACGGAATCCTCGCAGCACTTTGTCTCCTTGAGATCCTCCTAGAGAAAGGGGAGAAAATTGGGCACCTGAAAACCTGCATGCATAAATTTCCTCAAGTTCTTAAAAATATTGACGTACCAGCCCGAATACCCATATCGGAGCTACCAGAACTTTCAAAACACATTCGTCTAGTTGAACAGATCCTAGGGAATCGAGGTCGAGTTCTCTTCCGCTATTCTGGGACAGAGCTGAAAGCCAGGATCATGATAGAGGGGGACTCTACTGAAAACATTCATGTCCTTGTTGACGAACTTGCAGCTAAGGCCTCCCAATGCATCCAAGATAGCCTCACCAAGTCTTTGTGAAACGAAGAACGAAATGAAAGAAAAAGATACGGACAAGAGTTCGACAGATTGCCTCCTAATCAAAGAAAAAGAGTCCTCTCTAGAGCAGATCAGCGCCATAGCAGAACTTCTTTATGAAGAACTCATGCAAGATCAAAAAACCTTTTGCCTCTGGCTCAAAGGCCCTCTAGGTGCGGGAAAAACCAGTATCGTAGGGGCGATCCTAAGGCGTATAGGCCTCTCTGAAAAAGTGCCCGTATCCTCACCGACTTTTAGTTATTTGAACGATTACAAAATCAAAACTGATTATTTTGCCCATATGGATCTCTATCGACTGACGGGCGGCTCAGAAGAAGATTTTTTATCCCACAAATCCTATCGCGGTATCTTTATCGAATGGCCACGCCCCCTTGATGGCTTTCCAGAAGCGACTCACTTACTTGAAATTGACTATCCTTATGACGGACCAAAATCCAATCACCGGCACTACCGTTTTTTTAGATGCACACCGACCCAAAATTAGGAACGCATGACTAGGAATGTCATTCGGTTAAGCTCCGATACCCCTCGACGGAGCCTGCCCTGAGCAAAGTCGAATGGGCTCGGGGTGACGTTCTCCCGACCAGTTAAAGCCCGTCACCTCGAGCGAAGTCGAGAGGTATCGAGTTCATAGAGCAGACGATTAAGGAATTTTGTCTAACCGAATGACATTGGCATGACTAGGACCAGCTCTAGGGCTTAGGAATGGTTTTTGCCCCACAGCTCTGAATATGCTTTTTTTGTACAAATCTTTTATACCCGATCTGGGCCCATTCCCCTTGTAGCGAGATCACGTGAACAGGCTCCCCCTTTTCAAGATAAGCGGCTATAGGATTATCTTCTGAGCCACTTGGATAGATGGGGCAGTGATCACATCTAGACATAAATAGCCCCTCAGCATGCCCGGCCAGAAGCCCATCGAAGTGTTCTTTAAAGGCTGAGAGATTGGCCGCGGCTTCGGCTTCGTCGTCCACAGGACCCTCCAAAGTTTCGGGTACCTCCTCCAGGAAAGCCGCCTTCGCCGGCAATGAAAGCCCTCTAGATGATGCTAGAATCAAAGACAAGAAGATGATTTTTTTTGTAATCTGACCCATCATAGAAAGACTTCTTTTAAAGATAGACCCACCATCACTCAGCAGGTCGGGATATTTTTGAAAAAATCTTAATTAATTTAAAAAAAAGATTAAATTTTAGAGCATTGGATTTTAATAATATGCAAAATCTTGATTTTCAAAAACTGGATTGGGATCTCATTCTTTCTCACCTCGCATCCCTATGTCAGACAGAAGAAGCCAAAAAAAAATCTTTAACGCTAAAACCTTCCCTAAGCAGAGCCGAGATCCTTGCCCATTGGGATTACCTCAGTCCCCTCGTCGACTTGATGAGAAAAGGATCGAACATTTTGATCGGTGAAATCACACCCATCGCAAGAATTTTGAAAGCAGCCTCTGTGGGTGAGATCTTAGATGGCCCCCAGCTGCGGGATATTTTCAGGCTTCTTGACTCCGTTCGGTCTATTATTTCCTTCTCAAAAGAGATCGTTCCTTTTTGTGGAACACTGACTCAGATCTGTGCCAAACTTCGGCCTCTTCCTCATCTCTATACATCCATCGCCAAATCGATCAGTGAAACAGGAGAAATCTATGATCACGCCTCCCCACTCCTCATGGAGACCCGATTGAAGAGAGTCGATCTCAAGAAAAAAATTGAAGTGAGGATCTCACAATTTATAAGAGATCCTGAAGTTTCTGCTTACATCCAAGACGATTTCTATACCGTTCGCCACGAACGCTATGTGTTACCCCTCAAACTTGATGGTCGTGGTCGAGTTGCAGGTTCCATTGTTGACACCTCCAGCAGCGGTCAAACTCTCTTCATTGAGCCCGCTTTTTTAACCCCCATGAATGAAACTTTAAGAGATCTTGATCTCTCAGAAAAATTAGAAATGATCCGAATTCTGAGAAGTTTTACGGAGAAGATTGCCGAAGAAGCTCAAGCCCTAAGCAACAACTACGATGACATCATCGAACTGGACTTCCTGTCGGGACAGGCTCAGCTCGCCTATAAACTCGGTGCCAATGCCATTCGTATAAGTGAAGAACCCATCCTTGACCTTCGTGCTGCCGTTCACCCTTTGCTCCTTCTCTCAGACAAAAAGAAGCCTATCAGCAACGATATCTCTATCTCAGATCAGCAAAAAGTTCTGGTGCTGTCTGGACCAAATGCCGGAGGGAAAACTCTTATCCTGAAGACGACAGGCCTCCTCCACCTTATGGCTGCTTGTGGCCTCATGATCCCGGCTCATCCGTCCTCTCAGATTTTCTTATTTTCAAGGATTTTTGTCGAGTTAGGTGACATGCAAAGCCTGAGCTCCCACCTCTCCACTTTTTCAGGTCACATCGCAGGACTTAAACCCATTCTTGAAACTGCAAGTAAGAATGATCTCCTTCTTCTAGACGAGCTCTGCGTAGGAACTGAGCCAGAAACTGGGGTTTCCTTAGCTCAAGCACTGCTCGAAGAATTTGCAGAACGTGGTTCTTTCGTTCTCACAACCACCCACTACGACCGACTCAAGACCCTCGCTTTTCATGATCCTCGGTTCCGAAATGGTTCCATGGGCTACTCTCATGATGGCTACAGCCCTACCTATCAGCTTATTTTCGATAGCCCTGGAAAAAGTTACGGCTTAGAAATTGCAGAGAAATTAGGTTTAAAATCAAGAATTATAGAAAGAGCTCGAAGTTTACGTGGAAGTGCAGCTTCCACCTTGGAAAAGACCCTCTCCGTTCTCAATGAAAAAATTCAAGTCCAAGACGATCAGCATAAAGAGTGGAAGGAAAAAACAAATCAAGCGCTCTCTGAAAAAACCCGTTGGGAACAAGAAGTTCAGCTGCTGAATGAAATGAGAAAAAAAACAGCTAGTGCACTTGCCGAGCAATATGAAGAAGTTTTCGGAGCTATAAGGAAAAAATTTGAAGATGCTTTAGCTAAGTTTTCATCTGCAGCCGCTAAACCAGAGGCAGACAGCTCGGAAGTCGCTCAGGAAAAAAGGACTCTCTCTGACGAAATCAAGACTTTCAAAGAAGAGCTGATCAAACTCAAAAAGCAAGGACACTCGGAAAAAGCCATCGGACAGTTGGCATCCTTCGAAAAACTGTCTGTCGGAGACCGTGTGTACATCACAAGTTTCCAGAAAGAAGGACGCATTGTAAAGAAGGGAAAAAGTGCTAAAGAGAAGTTTGAAGTAGAGACGGGCACTATGAAAGTCAAAGTCCCTCTTCACAGCTTGCGATTTCTTTCCCACAGCTCTACACCACGCATGTTCACCAAACCAAACAAACTAGCCATCCCTGTAAACCTATCCAAAAAATCAAATCAGCAGGCAGAGCCAGAAGAGAAAGGAAAAACCAAAGCCCTGATCCAAACCAGTACAAATACCTGCGATGTTAGAGGACTAAGAACAGATGAGGCTCTGTCCAAAATGTGGCGATTTATCGACGGAGCCATGCTGCGAGGGGATCTATCGGTCCTTATCATCCATGGTCATGGCACAGACACCCTCAAGCAAAGCATAAGAACCGCCCTGGAAAAAGAGAGCCCTTACGAAATCCAATTTGAAGCTGGCAGCTTGCAGGACGGGGGAGACGGGGTCACCTGGGTGATGTTTTGATTGTTGATTTTCTGCTCACCTTTGCTAAGTTCTCAGCTCGCACTCAGCTGGCAAGGAGGGGTTAGGGGAAACCTTGCCCTGAGCCCGTTCGACGGAGAGCCCCCTCCCAAAAAGAACGAAAGAAAGAAAAGTAAAAGGATTTTATGTCACAAGACTCTAAACCTCCTCGAAGCTCTGAGAAGGACGCCTGCCCACCTTGGGCCAGTGAACTCATATCCCAGCTCAAAGACATTGAAATCCGTCTGGGCAATATCCCTAAAAATCTGAGTTGGAAGTCTGAGCATCTGAAAGACATCTCCCGCAGAGGATTCTCTTCTGACGATCTCGTCGCTGATGAGGAACAAACCGAAAGACTTTACAAAAAAATCGTTAAGTCTCTTTCTCAAGATGGGTACTCCAGCGAAGATATTTCGAATTTCATCAACAATCGAATAGGTTATAAAGGAGGCCCTGCCTACACCTCCCCTCAAGAAGTAGAACTGGAATGCCCAAGCCCTTCGACTTCAACCAGCAAGGCTCCCCGTATTGCTATTATTGACTCTGGGGTAGGTGGCCTCAGCATCTTAAAAGCAGTCCGCGAAAAATGTCCGGAAGCCCTCTTTTACTATGGTCTTGACGACGACTTTTACCCATACGGAACAAAAGATGAGAGGACCGTAGCTAATCGAGTCCTACAATTCGCAAAAATTCTGCACGAAAAATTCAAATTCAACCTTATCGTACTCGCTTGTAACACAGCCTCTACGGTCTCCCTCGACCTCCTCCGCAAAGAAATTCTTATCCCTATCGTTGGGGTTGTTCCCGCTATAAAACCAGCAGCAGCTCTCAGCCAGACGCGCACGATAGGCTTGCTAGCAACCGAGACCACTGTAGAGACTCCTTATGTAGACCGTCTCATAGCAGAACATGCCCCTGGCTACCAGGTGGTCCGAAAAGGAAGTCGGAGACTAGTGGACCTTGCTGAGAAAAAACTACGGGGAGAGCCTATCTCCCTACTAGAGATTAGGGAAGAAATTGAAGTCTTTTTAGAGCACGAACTTGTCGACGTCGTCGTTCTCGGATGCACCCACTTCTCTCACCTCAAAGAAGAATTCGAACAAACCTCTCTACAAAAATCGAAAAAAAATTTACAATGGATAGACACCTGCTCTCCTGTTGCAGAAAGGGTCCATTCCCTCTTGAAAGAAAGTGGCTTTAGGCCGGAAGGGAAAAGTCACAGTCTCCCCGCTGGGAAGACTTATCTTGTGCGCACACGTACAAAACTTGAAAACGATCAGAACCCTCCCTGGGAAGAACAGTATGGAATTGAAGAATTGGAGGTTCTACCTCTTTCCTAAATACACTGAACTGCTCCAAAAGTCTGTTCTGATCAGAACCCTTTTCCTCTGTTCCTTCTTAAGCTCCTGTAAATTCCTCAAAATAAACAGCTCTAACTCAAACCTAAAAACAGATCTTGGATCACAAGTTGAGGGCAAACCATCGAATTCGGAAAAAGCAACGGAAGAGGCTGATCCGCTCAAAAAGACCAAGGCGGACTCCTCAGCAACAAAAGAACATCTTGAAACGAAGGTAGAAGACTCCTGTGATGCGGCTCCCATCATCGATCTAAGTCAGTATCCAAAAGCTGGTGAAAATCTAGAAGCCAATATTGTTTTCTATGGAGATCCCTCTTCTACCCTTATCGCCATTGATTTTCCTAAATATTCACACGGTCTCCTGCGCAGCATTTTTGTCGTGAGTCAGGAGTCTAAGCAAGTTCTTGCTCAACGGTGGATAGATCCAGAGTCTGATGTAAAAGAAGATACCCGACTTTATCCTATAATTTTTGAAAATATCAAAATTAAGCCAAACACCCATATAACACTTTTGTATCAACAAAATTGCCCTTCCTGTTCCGGAGGATCTCTGTTTAGCACATTTACTATGAACAATTCCGCAGTATCCTATGCCCATACATTCATGGGCAAACCGGTGTACGGGGTCACATCAAACTCGGCTCATCCTCTCTACTCTGTAGGATCCGCACAGCCCAAACTCTCTCTCAGTCCTGGGGGAGAACACCTGAGTGAACGGGGATCTTACACGAACGCCAGCCCCCAAACTGAATGGACCGTAAAAGGATTGGAAGATTGCTATATCACAGATCTATTTGGCACGATTTTAGCTCCTCCTAAAACAGAGTTTCATGTCACTACCACAAATCCAGAATTTATCTGTTACAGATCCGTCAATAACTCATTTTTCATAAGAACCCTAGTAAGGATGAATTAGACCTCTCATGAAAATTATGAAAAAATGGAACGCCAAAATTTTTTTTATTTTCTACTTTTTCTTATGGACAAGCTCTAAGTCCTCTGCAGAAGAAGAGAACAAATGTGACGATCTAAAGAGTTTTGAATCAGCCATCGTATGGCCAGAAGACAAGATCAGTTATTGGGTTGATGGCTTTCGATTTGAAGACGGAATTGATCATCGAGCTTCCTTAGCCATTTTAATAAAACACCAACAAAGCAAGACAAGCTATATTGATAAGATTGTCTTCACAGATTCAGAAAAAAACACAGTCTCTGCTCGATATTTTTCTGCAGATGATAAGATCGCATCTGATTATTTACCCTACCTTATTTTTTCCAAGCTCAGTCTACGCAGCGACCGATTCCACCTCTACCTCCAGATCAGAGAAGATGGATTCGCCAAAAAGTATCGATACACGTTCTCGCAGTCGACCCTTAAAAAATCAAAATTGAGCAACATGGACCTGCCTGCTGACGTACGCTTTGATCTCCAAAAGTCCCATACTGGAATCGTCTCCAACTCTTATTTTTTTAGGAGCTCACTCCTCCCTGACAAGGGCCTGGAAAAACACCGCGTCGACATCTCCCTTCTAGAGCTCAGTTCTGACAATCAATTCAAAATCAAAATCAACTTTACTCACGCTGACGTCAGTCCTACCCATTTTATGCGTTACTTTCTTGTAACAGACCCTGTAGGGCGCATCCTGGGTCTCTACAAAAGACCTTTTGGTGAAGGCCCTGGAAAATCTGTCCTTGTCAGTGCTTTAACAGAGAAAGAACGTGAGTCTTGGGGATTGACCAAGAACAAGATCGCCAAAATTAACGACTGTCCCTACGTGCTTATCTTTACAGACGATGCACAGGAAGCACTCATGAAGTCCACCCTATGGCTCAGATGATGTACAATATTCTTACCTACGATTCACTTAACTAGATAGAGGTGTCGAATGATGGCGAAAAGAAGCGCCCTTGTGCTTTTTAACACTTTTGCCTTTTGTCTATTTGCTTGCAAAAGCAGTAGTAAAAAACAAGTTCAGGACGAAGGAAAAAAAATATACAGCGGCGTTTTTGACGATAAAAACAACGCTGTCGTCATCCCGCTTCCCGAAGACCTTGCCTTTGCTCCCCTCTCCGAACCAGGTCAAGCTGGTAACGCTGCCGCTAAGGCAAGTGGCCCCAAAGGGCTAAATCTAGCTGATGAGGCTTCCAAGGGAGCAAATCAAGGATTTTCGGGTCCTTTTAAAGGCGCTCCTATCGAGTCTGGCAATACCGCAACCGTCTTCATGGACTGTTACGGGGAAGATAAAAGCTTTAAGGCCGATAATTGGTTTGCTTATACAGTTTTATCCCAAAGTGGTACTCCCATTGCTGAGTTTGATAAGCCACTTCAATCCTGTGATGGAGGTCAAATTCAACTAGCTCTGCGAGGGCTCGTTAAGAATAAGACTTATGAAATAAAATCCTATATCTACTATCGATTTGATCCGAACGATCGATCCAAGGTGAGGATTGAGTACGAGGGAACCACAAAACCGAGTCCCTTCAAACCGGGATACTCAGATCAAAAGATGGTTCTTGAGAAAAAATATATCGATCAAAATATCAATGTCAGTACCGAAAAAACACCGATACAGCTGTGTGATGCCGGAGGAGGTTTCTGGAATGGCACTTCCTGCATTGAAGGAGATCCCCTCTACTTCTTGTTTGCTTACACTCAGACAACAGGTGGCTCCAGCACAACCAGCAAAATAAAATCAGCAGCCAAATGCATGAGCTTCGGCACTACACAGCTCTCTCTCGGTGAGTGCAAAGCCGAAGAGGGGAGATCTGCAAGAATTAAGTTCCACCAGGAAGGTGAAGATTCTCAAGGTGTTTTTAAACTCTATACCATTGTGACTCGAGATGACGCCACCAATCCCAAATGCTTATTTGTAGAGAACAAAGGAGAGCTCCACCTTGGCATTAAACCTTGCCCTAAAGGAGATGATGGAGTCGTGCCTTCTGAGTTCCTCTTTAGCATTCGCAAAAGCCTGGAAGGGGATAAAATGGGCATCAACACCTTCTTTATCAGCGCTTTCGGCACAGCCAGAGACAACAAAAGTCAGTGTGTTTCTGTCCCCTTTGCAAGCTCAAGCACAAGCCTAACTCCCCAAGCTGTGGGATCACGCGTTGACCTCAAACCATGCAAGGGTCAGTGGAGCGCAACGGCTAATAAAAAGACAGAAGAAGAAAGTACTGTGAGAACTCAATATTTTAAAATTCTGCAGTCGAGTGAGTTAAGTAAGGAATAGTGGGCTTTCTTGTGAGGGGCCGTTCCCTCCCCTCACACTCCCCTCCCTTTTAAGC
>JAGNWK010000043.1 GCA_017985985.1 Oligoflexales bacterium
CTTTTCCTCTTCTAAAAAAGATCAAATCTGTGAAGATATATTAAGATTTACTGAAGAAAATAAACTGCAGAAGACAGCAGGAACTGGGGGCCTAGGTCTTGTGGGCGAGGGTAATGACTCCTCAAGTGATGATGGTAAGGCCTCCTCAAGTGATAATGGATCTTTGGGTCCTGATAGCTCTAAATCCTCGGGAGCTGCTTCCCCTACCGGTTCGTTTCGTGATTCAGGTTCGTCCTTGCAGGCCTCCCCGACGGCCTTGTCAGATAAAAAATTTATTATCGTGCTTGTAACAAATAGACGGACTGGCGCTGTGATAAGTGCCCGTATGGCGTCTTCTCCTCAGGGTACATTTTCGGAGACAGACGCAACAGAGATGTCGAAAAGGATAGAAAGTCTTATTAGTAAACAAGCTGACAAACAAGTACTTGACGCAAGTCTTCGCATACAATCTGAAGAACTTAGAAAGAAGATTGAAGGAGATACGAAGACACTCCAGCAACGTAAGGCAGAGTTGAATACTTTACTGGGTGCTGGTGAAGATGTTCCTACAAGAAGCCCAATGTTGGCTATAGAAAATTTAGAAAGGACCAAACTACTGGGACTATGGTCTTTGACGGTTGCTCCTGGGAAATCGTCATCGCCAGAAGAAAGTCTGAAAAGGATACAAGCTTTCCATACTGAGTTTCAAGATATTAGCCAGATTTTTTGGGACGATATACATACACTTTACTTAGGCAATCGGGTATTTTCACCAGACTTGAGCAGCATAGATCCTTTTGCAAGTAGGAAGAAAAGAAAAGGGCCGATCACTGACAGAGTACAGAGACTTATCAGAGAAATAAATGTATTAGAGCGAAATCATTTGGGTGGGGAAACGCCTTTTGACCACCAATGGGAGAAGGTAACAAAGGAGGATTGGCAGAAAATTCAATTCTTAGAAAAGAAGTTTAAGCTTGTCTCTAGTAGGTATGAAGAATATTTAAAAAAAATGAAAGAAGTTCAGGGTATGGAGTCTGATCTGGATGGGCTAAAGCGAGAACAGACGTTTATTGAACAGGCTAGGTCGAAAGTGAAAGTGGAGATATCCCTGTTGGCTCATGATGTAAGCAAGCAGGTTTTCAGTCAAGAAGATCCAAGAAGCATTGAGGATAGCCGAGCTAGGATTGAAGCAGCCATAGTACCAGGGAAGGCGAAGGCAGCAAAGGCAGCTAGAGAAGCAACGAAAGCAAAGGCGTCAGGCACACCAAGACCTAGGGTGATCGCTCTTTCTGAAACATCAGCTGCGCAAGGGCTAAGTGTTGATCAATTATTACAGTTACAATTACTCGATTCGGAAACGATGATCCGTGCTGGTTTGTTGCAAAGAGATAAGTCCTACCTAGACATGCTGAACTACCTTCAGTCTTTGGACGGTGCAAAACCTAAAGTCCCCAGTCCTTGATGTCTTTCGAATTCCAGCTCAGGGAAATAAGTGAAGCAGGTGAGATTCTGTTTGAAGGAATAAAGAGGCGGGCGCAACGGTCGGCACCTCCCATCCTCTTTCGGTCGGGCCACCGGTCCTTATGTGTAAAGTATATTGATTTTAGCTTGTCTCCTTCCCTAAGGACAGTCCCTACCTGAGCTTCTTACTTCAAACAGATAGGGCTAAACCTTCATCTGATCGTGGTGCTTGAAGCTCTCCAAAGTCTTTGATCAAGATCTCAAATCTTTATTTTGAAATCCCATAGGATTGTAGAACACGTAGATTGGCTTCGAGGCGTCCGTTCTTCATCTTATCTTTTTTTTGAGAATGCTCTTCGAGAGCTTGGGAAATGGAAAAAGTCTTCTTAGAAGTCTTCACAAGCTTCTCAATGAAGCTTGGGTTTTTCACCCTTCTGCCGAAGAGGGGGATAACGATGGCTTCGGGAGCTTTTTGTTCTAGTTCCTGGTTCTTTGTTTCCATAAAGGTCCTGTATCGTTTTTGGGAGTCTAGCTCCGAACAGAGATCGCACAAAAAATAGGCATTGAGATCATGCAGCATGCCAGAATAGACAAAAAAAAGGAAGATGTTCAAGAACTATACAGGAATTTCTATCGAACTTATGACCCATCCTTATGCCAAATTATCTTAAAAAGTCTAAAGTCGCCTGAAGGAAACTCGAAAAATAAGTTTAAAATCAAAGAGTTAGGCTGTGGATCGCATTTTACAGCCTGGGCGTTTACGTCCCCCTCTGGGGATTCTCAGGTCTTGAAAATAAGCCACGATCCGACTGGTAAGTCCTCTTCGTGGAGGGAGCAGTCCCTCAAAACTTCATTGGTTAGGAAGATCCTTAAGCGTTTGGTAGAGGTTCCTCATGGGGAGCGGCCTTCCCTCCTCCCTCCTTTTGAACTGCTTAATTCTCGAGTTTTAGGGAGAGATGATAACCCTTTGGTCATGGTGATGCCTTATGGGCGACCTACATCTGTACTTCAAGCTTCGCTAAAAGCACATTGGCTCCCCCTTGAAGAGGAGATTCAGCTTTTTGAAGCTTTTTTAAAGAGTCTAGGTTTGAGTTTGAAGGATCAAATTCAAATTGCAGAACTTGGGTCGGTTCCGTTTATCTATGATTTGTCGGATTTGTCTTTGTCCTAGAGCGCACGTTCCGCATCTAAGTCCCCCCTCGATCAAGCTAAAGAAAGAGAGAGCTGACAGAGTCGTAGTTGTAGATACGAGTGATCGCCTGGGCAAGAAGCTCAGAAATACTGAGCTGGACGATTTTAGGACATGCCTGGGCCTTAGCATTCAAGGGGATGGAGTCTGTGACGACTAGCGAGGCCAGAGAAGAGGCCTCGATTCTTTCTACGGCCAATCCGCTCAGGACGGGATGAGAGACGGCAGCATGGACTTCTAAAGCCCCTTGCTGGGCCAGCGCCTCTGCAGCTTGAACAATGGAACCTGCTGTGTCGATGATGTCATCCACGATAAGGCAGCGCTTATCCCTCACATCTCCAATCACATGCATGACTTTACTTTCGTTGGGTCTATCGCGTCTTTTATCTACGATGGCCAGCCCAGAATTCATCTGTTTGGCAACAGCCCTGGCTCTTTCCACCCCACCTGCATCCGGTGAAACCACAAGGGTATCGACCCCTCCCATGCTTGTGAAGTAATCCGTAAAGATACGTTTTGCAAAAAGGTGGTCTACAGGGATGTCAAAAAAACCCTGAATCGCCGAGTTGTGAAGCTCAAAACTGAGAAGTCGGTGTATCCCGGCCGTCTCCATGATCTTAGCGACAAGCTTCGCTGTGATCGGGGTTCGGGATGCACTTTTCCGATCTTGTCGGGCATACGCAAAATAGGGGGCCACTAAAGTGATGTGTCGAGCGGAGGCTCTTTTACAAGCATCGACAAGGATCGCTGCTTCCATAAGATTGTGGTTGGCGGGAGCACAGAGAGATTGCACAATAAAGACATCGCGGCCACGGACGTTGCGCTGGAGCTCCACTCGAGTTTCGCCGTCAGAGAACTGGCCCACCAGCGCTTCTCCAGGAGGAACTTTTAAATGAGTGCTAATTTTCTCGGCGAGGGCCTTGCCTGCGCTACCACTAAAAACAATGAGTTCTCTCATATATACCTCTTTTGTTTCTAAAGAGGGCGTTCCCCCCTCTTTAAATCTCCCCCCTGACTTGCTTCGTAAAAAGGACGTTCCCCCCTCTTTAAATCTCTCCCCTGCTTTTTTTGAGGATCATTTCTAGAAAAAATCTGTGCATGGGGGAAGGGGCTTGAGAGTTTAGTTCTGGGTGGAATGTCGTCAGCATACGGAAGCCAGACTGAATCCAGGTAGGGCTACCCTCTTTTTCAGCTAAAACTTTGACGCCGTCCCCAACAGATAAGACCTTTGGAGCTCGAATGAAGGACACAGCATAGCCTGCCACAGTATCGTGGAAACTCTCCAGCTGCCTGCCAAAAGCATTTCGTTCGACGCTGGCATCGATCAGTGCAAAGGACTTTTGCTCCGGCCCAAGGACCTTCTTTGCTATTAAGATCGCCCCCGCACAGATGCCCCAGACAGGCACACGGTTGCAGGTCCCTAGGAGGGTTTCTTCGAGTTGAAGGACGTGGAGAAGCTTAAGCATAGTCGTGCTCTCCCCACCGGGGAGGATAAGCCCATCGACTTCCTGAAAGTCTTCCTTGCTTCGGACTTCTAGAAACTGGCATCCCAGGGCTTCTATATGCATCTGATGGGGGCTGACGCAGCCTTGAAGGGCTAGAACCCCTATCGTTTTGGATTTCATCACCAGCCTCGATCTGAAAACCGATCTGAACTAGGGATCTTTGAAAGCTCTAGGCCACGCATAGCAGCCGACAGCCCTTTAGAAACCGTGAGCAATGCCTGGGGGTCTTTATACTGGGCAACTGCTTGAACGATGGCTTTTGCAAACTTTTCTGGGCTCTCTGACTTGAAAATCCCAGAACCAACAAAGACGGTTTCTGCACCCAATTGCATCATCAAGGCTGCGTCGGCAGGTGTCGCTACTCCACCTGCAGCAAAATTAGGAACAGGTAGGCGTCCTAATTTCTTGACCTGTAGGAGCAGTTCATACGGGGCTCCGAGCACTTTTGCCTCAGTCATCAGTTCACAGTCATCCAGTTGACATACTCTTCTGATTTCTTGGTGAATCCGTCTGAGGTGTCGGACTCCTTCGACCACATTACCCGTTCCTGCCTCTCCTTTTGTTCGAACGAGGGCTGCTCCCTCGCCAATTCTGCGGAGGGCTTCTCCTAGGTTGGTAGAACCACAGACAAAAGGGACTTTGAAGGCATGTTTATCTATATGATACGCTTCGTCGGCTGGGGTGAGAACTTCGCTCTCGTCGATAAAGTCGACCCCTAAAGCCTCTAAAATTTGAGCCTCTACAAAATGGCCAATACGGCATTTCGCCATAACTGGGATACTGACCACGTTCATGATTTCTTGTACGAGATCTGGGCTCGACATCCTTGCTACGCCACCTTGAGCCCGGATGTCCGAAGGGACTCTTTCCAGAGCCATGACCGCAACGGCCCCTGCGTCTTCTGCTATTTTGGCCTGGTCAGCGTTGATCACATCCATGATTACGCCACCCTTTAGCATCTCTGCTAACCCGACCTTAAGATGACCGGTCTTACCGGTTATTGTTTCAGCCACTTGTTTCTGACTTTTTCTTTGCTCCATTGCTGTCCTCCTAGCACAGCACTTTTAACAAAGAGTATAGGAAGAGTCGATCTCCATTTAGCTAAAGAGGACGAACAAAAAAAGAGGGCATTCCCCCCTCTTTAAATCGAGGGCATTCCCCCCTCTTTAAATCTCCCCCTGTCTCAGCTTGTTTCCTATTTTCTAAGTTTCGGTTTTGCTGGTTTTTTAGCAGGAGCTTTAGGTTCCACCTTCTTTTCACTTTGTTCTTTTGCTAAGGCTAATTTTTTCTCCTCTTCCAACTTAGGAAGAACGAGGTCGAGTAAAGGTTCTTTCTTTATCAAGCGGACATAGTCTGCCGCGATGCGAAGTGCTTCCTGCATGTGGATATCGTCCTTCAAAGGAGGCAAAGAGGTTTTTTCCTCGTAATCATCAGCTGGGGCCTTTGCTTTATCGGCCTCTTCTTTTGCGACTGGTTTCGTACCGGCATCTTTGCTGGCCTTCACTTCAGGTTTTTTAGACGATGTGTCTTTGCCCTCTGCTTTTTTATCCATTTTTAAAGAGATCTGATTTCTCTCTTTTTCATTTTTCTTGTAATCATCCATGGCTTTCATAATGTCTTCAAATCCCTTATCCTTCTTGAGTCTCTGCTCGTGAGCAGTCTTTAGCTCAGGAAGAAAAGGAGTGACAAGATTGAAGTTGGAATAAGGCACGGCATCAATTTGATCCCAGGGTAGGGCATATTCATAGAATTTTTCACCGACCTCGTAGAGTTCAAGGAGAGATGGCAAAGTGATATTAGACTCGACACCTCGGAGTTGAGTTGTCGAACCAGATGGCCTATAGAACTTGGAGATGGTCACTTTAATCGCTCCCAACTTGGCGTCAATATCGTTGACGATTTGGACCGTCCCTTTGCCGAAGGTATGAGAGGAGCCGATGATAAGACCCCGGCCAGAGTCTTGTATGGCTCCAACCATAATCTCACTGGCGCTGGCAGATTGTCTGTCGATAAGAATAATCAACGGACCATCATAGACAGCTTTGCCATCATAGCTATTAACCTGTGGTTTACCATTCACTCCCTTAACCTGCACGACAGGACCTTTTCCTGTGAATAGACCTGCGAGGTTGATCGCCTCGTCCAGACTTCCGCCGCCATTGGAGCGAAGATCAACCACAACAGCGTGAACAGCTGATTTTTTAAGCTTCTCAAGTTCGAGGGCAACATCTCGGGACGAACTTTTGAAGTCCTGTTTGTTTGCCTGCTTCCCTTCAAAGTCCATATAGAAAGAAGGTAGGTCGACCACCCCGATCCTATAGTTCTCTCCTCCCTTTGCCGTTTGAATCGTTGTCGCTGGAACTGTTGCGGTTGGAGCATCCGCATGGTTTGTCGAACTTATCATGCTTGGCGTGGCGGTAGCAGTTGTGGCAGCGACCAGAGCTTGGACATCGTAGACCCTCGACTTCGCAGCTTTGTCCTGGAGCTGAATCTTACTTCTAAAAATCGGGACAACGAACTCTTTGTCACCTCTCCTCAAAGTGAGTCGCACCTCTGTCCCATCTGGACCTCTGATCAGTTTCACAACCTCTTGCAAGTCCATATCGATAACGGGAACGGGCAGATGGGTGGCTTGACCGACAGCGACAATTTTATCTCCAGGCATAATTTGTGTCGATTTTTCTGCAGATCCCCCGGGAACAAGACTTTGTATGGTTGTGATGCCATCTTCACTGCGAAGCAAAGCTCCTATACCTTCGAGAGATAGTCGGGTTGAAATTCTGAACTCTTCCAATTGTGTTGGCGAAAAATAATCGGAGTGAGGATCGAGAGCCAGAGCAAAGGCATCTAGGAACATCTCATAGATATCATCCGTGGTGATCTCATTGTGTCTCTTCAGTAAGAGCTCATAGCGCTTATGCATCTTCTGTCTTACTTCTTGATCGGAACCTAGGGTTGAGAGCAATTGCATGTGCTGGAATTTAATTCGCTGTCTCCAGCGTTCCCTCAGATCTTTAGGATTATTTAAGAAAGCGAGATTCTTACCCTCTATCTTTAGATACTCATCGACGTTGAAATTGTGTTTTTCGTCGATAATTTTCTTGATTTCAGCATTCCACTCTACGAATCTTTTGGCATAAAGGTCAAAGACACCCGTTGCCATACCACAGTCTGATTTGGCAATCAGACTTGGAAAGCGCGTCGAAAATCTGGAAAAAAGATCGTCGACATCTTTTTGATAAAAATAGACCTTAGCAGGGTCTATGCTCTTGATAAAATTATCAAGGGTTCGTCGTGACACTTCGGCGTCAAGTGTATGGATCGAATAATGATTTTTAAGAAAGAAATCGATGAGCTGACGGACATAACTGCATTCCATAGCCTGGGCGGGAAATGCAGAAAGTAAGAGGAGTAGACTTAGAAAAAATCCCATGAATCTATTTTTTAAATTCGAATTCAATTTCATTTTTTAACCTCTATTGACAGTCTTTGCAGACCCCATATAAATCTAAACGATGATAAGAAAGTAAAAAGCCCATTCGTTTTGCAGTCATTTCCTGCAGATTTTCAATCTCTTCATTTTCAAATTCTTCTATTTTTCCACAAGCTGTGCAGACAATATGATCATGGTGTGTGTTAGGCTTGCTCAGTTCAAAGACAGCCCTTCCCTCAGCAAATATTTGCTGATTAACAAGTCCTGCATTTCGGAGTAGGTTCAAGGTGCGGTAAATTGTGGCAAGCCCGAAACTATAGCCGTCTTTTCTCATCTGATCATAGAGTGTTTCCGCATCGATATGATTACCCATTTCTAAAAAACGAGAAACGATAAACTCTCTCTGCTTTGTCTTTTTCATCTGGTTGCGGGAAAGATAGTCATTGAGCCCATCCCAAAACCAACGAAGCTTCTTGTCGTCCCTAGTCGTCTGTTCTTCCATGATTTCAGTCTGCTCTCGACAAGCGATAGGTGAATAGTCTAACGAATTTGAGACGCGGCCGCTCCAAAAAGAGTCTTTATATCTTGATCTGTAAAAACCACGCCACCCGCTATGAAGTAATCCTTGTCTGAAGACGACTTCCCTGTCTTATAATCCAGGCGGGTCAGGTCATTTGCGCCGAGCATGGCATAAATATAGTCTGAGAGCAAATAAGTCGCATAGCTTTTAATATGTGCTGTTCGGCGAAAGGGAGTCGTTCTCCAGTCGAATGCTTCTAGGGTGAACTTCACTCTATCATTTAGAAGAAAAATATCAGAGGCTATACCTCCCGTTGATTCAAAAAGACCAAACC
The DNA here is from genome assembly GCA_017985985.1 of Oligoflexales bacterium. Lineage (GTDB taxonomy): Bacteria > Bdellovibrionota_B > Oligoflexia > Oligoflexales > Bog-1112 > JAGNWK01. The sequence continues at coordinate 8,422 of JAGNWK010000043.1, forward strand.
GGAGTTGAGCCACATTCCATCTTTTTGCCAGTTGCGCATTGAATCTGAGATGGCGACGTTCCGTAATGATTTCTCTTGTCGTCCTAGAATTCTTGCCATCTTGACTAGCTGTTTGCTCGTTTTGCTCAAGATCTTCTGTCGTTTTTTCCACAACATCAGCAGAAAGATCTGTGATTCCCAAAAGGTAGTATTTATCGGGCCTGGTGCGAAATTTAAAGTTGAAATAGTGTTGCTTGACATGCTCTTTACGTACTTCGCCGTGGTAATCAACCCCAATTTCAAGAGTTCTTGCAGCTGACAGTAAGGTTCGAACATCCTTGACGGCTTCTTGGACCTCCTCGGCTAGCACAGGATCATTGATCAACTTTCCAATAGACCCCTCTCCTTTGTCAATTTTTGAGGCAATCGACCGGATGTCTTTTGTAGCCTTGCCAATCTCAACCATAGACTGCTCAAGAGAGACCAAAATATTTTCGACCTTATCCCTGTTCTTTGTCTTAAGAAGATCCTTGAGATTAACGGTCAAGGTCTTTATGTTGCCGATGATGTCAGATAGATCTGATTTTTTATCACCTAAAACTTGAGCGAGAGTACTGGAAGTCTTGTGAACATCCTGGATAATGCCGTCGATGTGAGTTTTGTTTGTCGTGATCAGGTCTTTTAAACCCGACATCACACTTTGAAAATCTTTAACAATGCTTTTTAAATTGGAACTGCCTTCTTCTGTTCCAATAGCGGCAGCTAGGGATGAGGTTATTTTTTTTATGTCTTTTCCTATATCACTGGCGACAGAAATAAGCTTGGACAGGCTTGCTTGATCTGGCGACGGTGAGAGGAAATCACCGTCTTTCATATATTCTCCCGTGTCGATCTCCCGTTTGATATCGATATACACGTCTCCAAGAAGACCTTTTTCTTTCACTTGAACTGTCGATCCGACAGGAATTTTCACCGAGGCCAGTACCTCTAACTCAATGCGAGTGTGATTGATTTCCAGCTCAACCTTGACGACTTTCCCTATATTAACACCGTTGGTTTTTACTTGAGTTTTTAGCAAAACACCCGCAGCGTCGTCTAAGATCGTGTAGTAAGTGACATTATTTTTATTTTTAAAAAAATCTGGATTTAAGACAAAGACGATATAGAGGATAGCGACTGAAGAAACCAGAGTGAAGAGGCCTACTTTAAATTCAAGGTTTTTATTCATCACTTCTTCCGGCTTATCTCTTTCAGCCAATCGTTTCAAAAAACTGAATCTTGATCATACCAACTTATATTCTAAGGGTTCCAGCTTAAAGCTGGGTGGGTAAAATCGGACCAGTCTTCACCCTCACACTAATTCCATCGGACCATCCACCCTCCCTGATAAAAACTGCTGCACGATAGGATTTAAGCTCTTCGACATTACAGAAGGGCTCCCTTCTTCAATGACACAGCCCTTGTATAACATGATGATGTGATCGGCCGTCGCCATAGCTGCCTTTATATCGTGTGAAATGACAATTGATGTCAGACCACGCTCTTCTCGGTTCACATCCACAATAAGTTGATCAATCATCTCGCAGATGAGTGGGTCCATCCCAGTAGTCGGCTCATCATAAAGGATTATTTTGGGTTGGGTGGCCAAAGCTCTCGCTAGACCGACCCTCTTTTTCTCACCAGTTGCCAGTTCATCTGGATACTTATTCTCGACGTCATGTAGGCCGACCTGTCGGAGGACATCCCTCGCACGTAACTTCATTTTATCTTTAGGCCACGCCTTCTGTTCTTGTAAGGGGAATAAGACATTCTCTATAACACTGAGACTGTCAAAAAGAGCAGCATGTTGGAAAAGCATGCCGAATTGCAGACGATGTTCTTGAAGTTCTTCCTCTGTAAGGGAAGAGAGTTTCTTCTCATTCACTATCACCTGACCGCTATCAGGTCTCATAAGTCCCAAAATATGTTTGATGGTTACCGACTTTCCTTCTCCAGACTTTCCAATAATAAAAGTGATCCTGCCTGGGAAGATACTAAGATTTAGTCCTTGTAGGACCTTATTGCTACCAAAGCTTTTATAAACATTTTCAAATGAAATCATCTTAGCCACCGCACTTCTATATAACTGATTATAAAATCACAGATCAAAATACAAATAAGAGACTTTACCACGGCTGTTGTTGTCGATGTCCCCACGCCTTTTGCCCCACCTTTTGAAAACAGACCATGATAACAGCAGATGGTTGACATGATGATCGAAAAGAAAAACATCTTTCTAATCCCCGTCAATACATCGCGATTTTTCACTAAAAAAGTAATCTTTTCAAAAAAAACACCCTGGTCGACCAAGAAGATTTGAGTCCCTACGCAGTAGGTGCCCACCATGCCTACAAACATAAAAAGGCCGCAGAGGAGAGGCATCACAAACATAGAGGCAAGCAGTCGAGGTACGACTAGGTAATGCAAAGGATCGACACCCATGGACTCCATAGCATCTATTTGCTCTCCGACCTTCATGGTTGCGATCTCGGCCGTCATAGATGAACCCACTCGTCCTGCTAATAAAAAGCCAGTCACAAGAGGAGCTAGTTCAATCGCCAACGCCAGGGCTGTAGCTCCTCCTAGAAGACTTTCTGTTCGAAAGATGGCAAAAATTCCCCCTGTCTGAAGCCCGAAGACAGCACCTGTAAAAAAGCCTGAGAGGGAGATGATACCAAGAGACTTAGTTCCTATAAATTCAGCCTGTTGAAGGATAAGACGAAGACGAAAAGGTGCTTGAAAGATTTGGAGAAAGACAAGCTTGAGATAAAGACAAAAACCTCCAAGACTTTCAACACGAGAAGCAGCCATTCCGAAAATCGTACTTAGGTTCACTTGAACATCCTGACGAAATCAGACAAAGCCTCAAACTCGTGAAGAGCTTGAGGAGACTCATAGAGTTCCTGGCAAAAAAGGCCTTTTGTATAAGGCGCCATCTCTAGTTTAGCACTGTTTTCTTCACGCACTCTCTCTGCTAGGTGAGCAAGAGCTGAGTAGGAATTTTTTTCCTCTTCTGAAACAAAGGAAAAACTTTCAACGATTTTGGGAGGAAGGCATTTATTCCAGATAAAAAAATCGAAAGCATAGTGCAAACGTCCGAGTTCTTCCATCATCGATCGAGCGGACTGAAGGGATGACTCTTTTGGCGTACAGATCAAGGCAAAACTTGTTTTCTCTTCCAGAAGAGTTTTGACAACTCGTTCAGATGCTTTATGAAAACCTTCAATCACATTTTGAATGAGGATAAGAAATTCTGAAAACGTCTTTAATGCTCCAAAGCCCGTAATCTTGGCTAGACCCCCCATCAATTTTTCACCCATTTTAAAAAATTTCTCAAAACCAATTTTGGAGGCAACATAGAAGGGCTTTACCAGCCAAGTCATCACATTGTTCTCCATAAATCCATCTAAAACATTCGGCTTTTTAAGGAAGTCAAGAGCTTGGGTATCCGGTGGTGTGTCAAGGACGATCAGATCATAAGATTGTGAATCCACGATGTCCTGCAATTTAGCAAGCGCCATGTATTCGAGAGAACCAGCAAGTTTGTTGCTAGCCGATTGATAAAGTTTATCCTTTAAAATCTTTTCAGCGATACTTCGACTAGGGGCGTAACGATAAACCATCTGGTCAAATACGATCTTTTGGTCGAGCATACAGGCATCTAATCGACCGAATTGAACACCTGAGTCATAAACTAACTTGGAAAGATCAACCGGTTTTAATTCTGAGCCAAGTGGTATGCCCAAAGCTTGCGCAAGTCTCTTTGCTGGATCGATCGATAAGAGAGCTACTCGCTGGCCCATGCTCGCTGCTTTTGCTGCTAACCCTACAGAGCAAGATGTCTTACCGACTCCACCAGCACCGAGGACAATAAGAATTTTTTTCTGTCTGATAAACTCTGAAAATGATGAATAAGTCACAAAAGACCCTTAGATCGTTAGAGCTAATTTTGTACCGGATAAGATAGCTGCTTTTGCGTCTAATTCGTCTGCTTTTAAAGCACCGCCGATGACATGCGTCAGCCCTTTGAACTTATTTTTTTCCAATTCCGTTTTTAAATGGACAAGTGACCGTTGGCCTGCACAGACGATAACATGGTCCAACTGAAGAACATGTTTCTTTGATCGAATCAAGTAGTGAAGCCCTTCATCATCAACTTTTTCATAACGCACACCAGAGATCATTTTCACGCCATGATTGCGGAGGGAGCTTCTGTGGATCCATCCCGTCGTTTTGCCGAGGCCGTCACCAAGCCTGCCTTTTCGTCTTTGGAAAAGTGAGATGTCACGGATAGGACGATGATCTTTGATCGCCCCTTTGATCCCTCCACGATTTTTCAGGCTAAGGTCGATGCCCCATTCATCAGCGAAGGTTTCCATATTGACACTGGGTGAGTTGCCTTGATGGAGGAGATAGGCAGCCACATCGAAGCCGATACCCCCCGCTCCGATGATAGCCACTCGCTTGCCAACATGAACCTCATCCCTGAGCACGTCAAGATAGCTGAGAACTTTAGGATGTGAGATGCCCTGAATGGGTGGCTTAAAGGGAACCACTCCAGTGGCGATCACGACCTCATCGAAGCCTTCTTCTTCAAGTTTGCTGGCAGTTACTTCCTGCCCAAGGCAGACTGTGACATCGTGTAAAGATAATTGCTTTCGAAAATAGCGGAGAGTTTCTCGAAATTCCTCTTTGCCAGGAATTTTTTTGGCAAGATTAAACTGCCCACCCATCTCAACGTCTTTGTCAAAGAGGCACACTTTATGACCTCTCTGTGCCAGCGTAAGAGCAGCGGACATCCCCGCTGGTCCCGCTCCCACTACAGCGACACGCTTGACGGTCCGAGCCGGTCTACTTATCAGCACACTTTCGTGGCAGGCCTGCGGGTTGACAAGACAGCTCGCAACTTGTTTTTTAAACACATGGTCAAGGCAAGCTTGATTGCAAGCTATGCAGGTGTTGATCTCATCGGCATGACCTGCTTCCGCCTTGGCTATAAACCTAGGGTCCGCTAAAAATGGTCTTGCCATGGAAATCATGTCTGCACAATTTTGGGCCAATAAATGCTCGGCCATCTCCGGTGTGTTGATGCGATTTGATGTAATCAGAGGAAGGCGTAACTCTGCTTTAAGTTTTTGAGTGACGAAGGAAAAGGCTCCTCGGGGGACCATCGTTGCAATGGTTGGAACTCGAGACTCATGCCAGCCAATGCCGGTATTGATTAAGGTCGCCCCAGCTTCTTCAATGGCTTTTCCAAGAGTGAGCACTTCCTCCCAAGTGCTACCCCCGGTCACGAGATCGAGCATGGAGAGTCGATAGATAAGGATAAAGTGAGAGCCTACAGCTGCTCTTGTTCTGCGTACAATCTCAATTGGAAAACGTACTCTCTTTTCGAAGGTTCCCCCCCACTCATCTTGTCGTTTGTTGGTACGCTCTGCGATAAACTGATGGATAAGGTAGCCTTCTGAACCCATGATCTCAACACCGTCGTATCCTGATTTTTGAGCCAACACAGCACAATTCACAAAATCTTTTATCGTGCTTTCAACCCCCCTGCGCGTGAGGGCCCAGGGAGTGAAGGGGCTGATGGGAGATCGAATTCGAGATGGAGCGACCAAAAGAGGGTGGTAGCCATAACGACCCGTGTGGAGTATCTGTAAAGCGATTTTGCCACCGGCCGCATGGACCGCCTCTGTTACGGGTCTGTGCTTGCTCATTTCTTTTTCTGTCGCAAGTTTTCCAGAAAAAGGACTCGCCCATCCCGCTCGGTTAGGTGCGACTCCCCCCGTAACGATGAGGCCAACGCCAGCTCGCGCTCGTTCTGCGTAAAAAAGAGCCAGACGTTCAGGGCCGTTCTCGACTTCTTCCAGGCCTGTGTGCATAGACCCCATCAAGGATCTGTTTCTGAGCTGAGTCCATCCCAAATCAAGAGGAGTCAAGAGATGCGGATAGAGATGATGGGGAGAAGGGGCTGATTTCTTTTGACTCGAATCCACCACAAAAATCTCCTTTTTCCAAAGACATAAGGCCGGGTGATCATCGCTCAAGCTGCTCGGTGTATCAATTTCTTTTTGTGGATTATTTTTGTGAGGGTTCGTTTCCTACCCTCACAATCATAGTCATCACCACGCCGAAGGCTTAGCCGATGCGGTCAGGTCAATGTCATTCGGTTAAGGAAAGATACCCCTCGACTTCGCTCGGGGTGACGTCCTCCCAACCAGTTAAAGCCCCGTCACCCTGAGCGAAGTCCACCAAAGGTGGACGAAGTCGAATGGGTCTCGAGTTAAAACAAAGCAGTCGATTAAAGAATTCTGCCTAACCGAATGACATTGGCGGTCAGGTGATCTTGCGTTAAGAGCCCCCATCGCATTAACTTTACAGCCTAAGTTTAAAATACGTTCATGAAATCTCTTAAAAGTCCGAACAGCACAGCGACTTTAGAGGGTAGTTCTATGCCTATAAAAAATGGGAATGAGAGCGACTTTACTTTGTACAGAAACAAAGAAGAGCTGGAGCAAGCTGTCTTTGATCTGGCCAGTGAACTTTTTCACCTAAAATCTCAGTTCCAGGAGCTAAGGGACTGGTCTATTAGTTGCGCAGATTTTCTGAAGGACTTGAAGGCAAGTCTGCCTCAAAATTCAGTTCTCTCATCGGAGGCTTTCGAAGAATTCCTTGATATTCCGCCTTCCTTAAATGAAGATGATGGAGGTCTCCATCCAGCTTTGGATGATGACTTTACATTCCAAGACAAAAAAAACATCCACTGAACTGAGCTAAAGGTAAGTTGGACATCGTTAGTTTTGACTTCGTCCTCCGTTATCCTCATACCGAAGGTATTTATGATGTCGTTAGTTGCGACTCCGTCCTCTGTTATTCTTATTAAAAATATCGGCGAACTTGTCACTCTTGCCCCTCTAGCAGACGAACATCGAGCTCATGATGTCTCTGCGAAGGATCTAGGAAGAATTTATAAGTCCTGGCTTTTGATCAAAGATGGCAAAGTCGCCGAGACAGGGTCTATGTCTTCCCTTCAAGAGGACAGCCTGAAGTGCTCGTCTGTTTTCGACGCAGCCGGAGGACTTCTCTTACCAGGTCTGATCGACTCTCATACCCATCCCCTCTTTGCAGGGTCTAGGCATGGGGAATTCGTCCAGAGGCTTGAGGGGAGAAGCTATCAAGAAATTGCGGCGAGTGGTGGTGGTATCCAATCTACTGTACGAAACACTCGTGCTGCTTCATCTTCACAGTTAGAGGTTTTACTAGAGAGTAGAGCGAGAAAAGCACTCTTGCAGGGGGTGACTACTCTGGAAATAAAGTCGGGCTATGCCCTCAGTGTTGAGGAAGAGCTACGACATCTTCGCATCATGAAAAATGTTCAGCAGAAGGACTTGCATTCCTCCGCAAGAAGACTGCCTGAACTAATGATCACGTGCCTTGCTCTACACGCTGTGCCGACTGAGCACAGTAAATCTGATTTTATAAAAGCATGCACGGAGCAGCTTCTCCCGAGGGTTCATGAAGAAAAATTAGCGCAGTATGTCGATGCTTTTGTAGAGGAGGGCTACTTCTCGGTCACTGATATTGAAGATTATGTGGAGAAAGCAAAAGAACTTGGCATCGGCGTACGACTGCACGCCGATGAATTTTCAGATGCAGGTGGGGCAGCGGCAGCAGCAACTTGGGGTGCTGCCTGTGCAGATCATTTGCAGTTTGCAAGTGCTGAGGGTATGCGCGCTATGGGCAAGAAACGAGTTGCTGCGACAATGCTCCCTGGAACTTCTCTCTACACAGGGATACCCTACACTGATGCCCGTCCTTTTCTTGAAGCGGGCTGTCCTCTTGTGATAGCGACAGACTTCAACCCTGGTAGCTGCCTACTCGATAATCTTCACTTTCTTTGTACAATGGGAGCTCTGCATAACCATTTGTCGCTGGCTCAATCTTTTGTCGCTGTCACTTACGCAGCAGCCTGTTCACTTGGTCTTGGTAAAAGAAAAGGAGCCCTTGTTAAAGGGTTTGATGCAGACCTTGCGCTGTTTCCATTGAGTTCACTAGAGGAATGGCTTGCTGATGCTGGACGAACTGCAGCCACACGGGTGTGGTTTGCAGGAGAGGCTGTTAGGGTTTAAAAAGCTCAAAATTTTCCGAAAAAATTTCCATCTTTAGATATCTAGAAGAGCTTTTGTGACCATGATCGGGATGCTATTCCAGCTTCGCATTCTGGGCTCGTATTTCGTTTCGACCGTTATCTCAGAAAAGATTTTTATCTATTTTCCTTTGTCCCTCTAAAAGGTTTTTCAAATTTGTGGACTCCTTTCTTATGGAGTACCAATACGGTATGTGTTGAGTGGCAGGATGAAGCATGCGCCTATACTTTCATTGACGGTTTTTACCAAAAGATAGGGAAAGTGACATATTTTTGAGACAGAATGAGTATCTCTACAAAAGGTGCTAAGGTATTATATAACGTATCTATTCTCTATAGAGAGGGGGTGAGTATATTCTATGCGCAATTCTTTATCAATTGTGCTCTTTTCTATCATCGCATTATCATGTGTCCCCAACAGTGAATCTAACAACCGATTTCCCACTAGTCCAACTGATAAAAGTTTGAATAGTCAAGCGACTGTAAACGTCATGGATATTCCAAATCCTCTAGTTATCGATGGAATTCCAATTCGTAATGTGAGTGGATATACAGTAAAAATTACAAATCCAACCAAAGCAGATTTTTTTGTTCCTGATACGGAAAATGAACCAGTTGAATGTGCTATTGCAGATTTAAGAACAGATTACTGTGAAAAAGTTATAATTGATAAAAAAATCGAATGTCGTATGAACTTAAAAAAAAGCTGTGTTCCAGAAAAAACGACATGTAGAGATCTTGGCAGAATGGACTTGAACGGAGGCGTTTTACTTCATCCTTTACATACAGGAAGATACTGGTACGAAAAATTCCCACATCAAATTATGATCAATGCAAATTTTTTCTATGTCCAGGCGGTGTCGAGCTATCCTTACTTAGTACCTTGTACCTCACTAGCAGGCCCAGTTATTTCGAAAGGAAAAGTTGTTTCTGAAAGAATAACAATGGATCATCGAAAGCGATTGTTTGATGTTTTTGGGATTACAAAGGATCGAAAAATTCTTATAGAAACAAATGCTGAATTTTCTGCTCACGAGAATGATTTTAACTATGCTATTGGTGGTATTTTGATTTTTAAGAATGATACTTTTTTTACAGGTCGAAATAAAAAAAATCCTTATAACAGAATATCTATAGCAATGGATGGCCAGGGCGATCTTTATCTTTCAGCTATTTGGGGTAAAACTAAGAAAAATGGACTAAGTATTCCTCAACTCATCCAATTTCTGAGAACTAAATTCGACGTCAAAACAATATTTCAGTTGGATCAAGGAGGGTCAAGCTTTTTCCATTTTACTGGTCTCAATGGTGTTAAAGAAAGCCCTCCTTTTGACAACCAAGGCTATAGACCAATTCCAAATTTCCTAGCTATCAAAGGGTTAAAGGAAATATAAGAGACGCTTTAGATGGTCCTAATCACCCTCTACTGTATTCTCGCTTGGGTAAAAAAATAAAACAGCTAAAAAAGTAACGATAGAAATTTGGGACAGAGATCTCTCCCGCTCAGTAGTGGTTTGATACAAACTGCAGGGGATGCCACTTCAAGCTTTGGCCAAGGCGTAAATAGAGTTGCCCAGTGGCTCTATAACAAAGAACAAAACGAGAAAAAAGAAGAAGATCTATAGGCTGAACTTTAAAAGCTTGACTTAAGTGTTGGCAAGTACCAAGAAAATAGCCAAGGCGACTGGTTAAAACTGGCTGTAGTCCTCAAAGCCAAGATGATAACCAATCGAAAATGAACGACAACGGAGTCCCATCCTAGCAGGGAGAGGACTTGAGAGGACTTCTGGCCAGGGAACTCACAAGCTTTGCAGCGAAACTATAAAAACTAGAATTTCCAGCCGATACTAAACAGCATGGCAACATGAGGAAGATTACCACTCTTCTCAGCAGCATTTTCAGCTTCATCATCTACTTCCTGCATCCCCGATGTAGTTATTCCTTGTGAACTTGTATGATAAGATGACTTCTTTGATAGAGGAATGCCGTAACTTAGCCAGTCCCCCCCAATAAAAAAGCCTGAGTCCCACGACCAGGTGTTGCCAATCCCCACGCCAACCGTAGGGCTTTTTGCTTCTCCCGTATTTTGTAAAGAGCTTCTAAATCCGTTGCTGACTTTAATATCCCAGTTCAGGGATCGATGTCCTAATATCCCATAGACATTGAAGCTGTCACCAATGAAATAACGTGCAATACCAAAGACAGTCTGAGCTCTGACCTCTACCTTATCGATGGAGACCTCCGCTTCTTTTTGGGCAATCGTGTTTTTTAAATCAATTTTTCCATCTAAGTACTGAATACCCAACTGTAGTTTTGGTAAGCCCGAGTAGAAGATCTCAATACCTTGAACAGGCACTCCACTGATGGCGCCAGACTTTAAACCCACACCTATTATTTTAGGCTCTTTTTCCTGAACTAGAATCTCCACTGGTTTTTGGCCCTTGACTTGAGACCCAGGCTTAGTTTCCGTTTGCGAGCCAGCTTCTGCTTGTATAAGAGACTGTTCAGCATGAACTAAATGACTAGTGAGAGAGAGTAGACACACTAGTCCACTCAGGGCTATTCTTACGATCATCATCAAACCTCCATTTTTAAATAACATCAATAGGTAACAGCCTAAATCCAGGCTTGGGATTAGCTGTAAAGATCCACCCATTGCAGACCAAAGTTGAGCTTCTCATCGAACGACCCCCTCAAACATTTTGACTTATCCCTCAGGAGAGTATCACTGTCAACTTATGATTTTTAGAGCTAGTTTAATAGATCCTTAGAAAAAGAGCAGAAGTCCATAAATCCCTGTTATATTAGGCTCCATCTTCGCTCCCAGGGGGACTTCAGCTCCGTCGCAATAAAACCACGACTATCCCTGATATATTAATTTTTTGAAATAAAGCTCGTAAGCTGATCTCGCATAGACTCCGCTAGAACTATCTCACTTTGCATCATCTCAAATATTTTATGAATTCTATCTGGAGACGGCATAAGAAAACTCATGACTTTAATGTTTAGATTGAGTTGAGCTAGTTTATTTGATTCATCACTAAATTTACGCTTGAGTTCTAAAGCTTCTAATTTGTAGTGATCAGCAATAAACCCCTGCTCGATGAGCAGGATTAAAGTTTCTAAATTTACAACGCTATCGATGACCGATGGAGAAATAACGAGGGATTGTCTCAAACTCTCCCTAATCGTTCCTACAACTATTCTAGTCTCATCTTTCGATAAAAGATCCGGTTTTTGTGTGATTGTTTCAATCAGTACATTTTGTAAGGCAGACTTGGATAGCGAATCACATCTTTTTATGCTGAAAGTCTTGACGACTAATAACACCTCAGCAATCCCTGGCTCGACTGTTTCATAGAAAGGCTTGACACTCTTCAGATTGATCGGATTTTCGGAATACTGAGGGAGCATCTCGACAGCCTTCAAGGTAAGGTCTCGTGTAGGAAAGGGTTCTTTATGGCGGTTATCAACATATGCTTGAACAAATGTAAAGAAAGGTTCATTTTGATCTCTTTCCTTTTTACATGTAGCAGAAAGGATTTCCAATGGACTAAGGAAAACTTCTGCAGCTTTCTTTTTCTTTTGAAAATTTAAAAAATGAACTGTACAAAAAAACGCTGAAATCAGAAGCCCTGGTAAAACCAACGGAAGAGTCGCTCTCCACGAACTTCCTGCAGTAAATATCAGACCCAGAATAAATAGGAAACACAAGGTTTCAAATTCCAATCGGAGAAAAGAAAGATCGAAAAATTCTGACCTACCAAAGCCTAAACCAAATTTTTCAATGAGCAGGTGGATGGAAAGCACACCACAAGCGACTGTCAAAAATCCAAGCAATATACCGTAAATGATACCCGAGGAAGAATTTCTAATCGAACGCGCTGCTAAAAAAGAGGAAAGGGGACTTACACCCAAAATAAAAACAAGGGGAGTTCCACCTAACTCATTAAAATAGCTCCACGCAGTAGGGTAGACTATAAATAGAAAACAAGAATAGACCGCAATGAGTACATAGGGGGAGACGGCAAAGACAACAGTGCTAATGGGTAAACGAGATAACCAGCTCTCACTTCCTTTTGGTTTAAAGGAAATTCCTACTCCGACTGAAAAGAAAATGCTAGAGCCTAAAAGAGGTCCTAAGAAAGCAAACAGAAGCGTCGTATTTTGAACAAAGCCCAGAGTCAAATCATTGCTCAAGCTAGTGAAGAAGAAAGCTATCCTCCAAAGAAGCGTAAAAATAACAAATGGAAAAATCCATTTTCTATTCAATCGTAGATAATCTAATAGGAATGTCACCAATTCAAATCCTTTACCTGTTTTCATATCTCTACCTTTTTCTCTTTAAAACCACTTTCTGTTAGTTCAAAAATCTGATCTGAAAAACGATTCGCTTCTTCTTTTGAATGGCAGACATAAAGCACAGACATCTCCGTCCTCGAAAAAATATCCATCAATGCCGATAGAACTGCGGACTTAGAATCCGGTGACAGGTTTGCTGTAAGCTCATCTAATAGAAGTAGTTTTGGTTCAAAGCAAATCGCCTTTATCAGTCGCATCTTTGAATGCTCACCAAGAGACAATTCTGAAAGTTTCTTCGTAGGATAAAGTTTGAATTTCTCACAAAGATTATGGGCTATGCTATCATTCCATGTCGGATATCGACGCCTCAGAAAATCGAATAAATCAAAGACCCTTGCACCCAATGGATAAGCTTCGGGAGAAGAGCTTACCCAAGCAATGTTTGAAAAAAATTCTACCTGATCGTACTCATTTTTGGGCTTACCCCAGTATAGGATTTTCCCTTTAGAGATTTTTCTAGAGCCAACGATCGCCTCTAGTAAACAAGTCTTACCAACTCCGTTTTCACCCATGATAGAAATGAATTGACTGGTTTTAACTTCAAGATGAAGGCCTGCGAAAATACTTTTTCCTTCGACGACTAAACCAAGGTTTTCGATGGTCAAAGGCATTGTTAAACTCATGTGGCACCCTGCTTTTTGTGTACTTCTCCGACGACTTGGTAACCATGCAGCTTAACTCGTCCTGCAACCGCTTTCAGAAGGTTTTCTTTTGAGATCTGAAGGGACATTCCGGTTTCAATCAAAGCATCAATACTTGAATTGAGGATTTCCTCTTTTCTTCTTTCCGAGAAAGCTCGATTGACAGTCATAACCTTAAGGCCCAAGCCCCGCATAGGTTCAACTAAGTTTCGCACTTGTAGAATTTGATAGGCTTTTGCAACTGTATTTGGGTTAACAAGATTTTTCATCGAAAATTCTCGAATACTAGGTAAATATTCACCTCTCTTCAATTCACCAGTAAGAATAGCTTTTTCGAAATATTCAGTAATCTGTTGATAGATCGGTATGTTGCTCAGTTCGTCGAGCGAAAATTTAATATCCATAAACGGCACTGTACTAGACGGCTAGTACACATGCAAGAGGAGATTGGGACGGTTCCCTTAGAGTTCTATTTTTGAGATTTATGCCACTCACAGTGGACAATTTTAGACAGTCTCCCAAAGTTTTAAACCGAGGGACAGATGTCCTTTAAGAGACAGGTTCCACAATGTGGTGCCAGAGCCTTGCAGATATAGCGTCCATGCAAAACAAACCAGTGATGCCCTTTCGGTAGAGCCGAGCTCGATATCAGCTTTAAGAGAACTTGCTCTGCTTTTTCTACATTCTTTTCTTGATGAAGACCTAGGCGTTGGCCAACTCGAAAGACATGCGTGTCGACAGCTAGAGTGGGGTGCCGAAAGAGCTCTCCCAGCACCACATTCGCTGTTTTACGGCCCACCCCAGGGAGGGCTTCCAACTCTTCTCGTAGGGAGGGCACTTGCCCCTCGTGCTGACATTTAAGGATATGGGTGAGTCGGTGGACATTCTTTGCTTTAGTGGGGGCAAGACCAATAGATCGAATTCTTTCAAGTAGCCCTGCTTCTCCCCACTCGAGCATGGTATCGATAGAAAAACCAGCGCGGTAGAGGGGTCCCATGCATCGATTGACAGTTTTATCGGTAGCTTGGGCAGAAAGAACAACCGAAACAAGAAGCTGGTAGGGCGTCTCGTAGTAAAGTTCACACCTTGGATTAGGATTCTGCTCGTGCCAGCGACTCAATACGTTTGCCAGCAAAGCTTTTCTTTTTTTTACGGATTGAATAAACGGATTGTTTTTAAGCTCAGCCTTTTTATTCCGAGACTTCAATCTCAGCATCTCCATGAACTTTGCATTGGCAGGCTAACCGTTCATTTTTTTCTGCAGCCATCGTCTCCAGGAAGTCTCTCTCCGATTCCTGCATCTTACTGAGATTTTCTGACCCTTTAAGAACTCTAATCATGCAGGCGCCACAAGCTCCATCACGACAGCCAAACAAAATAGAAGTATCCACGTCTTCGCAAACATCGATCAGAGCTTTGCCCTCGGGGACATCCAGAGTAAGATTATCTGTCTTTATGTAAATTTTTGGCATGACGACAAGACCTCAAGCCGCCTTCCAGATGTTTTTTCCAACATATCCGGGAAGCTAGCTTCTGGTAAAAAATTTATTCATTCTGTTGAAACCACGGCCAAGAATCTGCCCGGTTTTAACAGCTCTGTCAATAAAAAGGAGCCCTTCGCATGGACAGGAACTTTGCTCTCGAATTTCTAAGAGTTACCGAGGCTGCTGCCTTGGCTGCTGCTCGGCAGATGGGACGTGGTGATGAAACAGCCGCTGACCAGGCCGCTGTGACCGCTATGCGATCCTCTTTTGATAAGATAGCCTTCAATGGGGTCGTCCGTATAGGGGAGGGGGAGAGGGATGAAGCCCCTATGCTGTATATTGGGGAGCAGGTTGGAAATCAGCGGGTATCTTCTATAAAATTAGACCTAGCTTTAGATCCTTTGGAGGGAACGACCATTACAGCCAAGGGCGGACCTAACGCTTTGTCTGTGATTGCAGTGGCTAACGAAGGCTGTTTTTTACATGCACCAGATACTTATATGGAAAAAATCGCTGTTGGGCCAGAAGCTGCCCATGTGATTTCACTAGACGCAAGTCCTGAGCAGAATTTAAGACATATTGCTTTAGCCAAAAACTGTTCCGTCGAAGACCTCACAGTGGTTGTTATGGATCGCCCGCGACACGAAGAACTGATCATGCGCATACGACAGGCTGGAGCACGAATCTGGATGATCGGGGATGGGGATGTTCAGGCCGCTTTAGCCACAGCAATGCCCAGGACTGGAGTAGATGTCCTGATGGGGATTGGAGGGGCTCCTGAGGGTGTTATTGCTGCTGCTGCTCTTAAGTGCATCGGCGGTAATTTTCAAGGACGGTTAAAATTTAGAAACGAAACAGAGAAAACTAGAGCTACCGCCATGGGAATCAAAGACTTTAACAAAGTTTACAGTCTCGAGGAACTCGCTCGTGGCAACGTCATGTTTTGTGCCACTGGGGTAACGGATGGTAGTATGTTAAAAGGAGTTAAGTTCTTTGGTGGTGGTGCAACCACGCACTCTGTTGTTATGCGATCCGAAACAGGCACGGTAAGATTTGTAGAGACCCAGCATGATTTCAATAGAAAGCCAAAGTAAAGACAAAGTCGATAGGCTTTATCCTCCTGATAGAGAAGGTGGCGTAAGTGTACGCCTATTGCTAGGAGCTTATCCTTGTCAGATGGCTTTTACTTTACAAGATGTCAGTTTGACCAAGGACGAGGTCGTAGGATTTCTCATAAGCCCAGAACTAAACGAAGAGGATCTCGGATGGCTATTTGCTTCGAGGTCCCTTCGCCTTCAGTTGGAAAGACCCTTTTGCCCCAATGAAGAAGAGCTTAAGCTTTTATCTGCTCAACTGACAGGTAAGCACCAAACAGGTAAAGGATGGGAGCTTAAGTTTCAACTTCAATAATCGAGAGAGGGCTATGAAAAAATTTTTTTTCGCAGGTTTACTTCTCGTTGTAGGATGTCTTAGCAGTAAAAAAAAGGAAGCCCAAAGGAGCTTGCCACCCAGCAAAAGAAGCTGGCTTTTGGAGTCGACTACGCCCCAACAGGACACCCTAACAAAAATAGCAGTCGCTCGAGATCAGCTTTTCCAGAGACAATCTAAAAAATTCGGTGATAAATTTGGCCCCCTTATCAAGCGGTCTTTTGCTTTGCAAAATGCTTTTCAGTCGGGAAAGTCTCTTGAGGATGTTTTTATCCTCGGCACTCACAACTCCTACAACAGCACTCAATATGGAATCCCGTCCATTACGGCTGAACAAAGCTACTCCCTGACAGAACAGCTGAATTTTGGAGTTCGATTCCTCATGCTTGATAGTCTTGATTGTGGGGGTGAGCTTTATGCAGCCCACAAGCTATGTCTCCCTGGATTTAAAGGCGAGGAGTTCTCTAAGACCATACATGAGATTTCGGAATGGCATAAAGCAAATCCAAGTGAATTTCTTCTCATCGCCTTAGAAAACGGAAACAGTAAAGATTATGATAAAAAACTGGTTAAGATCATCAAAGATGAATTTGGCAAAAGAATATATTACCCTCGCAGCATGATCAGGCTTCCAGAGGTAGAACACCTAGAAGGAAGAGTTCTATTTTTGCTGGAGTTTTTCCGAGAAAAAGAGGAAGAAAATGATGTCCTCGATATTTTCTTCAAATACACAAGCCCTGAAATCAAATCTGGTTTTGTCTTCTATCCCCAGTTCCCAGCCAATAAAATAAAAAATTTTCGAAGTTCACCTCTCCCAATTTCAGAGATAGAACAAGCAAAACAGAATGGCATGCTCGTAATGTATGAGGGTACAAATC
>JAGNWK010000116.1 GCA_017985985.1 Oligoflexales bacterium
TACTTCTTTTGAATTCGATCGTTAAATTCGTTTATCAGAAGTTCTACGTATTCATTGAGCTCAGAAATGGAAAAAAATTTCCTCTCTCTTATCTTGGGTCCTGCCCACCTCCAGAAAACTCCCAAGAACATGGAGATTCAGAAAAAAGAGAACAATGGAGGATCGCCCTTATGGACTTTCTTGTTGCTGGGATATCTCAATCAGACATGCGAACGCCTCTTAAAGATAAAGGCATCGATTATTTAATCGAAAAAATTAAGGCCTTTTCTCAACTAGCAAGTACAGATCAAGAAATATCAATACTGTCTGACTTATTGATAAAATATGCTTCTGATAAAAGAGAAGGACTAGATAAAACTCTAGATGACATAGCGAGAAATCACTTCGGAAGGACGGAGACTTGTCATGCTTTTGTTAACGATCTTTCGAATTCTCGACATAGAAATCTCGCAGTTGCATTACAACGTGTTTCTATCGTCTTAGATCGGTATGGCAAAAATCTAGCAGAAGGATCATGTCTTAGAAAGACTTTGGTACAGAACTATCTCCCATGGATCTTAGATACACAACAACATAAACTTATTGACCAAAGCGAAACATCACAATTGTTCGAGGATCACATCTTATTCTTGTTTGACAAGCAAAATCGTGCGTCGTGGTCAAATCTAATGGAACTGCTATCAAACTGGGAAACAAGCCATCCCGCAAGGGCACTCGTGCTTCATTTGTGGCTGTTTAGCAAGAAGATGGAATCAGTTAGACCTCAGCTCATAGAGTTCATTAGCAAAATTGATAATATGTTAGCAACAGAATCAATTGCTGCTTTGAAATTTTTCACCCTCCTATTAAAAAGTGATGTGGCTGAGGCCATAGAGCCATCTCTCAATATGCTTGCCAAGAGCTGTCGCACCAATGATCCTAAATTCGGTAGGGATTGCACAGAACTTATAGGGGCATTAAAAAGCAGGAAAGAGTACCTCGGTCTGATTAAGGAACGATTAGATTCCTTAACCGACCATGATCCTGCATCAACTGAAGGTCCTAGTTCTCCCGTTAGACAAAAAAATCCATCGAATAATAAAGCTAATGAGCCACTTCTCGAGTGGTTAATCAGAATACTCTTTGGTAAAAAGTATTCTGAGCAGTAAAGCAAATAACTTAGGGGTCCCTCTTGCGACTTTGTACACTTCGTATAAAAAATATACAGAGTGTGAGTGGACGTACTGCTTAGATGTTCCAAAGTAAAGTAGGCATTTATAGAAGATTACAGAAACATATTTGAAGTGAGCTTAATGTGTAAGCTCCTAAGGCTTTCTCGAAGCGGTTTTTAAGATTGGTTGCGGCACAAAAGCTGGTATTGATAGTTAGGATTTATAAATAAACTGGCTGGGATTTTCAAGCCAAGGGCTTGGTCAAAGAAGCTTTGTCAGGTGGGCCTTTAAAAATCTTGAATCAATGTCTTTTGCTTAGCCGAGAGGAATGTTTCGTGAAGCAAGGTGGTGCCTTGAAATTCTATATTGCTTTGTGCGATAATGGTGAGATTTGAGAAGTTCTCAAACTGAAAGGTTATTTGATGAAACATTTAGTCGTCTGGATTGGTATGCTAAGCTCGCTTTTTTTTGCATGTACACACAAGGAAAAGCCAATAATCACCGACAAGGAAAAAGTAGCCTATACAATAGGCCAAATGTATGCTCGTCGCGTTGATTATTTACAATTAGACAAAAACGAAGTGGAATTCCTTCTTCGTGGTGTCAGCGATTGGATGAACCAACAGAAATCTGAAATTAATTTTGAAGAAAACCGCATGTTAGTGCAACGTTTCATAGATGAAAAAATGTCGACCGGAACTAGTCAAGAAAAAGAAAAAGGCAAGAAATACATCGAAGAATTTCTTAAAAAAGGCGGGAAGGTTACCCCTTCAGGTCTAGCTTATGAAATTGTAAAACCAGGTAGCAATGTTAAACCGGGCCCTAATGATACTGTCGAAGTTCATTATCACGGTACCTTTCTTGATGGGACTGTCTTCGACTCTTCTGTCGATCGGAAAGAAAAGATTAGTTTTCCTCTCAATGCTGTTATCAAAGGTTGGACTGAAGGATTGCAACTTATCGGTGAAGGAGGAGAAATCAAGTTAGTGGTACCTTCGGATCTGGGCTATGGCGATCGTGGTTCAGTACCTAAGATTCCAGGTGGAGCGACTCTTTTATTCACAGTGACTTTATATAAAGTCACCAAAGGTTGATTCTTCCCCTTTTTTAAGGGGAACCAGCTGCGCAGTTTCCCCTTAAACCCCTCCTTGCGTGCTTATATTAAAAATAACTACAGCAGCCACCCCTCCTTGCAAGCGCTCCATGAGTCCTATAGTATACCTCGCAGATTGAGGCAAACTCACAACCCTTCAAACAAAATAACGATTCCCAGAGGCGTTCATGATCCGACCTTCTTTCGAAGAAATCTACTTACAGCTAGCACGTACCCTGGCGAAAAGGTCTACCTGTAAGCGCTTACAAGTAGGGACTGTTATCACCAGTGAAGACTATCGAAAAGTCTTGGCTGTGGGTTATAACGGGAACGCGACAGGCCTTCCCAACCACTGTGATCGAGATGAGGCTGGTCAGTGTGGCTGCCTGCATTCAGAAGAAAATGCTGTCATCAACTGTGACAGCCCCAGGGGAACTCCCAAGATTGCCTTTGTCACCCATCACCCCTGCGTCAGCTGTGCAAAGCGCCTCATCAATTTGGGGCACGTCAAAAAAATCTATTACGAAGACGACTATCGATCATCGGAAGCCTCCTCTGCTATCCTCACTAGTGTGGGTATAGAGCTCATCAAACTTCAAACTCCGAAGAACTGAAACCGAGATGCCTGACGCCAAGAGGCCTGATTCTAAAAAACCTAAAACTAGGACAGTGCCCTCTTATTTGAAGATGGTCTTATCTCTGATCGGACTTCTATTGTCTATGGGCCTGTCCTGGGCCTATGGAACGGGTGATCTAGGGTTTTGGGACCTTTGGAGGGTTTATCTTGACTCGTCTAGTGGGCTTGAGCAGGCTGAACAAGCGGCTCTGATTCTCTTTTCCATCCGTGCTCCGAGGGTCGTTCTCGCTATGCTGTGTGGGGCAGCCTCTGCCGCTGCGGGTGTGATCAGCCAGGGGCTTTTTCGAAACGATTTGGCAACACCAACTTTACTGGGAGTAAGTCAAGGAGCAGCCCTGGCTGCGATCCTCGTGTTCTACATGAGCTCGCTGTGGTTACAGCCGTTGTTACTCCCCTTGGCTGCTCTGGGTGGCGCCTTTCTCTCTAGCTCATTGATCTTTGCTTTATCCTGGAGCAGTCGCGGAGACACGGCCTCGGGTAAGTCGCTACTGCTCAGTGGCTGCGCCTTGTCGAGCCTTCTCTCTGCCGTCGCCTCGCTTTTCTTATCTTTTCTCCTTTCCGACTGGGAAAAAGCAGCGGCTCTCCTACACTGGCTGATGGGCAGTTTTTCAGGCAGGTCTTGGGAACATGTCGCTCTGTCTGCTGTTCTATTCGTTCCTGGCACTGTCCTTGCTATGAGTTTAAGCTCAAGACTTGACCTACTTTCTTTCGGGGAACCTTGGGCTAAGTCTCTAGGGGTGGCTATTCCGCGCTTACAATTTCTTTGTATTCTGAGTATCTCAGTCCTTGAAGCCGTAAGTGTGGTTGGTGCAGGCTCGCTGCCTTTTGTTGGGCTTATCGTTCCTCACTTGAACAGAATGTTGTTAGGGTCCAAACATCGTCCGCTACTGGTTTTTAGCCTGATAAATGGGATGACCCTGGCACTTTTAGCGGACACTTGTGCTCGATTTTTGTTTGCTCCCAGAGAAATAGAAGTCGGGATCCTGACGTCCCTCCTAGGTGCACCCTTCTTTTTATTCATTCTGAGAAAGAAACTCGATGGAACTACGAGTCCATAAGCTGTCTGTTTTCACACGAGCAGGCGCGGCCTGCCTCCTTAAGCAAGTTTCTTTGACACTGCCGAAGGGCAAGCTCACGGTTGTCATCGGGCCAAACGGGGCTGGGAAGTCTACTCTTCTCAGATCTCTAGCGGGCCTGGATGGGTCTGCAACGAAGCGCTGTGTCTTATTAGGCTCACAATTCCTTGAGGAATACCCTGCTTTGGAAAGGGCAAGAAGTTTGACCTGGTGCGGGGAGTCTTCTCCTGCTTTTTCCTTCTCTGTTCAAGATACAATTTTGATGGGTCTCTACCCTTGGGCAGAAATCCAAGCAGCAGAGAAGGAGGCGCGTCTAGAACGACTGCTGTCTTCTTTCTCTTTGGCCTCAAAAAGACATCGATCCATCCTCTCTCTCAGTAGTGGAGAACTGCAGAAAGTTCTTTTAGCTCGAGCACTTATCGGTAAGGCGGATATCCTTCTTTTCGATGAACCCGAAGCCCATTTGGATTATGGAGGAGCCGTATCTTTCTTACGTCTCTTGAAGCAAGAGCTCAAATCAGGTAGAACGATCTGCGCCAGTATGCATGACCTTGCCTTAGCCAAAAATTTTGCGGATTACCTATTCGTATTGAGCGGCGGTAAAATCCTTACTGAGGGTAGTCCCGAACAGGTTCTGACAGGTTCTTTGATGAAAGACTTGTATGATCTCGGGGGGGCTGATCTTCATAAAACAGAAAATCAGGTTGATTTTTTTTGAAGGATGAAGTTTAAAAGGATGTTTACGGCGTTTCCGTGTAAGCTCTCAAAAACGTGCTCGCCTTCATGAGCATCGTTTATTGTTTGTTCAGTTTATTGTTTGCCCAGATAGAGGAATCTACGAATTATGTCACGATACCGTGGACCTAGAGTAAAACTCATGCGTGCGGTAGGTATGAACCTACCTGGTCTTTCTCGTAAAACTATAGAGCGTCGCCCAAATCCTCCCGGGATGAAAGAAGGCCAGTTCAGAAGAAAAAAGAGCCAATACGGGGCTCAGCTTCTTGAAAAGCAAAAACTGCGTTTTAACTACGGTATCACCGAAAACTACATGAGACGAATTGCCTCTGAGTCTTTCCGATCACGTGAGCACTCCGGGAACAAGTTCCTAGAACTGCTCGAAAGACGCCTGGACAATGCGATCTTCAGAGCTGGATTTGCACCGACGATTTCTGCTGCTCGTCAGCTTGTTGGTCATCGCCATGTTTTGGTTGACGGTAAGATTGTCAACATACCGTCTTTCAGAATTGGCTTGGGACAGGTTCTTAGCCTAAGGCCAGACGCTTATAAGTTTCCAGTTGTCGCCTATTCCTTAGAGAACACCTCACTTGCCAGACCGGCTTGGATCTCTTTTGAAAGCGCAGGCGCTGCTTCTGCTAAAATCATAGCTTTGCCAGATAGAGAATCTTTGCCTTTCCCGATCGATATTTCAACCATTGTTGAATACTACGCTCGTAGGGTGAAGAGATAATCGAATAAGTTCTTAGGAACGTGTGAGCTGCTAGGTCTCTGTCTTTGTCATGAGCCAGCTGCTCTGGTATTCATGACGGAACCTCGTCATTGCGAGCGTAGCGAAGCAATCTCCGTGTAAAGGAAAGATTGCTTCGTCGCCTCTGGCTCCTCGCAATGACGATATGGAATACTTCGTAAGATTGCTTCGTCGCCTCTGGCTCCTCGCAATGACGATATGGAATACTTCGACAGCGGAGCCAATAAAGAGCCCAGCAACTGGCACGTTATCCTGAACTTACATGATCGGGGTTAGACATTGAACGGAAAGAGCTCCTCCTCCTTGCCAAGTCAAGAGAGAGGTGGAAATCGAAGATCAAAGTACAGCTTCGTGTCAGAGCTCTCCAAGTCCGATTCGGATTTTTCCTTCTCAGACCCTGCAAGACGCACTGAGAAAGCTCCCTCTTGCTCCTTATCCAGAAAATGCAAACAGTGCTCTGGTTTTGGTTACATTGCACGTCCTATTTCAGCCTTTGCTAAGGCTCATGTCTGCGACTGTGTCTTGAACTGTGGATTATGCCATGGTCAGAGCCAACAACTCATCGGCTCCTCTGTAACTAGAGTGTGCAAGACTCCAACGCCAAGAAGAGTGGCTAGTCTTATCAACGAAGCCTTTATTCCTTCTCGATATACCGATGCATCGTTTGAAGCTTTTCAGGCCACGTGCATCAATGCAAGCACCGAACGCAATTCTTCTGTTCTCCAAAAGATAAAGAATTGGCTTGCTGATTTTTCGATCACCCGCAGTCAGGGGTTCGTGTTGGGTGGACCAGTCGGAGTCGGGAAGACTTATATACTAGCCAGCGTCTGTAAAAAACTAGCAGAGATGGGTGTAGCTGTTCGTTTTGTTGATTTTTTTCAACTCCTTTCCCACATCAGGGCTGGTTACTCTGAAAACAAAGCAGAAGCCCAGATCCTTGCTCCTCTCATTCAGGTGGATGTTTTGGTCATCGATGAGTTAGGAAAGGGGAAGACGAGTGTCGCTGCGGATGGACGAAATACTGATTTTGAGAATCTAGTTCTCGATCAATTGGTCATG
>JAGNWK010000044.1 GCA_017985985.1 Oligoflexales bacterium
AGATAGTGTCAAAGCTTACAAAGGAAAGGGCTGTGCTGCTTGTAATAATAGTGGAGGTAAGGGACGAGTTGCTGTTCATGAAGTTTTAATCATGAATGATGAGGTCAAGCGAGCTATTCTTAATGGAGCGGCAGCCATTGATCTTAAAAAAATTGCGATGTCTACGGGGATGAAATCGCTGAGACAGTCTGCTTTATCGAAGATGATTCAAGGGATTGTTACAGCCGAGGAGGTTGTAAAAGTGACCTCTCCTGATAAAGAGGCGCAGGTTTCTGAGCAGGTGAACCTAGAGATTTGATTATGCCGGATTATGAATATAAGGTTTGGACGGCAAAAAAAGAAGTGAAGACAGGAAGCATAACGGCTAAGAGTCCGTCTGATGCGAAGGTTAAGCTTCAAAAAATGCGCTTAATACCTATCTCTATTAAAGTTAAAAAAGTAGAGTCTAGCGGAGATGGCGAGGTCACTCCCATCATAGGGATGCTTGTATTCAAGGATGAGATGGGGAAAGTCCAAATTCAATTGGGCAATACTTTGCCCTCTGCTAAAGATCTTATTATTTTTACCAAGCAGCTTGCTACCATGGTTGGAAGTGGGGTTCCCTTGATTCAGGCTATTTCAGTTCTTGGTCGTCAGCAAAGCAATTTGGTGTTTCGCAGAGCTTTACGCAAGATTCAAAACAAAGTTGAAAATGGTTCGACGTTATCAGCTGCACTTGGGGATTACCCTAAAATTTTTGAACCGCTGTATCAGGCTATGGTTTCTGCAGGTGAAGTGAGTGGAAATTTAGATGTCATTCTTCTTAAACTTATTAGTTATATAGAAAAAGCGGAGAAGATTAAATCACAAGTGAAGGCTGCGATGAGTTATCCAGTGATCGTTGTGGTGGTGGCGATAGCTGTCGTGGCAGGTCTCCTTGGTTTTGTCGTTCCTGTTTTTGCAGCTCAATATGCAGAGTCTGGAAAGGCACTCCCAGGATTGACCCAGGGCGTCATTGATTTTTCAAATTTCTTTGCTGCTAATTGGTATATCATTTTTGGTTCTATGTTTCTTTCCGTCTTTTTGTTCCGAGTTTGGACGAACACCACAAAAGGAAAGTTAATATTCGATACTTATATTTTGAAAGCTCCTGTGATTGGAGATCTTCTCCGTAAGATAGCAGTTGGAAGATTCTGCTCTACGATGTCGAGTATGCTTTCTTCTGGGGTTAATCTGCTGGATGCTCTTAAAATTTGTGCGGCTTCATCTGGTAATAAAACGATCGAAAATTTTGTCTTGGGTGTCAAAAAAGGCTTAGAATCAGGGAAGAAATTTTCTGAACCTCTAGCAGAGGGTGGCTTATTTCCAGACATGGTCATTTCGATGGTCATGGTGGGAGAGAGTACTGGGGCGTTGGATGACATGTTAAATAAAGTCAGTATTTTTTATGAGGAAGAGGTTGAGCTTGCTGTAAAGTCGATGCTTTCTATGATTGAACCTATTATGATCGTGGTCATAGGCTCGATTATTGCTGTTGTTATTATTGCGATGTATCTCCCTATTTTCGACATGGCCGGCAATGTGGGGGAATAGATATTCGCTGACAGGGGGTAGAATCCTAAAGAGGGGGGAACGCTCTCTTTAGAAAGAGAAAATGTGATATGGTAAGGATACTGGATTTAGCAAGAGATGCAGAGCAATGCGTTGTGGAACTGCTGATTTCGCAGGACTGGTCTATTCTTGCAAGAAATTTTAGGAGGACGAGTACAGAGCTTGATATCGTTGCTTTGAAAGAACGTTCTCTTATCTTCACAGAAGTGAAGTACAGAAAAAGAATCTCTTCCCTTCATGAAGACTTAAGGGTCTTAGTTCCACCTCGGAAGCAAGCTGCTTTACAGAGAGGTGCTCGAATCTTTTTGACAGAGCACCCGCATCTCGTCTGCGATGCTATACGCTTCGATCTCGCTCTTGTTTCACAAGATGTTTCACAAGATGTTTCGCAATTAAAGGTTGTTTCTTATTATGTGAACATTATGTCGTGATTCCCTTTTCTAAAGAGGGCGTTACCCCCCCCTCTTTAGGATTCTACTCCCTGCTTCTTCACTAAATTTTGACGGAAACGTAAGACTCGGTGGGCAGCATTCAGGAGTCGTTTTTCAAAAGCAGCAGACTGACGAGCTGCCATGCGGAGAGCTTCTATCGCAGCTCGAATTTTTTGAAGATCGCGACAGATGAGCAGCAAATCGACGCCAACCGTGATGGCCTCAACCAGGGAGTTGTTCCAAGAGGAAAGATCCTGATCCAGGGCTTTCATATTCATATCATCGCTGACAATAAGACCGGTATAGGACAGTTCTTCTCTCAAAATTTTTCCCAAAAAAACAGAGGAAAGACCTGCGGGTTTACTGTCGATCGTTGGGTAAATACAGTGTGAGACCATGACCATCTGAACTTGGCTTAGGAGAGCTTGAAATGGCACTAGTTCGCGATTCCAAAGCGTCTTGGGGTCGATAGGGACGAGTGAAGCCTGTAAGTGGGTATCCGCCATGCTATGCCCTTGCCCAGGGAAGTGTTTGAGACATCCCCAGACACCTCCGGATTGCAAGCCTCTAAGGAAGGCGCCTGCTCTGCTGGAAACAGATTCTTTATCGTAGCCGAAAGAGCGATCCCCAATAGACGTGTTCTGTGGTTCAGTTAAAATGTCGAGGACAGGGGCAAAATTGACCTGTATCCCAAGCTCCCTCAGGCCCTCGGCAAGATCGGATCCGTACTGTTCAATGTAACGAAGGGAGGGAGCATCTGCAGCCCCATTAGTGAGGAGAAGAGCTGGCCCCTCATTCCGGACTCCTCGGCTTAGTCGGGCAACACGTCCCCCCTCTTGGTCGACAGCAAAGAGAAAAGGAGCAGATCGTTTAAAAGCAGATGATGACGGTCCTAGCAAAGAGGATTTAAGTTGGGACAGTGAGTTTTTGATCGTTCGCCGAGCTTGGAGGTCCGTTAGGGATTTGTCAGTTTTTGGTATGTTGCGTTTAAATAAAACGATACCACTGATATCCTCATTTTGGAAAAAGTTAGACTCTTCCTCCGTTGCTTCCGTAGATTCGATGGCTCCCAGGAGAACGATGGCGGCTGCTTCATCAGAATTTGGGGGAGAGACATTCTCATTCATCGATGATTTGGAGGATATACCTCTTTGAGTGTTTTGCAGCTGCGCAGTTTAGGATCGTTCGGATGGCGTCAGCGGTCCGTCCTTGGCGACCTATCACTTTGCCTATATCTTCTTTTGCAACTTTGAGTTCAATGATGTTAGTCTGATTCCCTTCAATTTCGTTGATGTCTATCCGGGACGTTTCATCGACGAGGGCTTCCGCAATGTACGAGACTAGGTCTTTCATAGAAACATCTTTTGGACTCATACCTTTACCATTCCTTCATCCGTTTGGACCTGACGAGACTCTGTCAGTTGGCAAATGTTAGCAGGTAAATCAGGACCTACTTTACTTTGATTGCCTTCAGCCGGATCTACTCCGGCAGAGCCGTAAGCACCAGGCAATTTGCGCACAACAGGCATCTCGCGAATCCTGTTTTTCACTCCATTTCAACGACTTATGTTCAACTATGCTAACCCAAGTACCAAACTGTCACAAGATTTTTTTAACGACTTTGGCGATAAAAATCTTGACGGACGCAGAGTTAGCTCGTACTCGATTAGGTTCCCATTACTCCTGAGCTATTCAGATCAAGAGCGAACGGTGCTACGTTAGCTGTTCGACCACAACACAGCAACAAGATAACGCGGCTGCATGATAGGTGGGATGGATCCTAAGTGTGTCTTCAATGTGTCTTATATAAGGCTTAAATATGGACTGGCGCCCGCTATTTCGAAAAAAAACTTTTGAGCATCTTTCTTCCGAAGCCTCCGAGTCTGGTAGGGAGAGCATTTCCGGCCTTAAGCGGGTTCTTGGCGTTTCAGACCTTACGTTGTTTGGAGTAGCAGCTGTCATCGGGGCAGGGGTCTTCTCCACGATAGGCAATGCGGCTTATCATGGGGGTCCAGCCATTGTGTTCTTGTTTCTTTTTACAGCCATTGCTTGTGGCTTCTGTGCTCTCTGCTATGCGGACTTCGCCTCCAGGGTTCCTACTTCAGGCTCTGCTTACACCTATTCCTATATTGCTTTTGGTGAAATCATTGCATGGATTATCGGGTGGGATCTTCTTATGGAGTATGCCATCGGTGACATCGCGATTACGATTTCTTGGAGCCAGTATTTTGCGGGTTTGATGCACTTCTATGGCTGGGATATCCCCGCCCACTTTAGTCTGGATTATATGACTGCCTCCAAGGGCTATCAGCTTGTGAGTTCCTTGCTGAACCAAGGGATCTCCCTTGCTGATGTGGCGCAGCATGGAGTCGATCCGCTCAGTCTTCGTGGTTATGAAGCTTGGCTGTCTGCCCCGAGGATAGGTTCTCTGGCAGTAGTCTGTGATCTGCCGGCTTTGTTGATCACGGCCTTGATCACTTGGGTGATTTTTTTAGGGATGGAAGACTCGAGGCGTTTTTCGCGCTTTATGGTCTTTTTGAAAATGGCTGTGATTTTTTTTGTGATTGTCGTCGGTATTTTCTACGTGAACCCTCAGAATTGGGTGCCGTTTGCGCCTCATGGCTCGGCAGGGGTATTAAAGGGTGTCTCTGCCATCTTTTTTGCTTATATCGGCTTTGATGTGATTTCTACAATGGCTGAAGAATGCCGAGAACCGCAGAGAGATCTTCCTCGAGCTATGATCTACTCACTTTTTATCTGCACCGGGATATACGTGATCTTGTCTCTGGTCTTGACGGGAGTTGTGCATCACAGCAAGCTCCAGGTTGGCGACCCTCTGGCGTTTCTTTTTAGTGCAGATGGGGCCAATTTACCCTGGTTTTCAGGTGTGATTGCAACATCAGCCGTTGTGGCTCTCGGTGGAGTGCTACTCGTGTATCAGTTGGGTCAGACTCGTATCTGGATGGTCATGGGTCGGGATGGATTACTTCCGCCCTTCTTTTCAAGAATTCATCCTAAGTATAGAACGCCATGGATTTCAACTCTCATTTCGGGCTTTCTTGTGGCTATACCCTCGCTCTTTCTGAATTTGAGTGAGGTTACAGATCTGAACAGTATCGGGACTTTGTTTGCTTTTATGCTAGTCTCTGCTGGCGTTCTATTGATTGACCCAAAGGAGAAAAATTCACAGCAAAAATTTAGGATGCCCTATGTGAATGCTAAGTATCTCTACCCCGCTCTTATGCTCGCCCTTCTCATCGTGACTGGATATCTCCAGTCTAGAGGGTACGTGCAAGTTCTGAGTTGGGGAGATTTCTCCAACTTCCAAGTTTTGTTATCTAAAATTCCACTCTTTGTTTTTATCTTTATGGTCTTGGTTCTCTGCCTCCTGAGCTACAAGAAGAGCCTCTCTTTCATCCCGGTGATGGCTCTCACCATGAGTTCTTACCTGACAACGGAACTTGGACTTAAGACCTGGATACGGTTTGGTGTGTGGCTTGTGATAGGGGCCTGCCTTTATTTTACCTACGGATATAAACATAGTCGTCTTCGCCATGATAAAATCATTCCTTGACCATTGTTGATCTTTTCACGAGATGACCTGACCGCCAATGTCATTCGGTTAAGGCAAGATACCCCTCGACTTCGCTCGGGGTGATATTCTCCCGACTAGTTAAAGCCCCGTCACCTTGAGCGAAGTCGAGAGGTATCGAGTTAAAATAGAGCAGACGATTAAGGAATTCTGCCTAACCGAATGACATTGGCGGTCAGGTCATCTTGTGAAAGAGGAGTGGAGACTTACTCCACAAGTCTTTCAAGGAAAAGGCATGAATATGTCAGGACGGCCCATTACTTTATACTGCGGTCTTCGGCGCTGTTCTTGGATATGGATTTCTCAGCTCTTCCTCCTGTGTCACGGTTTTCATGTTTATGCTGAGGAACAAGAGCAGCTCTTCGAGTCTTCACGGGTGTGGGGCCGGGGAGGGACTTTCGTTGCAGCTTTCGACTCCGATGAAGCCTCGCGCTTTAATCCTGCTACGATCATAGAATCCAAGATGACGTTTCAATTAAGGCCTTTTCAATTGGATGGTTTTGTCGGTGAAGAAACGACCAAGACCTTAAAAGATTTGGGTTCAGTCTCCTCCGACCAAATTGGTTTTCTGCGAAAATTAGATCAGAAGTTTGGTAAAAAGCAGTACTTAGGGGCACAGCTTTCCCTTTTTGCGATAAGATTTGGTTCTTTTGAACTCGCTCCTTTTGTGGGGAATAAGTCCTGGCTTGAGCTAGAAAATCCTCCCGTCCCGGAGTTGTCCTGGCAGTCAGACACTCTGGCTGGATTACAGTTGTCGTACTCATTAGCTCTTTTGGATGGCCGTTTGCTTTTAGGTATGAACGTACGGCCTGCGTATCGTCTGTATGTGAAGGGGGATATTCTCGTCACGGATATTATGGAATTTATCCCTCCTGCTCAGACGAAGTTTGAGGACTTTTCACCACTACGTTCGGGTATACTTCTTGGTTCGGATCTAGGCGTGATCTTCAAATTTCTGCCTAATTTTCGTTTAGGGCTTCTTGTGCAGAATGCAGCAGGAATGGGCCCGATTAAAAAAGCAGATAAAAATCCACCTGTTATTCAGCCTAAGGTGCATCTTGGGTCGCTCTATCGCTATTCGATAGGGCGATGGGATTTTGATGCTTTGGCAGATATCCAGGATCTGGAGAACCGCAAAGGTCTCCCACTTGCTCGATTGATCCATCTGGGGACAGAGGTCGGGACAAATTATTTTTCGAGAGATCATGATGTTGGTTTGACCCTAGGGATCAATGAAGGCTATCTGACGAAGGGCCTTTTTGTCGATCTCTTTTTCGTGAGATTGGACGTCAGTAGTTATGCGGTCGAAGAGGGGATTTCTCCAGGGCAACAGGCTAGCCGGAGATTAGCGTTTACGCTGAGATCAAGCATAACGTTTTGAAGGAGAGTCAGTTGAAGAAGAACGTCTTTCATACTTTTTTTTATGCAGGGATATTTTTTTTCCTTTGGGCTTGTGGGTCCAACCTCTATAAGGGTTTTTCAGCAAAAAAAAATAATGCTTATCATTCCTTTGAAGCAAGGAAATTGATCGATGAGGAAAAGTATGCAGAAGCCCTAGACGAACTAGCTAAGTTGGAAGGTGCTAGTGATGAAAAGGAGACTTTGCTTCTACGAGTGTCCGCCCAATTGGGTCAGTCTGGACTGAGTTTATGGAAAATTCTGCTCGATATTATCGATAGCCAATCTTCGAGTAAAAATGGGGAATCTGGAATCGATAAAGTCTTCAATGTCTTGACGAGTAGTGTCTTTGGTGAGGGAGAGGAGAGAGGACAGCGGGTGACGGCTCTTTCGGAGGCTATTAAAGAACTTGAAGCAAGCGGTTTAGAAGACTCTCGTATCGATAATTTCCGATGCTTCCTTGCGGGAGTCCTATTTCTTCCCGTGTTGGAGGATGGAACGACTGCAGTGAAGTCCATGACGGACGCTTTAACTAGTCTCTCCCAATCTGTGGTTGGGGACGGGGCCAGCGCTGCTCAGTGCCCTAGTTTGGACTCTTTCAACACGGCTGTTGCGGATCTAACTTTTGTGCAAAGTAATTTAAGCTTATCACTGAAACAGGCGCTTGGCTGTGCTATCTTTGATTCATTGAATAGCAAAGCCAACTTGAATGAAATTGAAACCAAGCTGCAAAAATTTATCGATGCAGCAGACAAAGGTTGCGTGGTTTTGACTTGTCCTGCTTCGGACAAGATCTGTGCCGCTCTTCAATTCGGCTGTGTTAAGACTTTGCTAGGGAGTACGGCTCAGGCTGGTGATAAAAAAGTGGAGGTTTGTGAAATTGTACAGAATTGCAGAAATCCTAAGGACTGTTTTTAGAACACTCTCCTCTATAATTAAGATTCTCATCATAGTTTCAA
The DNA here is from genome assembly GCA_017985985.1 of Oligoflexales bacterium. GTDB lineage: Bacteria > Bdellovibrionota_B > Oligoflexia > Oligoflexales > Bog-1112 > JAGNWK01. Next base: position 7,971 of record JAGNWK010000044.1, read on the forward strand.
CTCTTTTTGTCGTCCCTAGGCTCCAGGCCGAACTTGCTCCTGTGAATGTAAATATTTTGAATCCAGCGTGGTCTCCTTATCTTTATCAGGATCTTCAATCTGGTGAGATGAAGGGGATTGTTTACAAGTTGCTACAAAATTTTGCAAAAAATAAGGGATATGCGATCAATTTTTATCAAGCAGGTAGAAAAGTTAGCAAAAAATTACCACCTTATTTTCGATGTAGTCTCGCTTCTTATGATAGAGAACATTCCGGTGAATATTTATACTCTTCTCTTCCACTCTTTCGTCTAGAATACGGTTTGTTTGTTCGAAGTGAAGATTTTGATCGCATTTCTAAGTTGAGTCGCGTAGAGCTGAATAAGTTCCGTTGGGGTGCTCTCTCTGGTTTTATCTATGCAGCATCTTTGCATGACTGGTTTTCTGAGCTTCAAAGCCTTCAAAGAACAGATAGGGAGGTTATCAATCTGAGAAAACTAGTGGATGGAGCGCTCGACATTGTGGCTGCTAGTCAGTTGGATATGATAAGTCTTGCGAAACAGGTGTTTGATCCGAGATCAAAAAAATCTCTTGAGGGGAGTATAAAGTTGCTTCCTCAAAAATTTGAGAATAAAAGGTATTATCTTGCTTGTGAATCGAGGTTGGACTTCGCGCAGTCTCGAGCGGGAGTGAAGTTGGAACATGTCAAACAATTTATGTACGACTTAGACCAGTTCTATGGATTTTATCGCAGCACTGATTTATTTAAAGAGAGTCTCGCATCATATATACCGACGGAGTTTAAAGAGCTTGGAGGTCTTTTTTTGACCCCATAATTTGGCTCAGGAGGGGGGTTCGGGTGGACTTAGAGGATCTAGGCATATCCTTCGATTTACATTCTTCTTTTCTCGAAAAATTTCTGAGTACACTCATCCTCCTGAGTCTTTTGACGATATGTCGCAGTCTTATTCTAAAATCTATAGAGAAGTGGCGATTTCAAGATTTAGATGATCTGCAAAGATGGCGTGTGCAAATCCGAAATCTTTGGCTACTTCTGATTTCTGTAGGGATCATTCTCATATGGGCAACCGAGCTAAAAACTTTTGCCATATCCCTGGTCGCTATTGCGGCTTCTATCACCTTAGCCGCTAAGGAACTGATTCAATGTTTCTTAGGAGGTTTGATGCGAAGTGGAACTCATCTCTTTGGGATAGGTGATAGGATCGCTATAGGGTCCTATCGGGGCGATGTGATCGATCATACCTTGCTTAACACCACAGTTTTAGAAGTAGGACCGGAGAAGAATGTTCATCTGTATACAGGGAAGACCATCTGTATACCGAATGCCTTGTTTTTGACAACGCCTATAACCAATGAGACCAATCGGGATAAGTATACTCTCCATACTTTTTCGCTGGCGTTTTCTCGGGGGAGTGACTGGTCAAAAATTGAGTCTAATCTTCTGACAGTCTGTCAAAAAGAGTGTGGTCCCTACTTAGAGAAGGCATCAAAGTCCATCGATTTTTATGCGATGAGACAACGAGGGAATCCATCATCAGATATTGAGCCAAAAATTTTTATCGATCTACATGATGCCGAATGTTTGACGTTTACAGTTCGGGTACCCGTTCCTGCCAAGAAGAAGGCCCTTGTGGAACAAAATATTATCAGAGAGTTCCTCAAAACTACGGTAGACTAGGGACGGAAGGAGGAGATTATGTCTAAGACGCACAAAACATCTCAGCCTGATCAAGTGCTAGCGACCGTAACCGGGATAAGCTTCTTTTTGGCTATCGCTAAATTAGTCGTTTATCTTTCTACAGGTTCGATGCTAGTTCTGGCTAGTTGCTTGGATTCTCTGGCGGACAGTACTACATCGTTTTTAAATCGTTATCTCAGTAAGAAATCCCTTGAAAAACCTGATAAGGAACATCCCTTTGGGCATGGGGGATTCGAGGTTTTTGGGTCTTTTGTCCAGGGTGTCGTGGTTGCTTTTTTGGGTGCTCATCTGCTTCTCGAGTCTATGAGGAAGCTGTGGCATGGTCATAGTGAAGAGTTTGGCCATCTCCCCCTCGCTGCTATTGCACTTGCTCTCTCCGCGTTGGGGAGTCTTGTGATCGATTTCTTTTTTAGTTACAAATTGAAAAAGATGCGGCAGAGGAAGGAACGGTCGCTCACTCTTCTATCTGATAAAGCTCATTATAAAGGGGATTTTTGGACAAATTCATTGGCTTGTTTAGGGGTCGTCCTCGTTTACCTGACCGGAATATCTTATCTTGATTCTATTCTGGGCATCATCTCAGCCTGCCTGTGGATTTCGACCAGTGTACCGATTCTCCATAAGGCTTTTAAAGATATCGTCCATAGTGAGGCTCCGGCAGAATTTCAGCAGGAGATTGTGGATCTCGTGCTAGGTGTTGATCCAAGGATAAAGGGCATACATTTATTCCGATCTCGTGAATTTGGCCCCTTTTTGTTCGTAGATTTTCATATGCAGGTTTCTGAACATCTATCTTTGAAAGAAGCTCATACTCTTAGCGATAGGGTTGAGGAGACCATTAAAAAAACGTTTGGAAGAGCAGATGTTCTGATCCACTTGGATCCAGCAGATGAGCCTGAGGAGAGGCCCTGGGACCCTTCTTATAAGATTGTTTGAGTTGGCGCAGAAGAAGCAAGAGGATCCCGCTGTGGACAGAGAAAGCTGAAGGAGGCTATACTCAGCCTGGCAAATTTCGCCGTAGTCGCCGTTTTTCTAACATGTAAGGTTATCTGATGATTTCTCATATTCGTTCGGCCTTGGAAGAAAGTCGACGCGCCTTGGATGCTTTTTTGAAGGACGAACTATCTTTAGCTCGTTTAGAAAAAGCAGGGAGACTTCTGGCAAGCACATTTAAAAACCAGGGTCGGGCTTTTGCCTGCGGGAATGGTGGGTCTATGTGCGACGCCATGCACTTTGCAGAGGAGCTATCTGGTCGTTTTCGCAAAGATCGACCAGCTCTTCCCGCGCTAGCGATCTCAGATCCTGCCCATATCAGTTGCACAGGCAACGATTTTGGTTATGAGCATGTTTTTAGCCGTTTTTTGGAAGCTCATATTCGGGAGGGGGATGTTCTCTTAGCTATTAGTACGAGTGGCAAGAGCACCAATATATTGAAGGCGGCAGAGCTAGCGAAGAGTAAAGGCGCTTCTGTGATATCTCTGACTGGTCATCCTGCTAGTCCGCTTTCTCTCTTCGCTGATATAGACCTTTGTACCTACTCGTCTTCACGATACTCAGATCGAATTCAGGAGCTGCATATCAAGTGCATCCATATTTTGATAGAACTGGTAGAGAGGCAACTCTTCTCTCCTGAGTACTAGGAACCAGTGCGCAAGTTAAGGAGCAAGAATTTTGGGAAAATCAAAGACAGATACTATTTTTGATAAAATTATAAGAAAAGAGATTCCGTCTAAGATTGTATTTGAAAATGCTCATGTTCTGGCTTTTCATGATATCAGTCCACAAGCTCCCGTTCATGTTTTGGTCGTCCCCAAGAAAAAGCTCCGTGGATTTGCAGAGCTTGCTGGAGTTGATCCTATGGAGGTGGGACACTTCATCCAAGGTGTAGCCTTAGCGGCAAAGCATCTAGGCCTTGATGAGGATGGTTACCGGATCGTGTTCAATTATGGTAAGGATGCTCTGCAGACGGTTGACTATATCCATGCCCATATTCTGGGGAAGAGGAGTATGGGATGGCCCCCGGGTTGAACAAACTAGCGATGGAGGGAGAATGTTTCCGCTAATCCTAAAAAATGACAACTTCACTTCCATTCAAAGAACTCCTTGGGCTGGGACTTCAATCGCCTCTCTTAAGCACATGCAAGCGGGTACAAGGATAGGTGAGTCCTGGGAGTTTTCTTGGGGTCCTGAATTTCCCTCCCAATTGCGGGATGGGGGAAGCTTAGCTGATTTTCTGCGACGTGAGGGAGTCGATCCTGATCGGTTTCGGGAGCAGTGCAGCAAAGCCTACCACGGGGAGCTGCTCGTTAAGATTTTGAGCGCTTCTCAAGCTCTCTCCATTCAAGTTCATCCGAGAGATGATGATCCCTTCCTCAAATCCAACGAGGGGGGCAAATCAGAGTCTTGGCTTGTCCTGGAGGCTGAGCCAGGAGCTGGTCTCTACTTGGGTTTTTCCAAACAAATGAAGTCGGAGGATCTTGTTCAGGCTCTTTCTGAGGGGAGAAACAGTTTTTTTCCACATCTTCAATTTGTTCCTGTGAACAAGGGTGATTACTTTGAAATAGAGCCAGGGGTCTGTCATGCTATAGGCCCAGGGGTTACGCTATTTGAACCCCAGAGAGTTCCTCTCGGGAAAATGGGAAAAACATACAGATTATGGGACTGGGATCGTCGCTACGATGCGGAAGGAAAGGTTAGTCCAGGGGGTAAGGCCCGTGAGCTTCACGTGGAAGAGAGTCTCCGACTGATCCATCTCGAAACCCAGTGGGGGGCTTCATTTGTTGAAGGTCTGCGAAGAAAACCGCAAGTCCAAGGTTCAAAAGATGGAGCCCGTTTAGAGAGCTTCCCCGCTAATGCTTCTTATCAGGTGCACTCCTGTTCTTTGCAAGATGGAGCACAGATCTCATTAGGCCTCAGAAGTCTGAGGGGTTCGGAGGGAAGTTTGTCGTCCTATTCGGTTGTGACTTTGCTTTCTGGTTCGATATCTTTAGCTTCTTCCGCAAGAACGGAGCCCCCTCAAACTATGCGAGGAGGGGAATCCGCCTGGGTTCCTAGCTCTGCTTTTCCTCTTTCCATCACTGCACAGGGGCAGACCGAAATGCTGCTGGTTACAGACTGTGCTCACCAGCTAGAACTTGGTTGAGTGTGGGAACCATCCCAAAAATCGTCTAGCTGCGAGTTGCTTATTCTACGGTTGAAGATCTTTTGAATAAAATAACACAGTCCTTCGGAGATAGTTTGGGATTGAATCCCCCAAAAACATTTCGAGAGGAGTAAACGTTTTACTTCATGGGAGAGGCGTGAGTCGAGAGGCTCCCGCGCCGCTCTGCCGCTAGCTTGGGAAAATCTCTGCGTAGAGCGCCGGAAATTCAGTCTAAAAAAATCGATTAAAGATCAAGCTTCTTCTTTCCGATAAGGCTCCGAGCCATCCAGAAGAGGAAAAAAATGAAGAGCTTCAACAGTTGGAGTGTTTTTTTTAGATTTACTCGCTTGCCTTTTCTCTTGGCTGCCTCAGGCCTATCGTTCTTTTTAGCTTGTGCCGAAGCTCCTAAGCCTGCAGCGGGGAGTCGTGCGAGTGCGACGTCTGATGGCAGCAATGTGGCTATGGGAACGGGAACAGTACCGGAATTGACCCAGGATGCAAGCGCAGCAAAGACTGCAAATGGAGCAGCGGCTCAGGCTTCAAATCCCGCAGATACGGCTGCAGATTCTAAAGCGGCAGCGGCTACTGGCGCGGGAACACCAGCAAAGGCGGCCAAAGCTGCTGCTGGTTCTGCGAAGAAAGGAGATGCAAATTTGATCTCTAAGGTTGCTAGGTGGAGAGCTGCAGATGAAGCAGCTCCTTTTACCAGCTTTTCTCTCAGTGGTTCCAGGGAAAATTTTGTGATGGATGCAGAGGCTGCTAGTCGACAAGCAGATCCACAATTTGCAAGTGTATTCAGTTGCCCTGGTCATTCCTTTTTAGTGGGATTAAAAAGTTTCTATGACGACACAGCAAAAGATAGATTCTACCAACCTATATGTGAATTTTTTGAGGATGGATCAGGTCAAGCTGTTAAAAAAGTGAAGAGTTCATGTGAACTTAAGGAAGCGAGTGCACCTTTAGCAGATATGGATTTTACTTGTCCTGAAGGGAAGCTGCTTTCTGGTCTTAAAACAGTGTTTGATGCAGCCTCTGGAGATAGGAAGTTTAGTTTTGAATGCTGCTCTGCTCAACACTCTTCATCAAAAAATATTGTTTTTGTAGAGCTAGCAGCCGAAGGAGGGAAGAAGCAAAAGTTTGAGGCGGATATGACAGCTCGTGAGGTCAGAACGTTGTATGCAGATATCGATGCGTTTGTATCCAGATTTGCCAATATCGATATGAACAGTAATTTAGGATATATCGACTTCGTCTGTAAAGGTGCAGATCCAACGGAGAAGTCGGCACCCCCGAGTGTGCTGTACAATATCATGAGTCAATATTGGACAGATACAAAGGATAGGGTGTTTAGTCTTAAGTGTGGCTATATTGGTATTGCAAAATAGGTTGAAGCATGGCCTTGACCATTAATAATAAGGGCTTGAATGAACGCCTCAACAATGCGCTCTCCAAAGCGCAGGAGGAGGAGGAGTCTGCGACCGAAAGACTAGCAACGGGTCAGATTTTCACGAGTCAAGACCCTAAACCGCTAGAAAAATCTATCTCCGACAGCATGGAGTATAAGCTAAGATCCCTTTCTGCTTCTAAGCAAAATATAGCGAGTGCCACATCGCTTCTTCAGATTTCTGACGGAGCTATGAACGAGATATCCAATATTGTTTTACGGATGCGGGAACTGAATGTCACCGCTACCAATACGACGATGGGTGATCAGGAACGAAAATATATCTTCCTGGAATATGAAGCGTTAAGAGATGAGGTAGAGAGAATTGCTTTGACGACAGAGTATAATGGGATTCCTCTTTTATATGGGAAAGACTCCCATACGCCACAGGATCTTATGTTCAGAATTGGAGATGTGCAGAGTGAAGGAAACAGAGATGATGAAGGCAATGATATCAATGTTATTAAAATTTCTGATTTTAAATCGAGAGATTTCAGCCCGGATGCTCTTGGCCTAAAAAGTGCAAAAGATGTACTTACTGATGCAGACGATGGAACCGGAGTGAGTCTTGAATCTGCTCGAAGTATGATGGAGTCAAATGATATGGATCGTTTTCCAACAAGTTACGACCAAGCTTTAAGTTCTGTTTCCGATCAACGAATGGCTTTAGGTGCCATCCAGAGTCGCTTGCATCTCGCAAAGAATTATACCGATGTTTATCAGGAGAACTTGGCAGCAGCAAAGTCAAGAATTGTCGATACTGACTATGCGTCGGAGACAGCTTCACTCGTACAAGCTAAAATTACTTCTCAAGCCAGTACAGCTCTACTTTCTCAAAATCAGGTGCATTCTCAGTTGATACTTCAACTGTTAAGTAGGTTTTAAACTTTTTCTGAGGGGCCGTCCTTCCTCTCAGACATCTCTCCCCAAAGAGATTAGGAGAAGATATTTTCTAGGGATTTGCCCATCGCTTTGAGAGAAAAAATTTGCTTAGCTTCATCTGCTCTTTGTCTTCTCTGTGATTCTTGCTCCTTCAAACTTTTCTCTAAACTAAGGTAGAGCGCTTCCGCTGTTTCCAAGTCATCTTTGCAGGACTTGTAACTCACTCCAAATTCGGAGTTGAGAAGAGCTTCTTCGGTAGCACCTACTCCCGAGACGAAAAGAGGAACTCCACAGAGGGAGAACTCATGAGCAACTCGGCAAATCTGCTCGGATCCCAGACTGCTGATCACCCCGATATGAGCTTGATTAAGAATCGCTCCGAGCTCATGGACACGTTTAGGATAGAAGAGGACATGTTGCTCGAGTCTGTGATTTTTTATCATCTCTTCCAAATGAGCGACGGTAAGATTGGCGGGTTCACCTATAATACAGAGCAGGGGAGATTGTTCGAGACTTTGAGCAGGGTGTCGTCGTTCCCAGAGTTTTATCAGGTGTGCAAAAATCGAAAAAAACTTATCGTGGCCTTTAATGGGGTCTAGGCGTCCAAGAAGTACGAGCTTAGGCCGAGAACTCTTGAGAAGAGAGATTTCGGCCTCGAAGTTTTGGAGAGTCTGCCCATACCGAAAGACTTCAGAGTCGAGGCCCAAATAGATTTTTGTGATCGGTTTGGTGCGAGAGCTATGTTGATAGCCTGCATTGAGTTTTGCCTCGAGTTGTTCATTGGGGGTGATGAACTGTTCGACGTGAGAGTAGGACCAGGATCTTTGAAATTTAGCTGGATTTTCGATGTCCTGACCGATGAAGCGAATAATGCGAGCTTCACTCTGGATGAATTTCGTGAGAAATGTTTCAGGGCCACCATAGGTAAAGACGACAGAAGCCTTAATGTCTTTATTCACGCTTCGGACCTGGGGGATGGCAGAGGGGGAGAAGTTTTTAAAACTCATGACCTCCAGTCCAGCAGAGAGGGCTCTTTTCTCTGCTAAGGAGTTCTGCAGAGGGGAGAAAACAGAACGGTGACCCCGATCACGGAGAGCACGAGCCGAGCTCAGAGCATACTCCGTGATAGCAGAGTTCCATCGGTTTGATAGAAGGTGCCAAATGGTGGGACGTAGGTCAGGAACAGCTACAGATGAAGTTGCGATCTCCATAAGCCTCATCGATTCGTGAAACAGAAGGCCAGAACTTGCGCTGTTTTACCCAACTGAGGGGGTAGGCAGCTCTCTCTCGACTGTAGGGTTTATCCCAATGAGAAGAGAGTAGGACTTCTATGGTGTGGGGTGCATTTTTGAGGAGGTTCTGATTTTTATCAGCAGCCCCTTTTTCGATCTCTCGGATCTCTTCTCGGATAGAGAGCATAGCGTCGCAGAAGCGATCGATTTCCTCTTTGCCCTCGCTTTCTGTCGGCTCTATCATCAAGGTTCCCGCAACAGGAAAGGAGACGGTTGGTGCGTGAAAGCCGTAATCCATCAACCTTTTTGCGATGTCTTGAACTTCGACCCCACAAGTTTTCTTGAGAGGTCTTACATCGATGATGCATTCGTGAGCTACAAAACCGTTGGGTCCCCGGTAGAGAATCTCAAAAGCACCTTCTAGTCGTTTAGCCAGATAGTTAGCGTTGAGAATCGCTGTCTGGGTGGCCTTTTTCATGCCTTCCCAGCCCATCATTTGCATGTAAGACCAGGAGATCAGTAGGATCAGACTGCTGCCCCATGGTGCTGAGGACACAGCGTGAATACCCTTCTCTCCTCCTACTGTTTTGTTCAGGATGTGGGAGGGTAGAAAGGGTGCCAGATGTCTTTTCACAGCAATAGGACCAGCACCAGGGCCACCCCCTCCATGAGGGATGCTGAATGTTTTATGCAGATTCAGGTGGCAAACATCTGGGCCGTAAGAACCTGGTCGGCAGAGACCAATCTGAGCATTCAGATTGGCCCCATCCATATAGACCTGCCCACCATTTTGGTGAACGATTTTGCAGATGTCTTGAATGGCTGATTCGAAAACCCCGTGCGTAGAGGGGTAGGTCACCATGAGAGCAGCTAACTTCTGTTGATACTCTTTAGCCTTGCTGCGCAGATCCTCGAGATCGATATTCCCGTTTTTATCACAGGCGACGATGACGACTTTCATGTTGGCAAGTGCTGCTGTCGCTGGGTTGGTGCCATGCGCTGAGCTAGGGATTAAACACACATCGCGATGGGCATCTCCCTTTTCTCTATGGTAGGCACGGATCACCAAGAGACCGGCGTATTCACCCTGAGCCCCCGAGTTGGGCTGCAGAGATACGGCATCAAAGCCAGTTAAATAAGCAATTTTTCGTTCGAGATCCTCTAATATTTCTTGGTATCCCGTAGCCTGTTGCAGAGGTGCAAAAGGGTGCAGACTGCTGAATTCAGGCCAGCTGAGTGGGAGAAGTTCGGTCGTTGCGTTGAGCTTCATGGTGCAGGATCCCAGGGGGATCATCGAGTGAGCGAGAGAAAGATCTTTGGACTCCAGACGTTTCATGTAACGGAGGATCTCTGTCTCGGAGTGGTATTTATGGAAGACGTCTTGCCTTAGGAAGTCGGTTTTTCGGCCATGGGAACCCTCGGACACAGAGGGGGGGAGATCTCTGCAGAGTTCGTCCCAGCTAAAGGGAAGATGATCGCTGTAGGAAACAACAGAAAGGATGTCGAGGACATCTTGCTCGGTGCTGGTCTCATCGAGAGTGACGCTTAGTTCACTTTCACCACACGCCCGTAGATTGATCCCTCTTTCCCAGCCTCTTCTGAGGACATCTTGACTTTTAAAGGGACTGGTATGGATGGAAATCGTATCAAAGAAGGTCCCTGCTTCGACTCGGAAATGGCAGAGCTCAGCTCCCTTCTTAAGGGCAAGGGTATACCGGTGCACTCGTTCTGCGATAGCCCTTAGGCCTTTGGGACCATGATAGACAGCGTACATCCCTGCCATGTTGGCAAGGAGGGCTTGGGCTGTACAGATGTTGCTTAGGGCTTTCTCTCTTCGTATGTGCTGCTCTCTTGTTTGCAGGGCTAGTCGGAGAGCGTATTTGCCATGGGTGTCTTTTGAAACACCGACGATACGCCCGGGAACCAGACGTTTGTGTTCTTCCCGACTAGCAAAGAAAGCGGCGTGAGGTCCGCCGTAGCCGAGAGGGATCCCAAATCGTTGTGAGCTTCCAACGGCTATATCAGCCCCTAGTTCCCCAGGACTTTGAATAAGAGTCAGGGAGAGAAGGTCGCAGGCTAGGGTCACGAGGGCACCGACTTCGTGACACTTTGCAATGAAGTTTGAATAGTCAGGGATAGTGCCCCGGGTGCTTGGGTACTGGAGCAGAGCCCCGAACATAGCCTTTGTTACCGGTACTGTTTTGTGATCCCCAATAAAAACGTTGATACCGAGGTGCTCGGCTCTACCTTGGATGAGATCAAGGGTCTGCGGGTGACAGTCCGATGATGCAAAAAAACTAGAGTTTTCAGGTCGTCCTGCGGCCACGAACGAGAGCATCATAGCTTCGGCCGCAGCGGTTCCCTCATCGAGAAGGGAAGCATTGGCAACAGGGAGGCCGGTCAGCTCTGTGATCACAGTTTGAAAGTTGAGCAGAGCTTCCAGTCGTCCTTGAGCAATCTCGGGTTGATAAGGTGTGTACTGCGTGTACCAGCCTGGATTTTCGAGGATGTTTCTTTGGATCACTGTCGGTGTATGAGAATTCGCATAACCCATCCCAATCCAGGATTTGGCGACCTTGTTCTTTGCTGCGCATCTTCTCAGATTTTGAATCAGTTCTACTTCCGAAAGAGCTTGGCCGAGAGAGGGGTCGACTTCCTCTTCCTGGAGCAGAATTCCAGGCGGAATGGCTGCTTTAGACAGCTCTTCGAGTGAGGAGAGACCAAGACTGTGAAGCATCGCTGAGGTCTCTATCGAATTGGGTCCGATGTGACGATCAGCAAAGATCTCCTTTGACGGGAGTAGATGTTCTGATTTTTCCATCCGTTAACCTTACATGTTAGGGAGCGGGGGACACCCACCAGCTTCAGCTGTGGGAGGAACTCAACCTTCCTCTTGGATATAGCTTTCGTATTGATCAGCACTCAGTAGAGTTTCTTTTTTTGAGTTGGGGGATAGCTCAACTTCTATCAACCATCCCTTCTCGTAAGGATCTTCGTGAAGAAGATGAGGGGAGCGTAGCACCTCTTCGTTCACAGCTTTGATTTTGCCACCGACAGGCATGTAGAGGTCACTGACGGTTTTTGTGGACTCGATCGTTCCAAAAGAATCTCTTGCTTCGATGCTACTACCGACTGCAGGGAGCTCGATGTGAACGATGTCGCCAAGTTGCTCAATAGCATAAGCAGAAACCCCTACTTTAGCTGTCCCGCTTGGTTTAGAGATCCACTCATGGTCTTTGGTGTAATGAAGATGTGCAGGTAGTTGCATAGGTAGTCCTTATTTAGTTTGGCCCCTTTTTTTTTGCAAGGAAGAGGGTTTGGGAGAAAACTGCGCAGCTGGTTTCTCCCATTCTAGGGGGAACCAGCTGCGCAGTTTCCCCCTGGCCCCCTCCTTGCCCTGGGGCGGTGAGTTGTTACTTTATACGTGCTTTGTAGAACGGTTTAGCTGTTATCAGAGCTGACTTTAAATTCCCACGAACATCGATGAAAATAGGTTCTTGCTCTTTCATCTGCGAAGACAGAAGAGCCATCCCTCCCGAGCCACCCACTGTGGGGAAAACGGAGCCACTTTGAACCTGACCAATCATCTGTCCATCTTGATAGACGTTCATCCCGTGTCTGGGAATGCTGCTGTCCTCCATTTTGAAGGCGAGTAGTTTTCTTTTGAGACCCGTTTTTTTCTCAGCTGCCAGGGCCGAGCTTCCCATAAAATCGCCTTTGCCGAGTTTCACAGCCCAGCCTATTCCAGCTTCTAGGGGGGACACGGTTTCATCCATGTCATTCCCGTAGAGCAGATAACAGGATTCTAGTCGGAGTGTGTCCCTGGCACCCAGTCCAATCGCCTGCACAGAGGGTGATGGAATTTGCAGAAGCTCAGTCCAGACTTTTGCGGCGATGCTTGGGGCAAGGTAGAGTTCAAAACCCAACTCTCCGGTATAGCCTGTTCTAGCGAGCAGGCAGTTTTCCCCATGGAGACGAATGGGGAGTATATGCATGTAGGGCAGCTGAGAGAGCTCGTCCTTTAGAGAAGCCGGAGAGATAGCTAATACAGCTTCCAGAGATAGCGGTCCTTGGATCGCTATCTGTCCCCAGAGCGCAGACTCATCACAGAGCTGCACAGTTTTATCGCTTGGGGGGAGATTTTCTCGGAGCCAGTTGTAGTCTTTCTCCGTATTGCCTGCGTTGACGCAGAGCAGATAATCCTCCGCTCCGGTTCTGTAGACGATCAGGTCATCGACCATCCCCCCACTGCTGAGGCAGAGGGCTGTATACTGCCCCTGTCCTGGCTTAAGGGTGGAGACATCGTTCGTCAGCATACGTTGCAGGAAGGCTAGAGCCCCCGCACCACGCACCGTAAACTCACCCATGTGGCTTACATCGAAAATGCCCACGGAGTTTCGGACCTGTCTGTGCTCAGCTAAGACGTTTGAGTAGAAGATAGGCATATTCCACCCACCGAAGGAGCTCATCTTCGCCTTGAGTCTCTTATGTTCCTCAAACAGCGGGGTTCTTCGTTCGCTAGGAGCTGAACTTTTTTCAGGTGGTGTTCTGTCTTGGTGGCTAGCCTGACTCTCTTTTTCTTGCACTTTGTGCTCCTCCGCATAGTCTGTGGGGAGACTATCGAAAATTGACTTATTCTTCAAGCAGCTTACTAGGGCTGTCCCACGTGACAGGATGGATCTGAAACGGCTGGCTTCGTGTTAAAATAGGTCCATGGGCTTACCACCCCGTCACCCTGAGCCAAGCTGTCTGAGTATTCATCGCAGAACCTCGTCATTGCGAGCGATGCGACGCAATCTCCGTGTAAGGCAAGATGGCTTCGTCGCCTATGGCTCCTCGCAATGACGAAATCGTCATACTTAGACAGGTTGGAGCGAAGTCCACCGTAGGAGGACGAAGTCGAAAGGGTCTCGAGTTAAGACTGAGCAGGCGTGTTACCTACAACCCCGTCACCCTGAGCGAAGTCCACCGTAGGAGGACGAAGTCGAAAGGGTCTCGAGTTAAGAAAAAGCAGACAGGTGAGGAGAGAAGCTATGATTTATCGTTATGGGCTTGGAGCTGTACTTGTTCTTACGTTGTTCTCTGCTTGTAAGCTGAAGAGAGCCTCCGTCAGTCCGGCGGCTGTTTCAAGGTTGGATCCCCAGGCGCAGGACCAACAAACGGTCTCCGCTCCTGCTTCCATCCCTAAAGTGGACTGGGACGAAGATGATGATCAAGATTTTGATAAAAATTCGAAGTTCTATCTCATCGAACAAAATCAGTTGGGGCTTGTCCAACCCGTACGACCCGTACGGAGATTCAAGGGAGAATTGGATGTCATTGGGTGGAAGGTTTCGGATCAGGGGAGGAGTATAAAAGAGGCAACAGCTCGTAATAACCCAGACCAAGGAAAGCCAGGTGATCCGGTTTCCTCCAGAGAGGAGGCCTCTCCACAGAAGATTTCTTATAAGAATAGCAAAGGTGTCGAGAAGTTCTTTGATACTGAATCAGCCGATTCTATAAAATGGGAGGGAGAAGGTGCGGATCAGCCAAAATTCGTTTTGCTCCTTGAAAAAGATGCAATAAAATTTCTGCAAAGTATACCGAAAGATTTTTATGTGGAGGAGCTTGTCTCCTATCAGGCACGTGGGTGGAGCAGCTTTATAAATTGGTTCACAAACAGCCCTCGTATATTCCGTATACAAAAGTTGACAGCTGTCGTTGAAAAAAGAGTTAAGAAACTTGCGGATATGGGTGTGACATTCCCTTATCCATGGATGGTACAGGGTAATAAATATATGGGTTTTGCAAAGCATGATTCCGTTGATCTTGAAGAGAGAGCAGTTCCTGCTTTCATAGGGGGAATTACTCCGGAGCAGTCTAGGTTACTTATTAAACACTATCAAAAAAACCCCCTAGAGTCTCTCCCATTCGAAATAAAACCCGCTTTGATGTTGAATAGATTCAAAGAAGATGAAGCAGTAAGACTTGCTAACACTATACCCAAAAATAAGCAGCATGAGTGGATGTATAACCTTCCTGCTATGGAAGAAAAAATGAATGGCTTAGGATTAAAAGTCACACCGGGTTCTTCTTGGATCCAATACACTCGCCCTCTTCCAAAAAGTGAGGGAGGTGGAAGTACCCCTCGACAATCCTCCCCAGCTTCTCTTCCTCCTTCCTCGGATGGGGGATCGTCAACTATCTCCCCAAGTAGGGGCCAAGGTGCGCCAACTGGCCTACCAGAGACTGGAGGACTTATAGATCAGCCCCTCCCCTCCTCCTTCCCACGATCCAATGACCTACTAGAAGTGGAGGATATGACATACCCTGACGCTCCTGACGCTCCTTAAGCCTCAGCTGGTTTTTCCGATGAAATTGTGTAAGCTCAAACGCAGTACAGCTTCGCAAGAGTAGGGGTAATTAAAAATGGAAAAGGCCTCTCGTGTTTCCATTTATGAGCTCCGTGAAAAATGGTCAGAGCTTTCTGGAGCTGAGCAGCTAGAGATCTTTGCTTCGCTGCCACGTGCCGATGCTGACGATTTTTTTCTCAGTCTTAAACCCAAGGATCAAGGGGATTTGATCTTGGCTCTTCCCCAGGGGGAGTTGAGAATTTGGCTGCGTCTGCTCCCTCCCGATGATCTTACCGACGTGATTCAAGAGCTCCCCTCATCCAGTCGTAGTTTCATCCTTTCGCAACTCGATAGTCCCACCAGGAAAGAGGTGGTGTCCCTTCTCGCCTACAAAGAGGACGAGGCTGGGGGTTTGATGAACCCACGGTTTGTGCGCGTGCGTCCCGAGATGAATGTAGATGAGGCGATCCGATATCTCCGTAAGCAGGCGATGACGGCAGAGACGGCGCGATATCTTTACGTCCTCGATCTCGAACAGAGACTGCTTGGGGCAGTTTCTTTAAGGAAACTCTTCTCCACAGATGGGGAGACAGTGATCCGGGACATCATGCGGACGTCTCTGGTCACAGTGAACGAAACGATGTCTCAGGAGGAGATCTCCGAGCTCTTCTCGAAGAGTTCCCTCATGGCTATTCCCGTTGTGACGAGCTCACAGCAGATGAAGGGGATTATTACCGTCGATGACATCATCGAGGTGGTCGAAGAAGAAGCGACAGAGGATATCCAAAAATTGGGGGGTAGTGAGGTTTTAAATGAACCCTACCTAGAAATTAATATCTTCCATTTGATTAAAAAAAGAGCGAGTTGGCTGGTGGTACTCTTTGTGGGGGAGATGCTAACGGCCACTGCCATGGGTTATTTTGAACGTGAAATTGAAAAAGCGGTCGTACTTGCTCTGTTTATTCCCCTGATTATCAGTAGTGGGGGCAACTCTGGTTCTCAGGCCTCTACCCTGGTTGTTCGTGCCTTGGCCCTGCGTGAAATGCGATTAAGAGACTGGTGGCGTGTCTTCGCTAGAGAGCTGTTTATTGGTACAGCTCTGGGTAGCATCTTGGGCCTGTTGGGTTTAACCCGTATCTTGTTATGGCCTGCTCGTGAAGAATTGTATGGGGAGCATTATGTTCTCGTCGGACTAACCGTAGCCTTCAGCCTCATTTGGATCGTTCTGTGGGGGAGTCTCAGTGGCTCCATGCTCCCTTTTATCTTGAAAAAACTAAAATTTGACCCCGCTACAGCCTCTGCCCCCCTCGTTGCCACCATAGTCGATGTCTCTGGTATCATGATCTATTTCTATGTGGCCAGCCTCGTCCTGAAAGGGACTCTGCTCTGAAAATGGGGTCAGCCCCCTTTTTCAGAAAAAGGGGGGTGCGCCCGGCATGCACTTTAGCTAGCTGGTGAAAGTCCAGAATCAGCCCTGAGAAGAGGGAATGAATAGGAGAAGGCAAGGGTGCCCGAAGAAACTTAGGTGAACTACCCGAAGAGGGGAAG
>JAGNWK010000117.1 GCA_017985985.1 Oligoflexales bacterium
AACCCTTCCTCCTGCATGGCGTAACAGGGTCGGGGAAGACCGAGGTCTACCTAAGGCTGGTAAAAAAACTTCTCCAGGAGACAGAAGAAGGTCAGACGCTCGTCCTGGTGCCAGAGATCTCCCTCACCCCGCAGATGCTACAAATTTTTGAAGAACGCTTTCCGGGTCTAGTCGCCTGCGTCCACTCCGCCATGAGCGAGAAGCGACGCTGGGACGAGCTCATGCGCATTCGAGCCGGAACAGCCCGCATCCTGATCGGTCCCCGCTCGAGTGTGTTTGCTCCGTTCAAAACATTAAGCCTGATTATCGTCGATGAAGAGCACGATTCGAGCTACAAGCAAGAGGGAACGTTCCCCTACCATGCCCGAGATGTTGCCGTCATAAGAGGAAAATTTGAGAAGGCCCAGGTCGTGCTGGGATCAGCAACGCCCTCCCTCGAAAGCTATTGGAATAGCACACAAGGCAAATACACCCTGCTTGAGATGAAGCAGCGAGTTGAACAAAGACCGCTACCTAAACTCTTTCTGATTAAAAAAACCAAACCAGAAAGAAAACCGCCACCGATAGCCCAGGAGATCGTCCAGGCCCTACAGGACAACCTCAAGCAAAAAAACCAAGCCATGGTCATCGTCAATCGACGGGGATTTGCCAACTATCTTTATGACAGCCAAGAGAACAAAGCTATTCAGTGTCCCCACTGCAGCATCAGTCTCACTCTGCATAGCAGGGGGGAAAAACTGCTCTGCCACTACTGTGACTATAAGGCTAGCATCAGCAACTGGGTATCTCCGTCCTCAATTGCCCACAAGAATTCCCAGCGCTTCTTTTCCATCGGCTATGGCAGTGAGAAGGTCGAGAATTACCTGCAAGAAGTTTTAGGGGGAGCGAGGATCAAACGACTGGATTCTGACACAACCCAAAAGAAAGGAACTCTGCTCGATACTCTCCAAGAGTTCAAGGCTGGGGACATCGACATCCTTGTGGGAACACAGATGATAGCCAAGGGGCACGACTTCCCTAGAGTGACCCTGATCGCACTCTGTGACGTCGATAAGATGCTAGACCTGCCAGATATCAGAGCCGGGGAGAGAACCTTCCAATTGATCGTTCAGGCAGCTGGAAGGTCCGGCCGAGGCCAGCTGGAAGGAACTGTGCTCGTCCAGAGCCAGAATCAGGAAACAGGGGCCCCCGGAGCTCGTCAGATCCACCCCACCATCGAGGCGGGTCTCCGGCAAGATTTTGCGGCTTATCTTGAGCGAGAGCTCTCATTCCGCCGCGCCTTTGCCTATCCCCCCTTCTCGCATCTCATCTTGCTGGAGTTCTCCTGCCCCAATAAATCTGTTCTGTTGAACTTCTGCAAAGAGGCCGAGCGCTGGTTCAAAGAACAACTTTCGCAAAAGCCAGGGCTGCTCCAGCATCTTAAAATTTCTGGTCCCAGCACCCCCTCTATCGAACTTGTGAATAAGCGATTTCGAAGGACCGTCCTCTTAAGTTCAGCACAACTTGCCTTCTCCCACAGTCTGGCTGAGAATTTTTTAATGGCTTTCAAAAAAAAGCCAAGTGGTCTAAGAATTCATGTGGACGTAGATCCACAAAACCTGATGTAAGCTCGAATGAACACTATCACCGCGATTCCTAATCGCCTGCTCTGTTTTAACTCGAGACCCATTCGACTTCGTCTACCTCCGGTGGACTTCGCTCAGGGTGACGGGGCTTGCTTATAACTCGAGACCCATTCGACTTCGTCTACCTCGGTGGACTTCGCTCAGGGTGATGGGGCTTGCTTAGGTGATATTCTCCGTATCAGTTAAAGCCCCGTCACCTCGAGCGAAGTCGAGAGGTATCGAGTTAAAAAGGTGATATTCTCCGTATCAGTTAAAGCCCCGTCACCTCGAGCGAAGTCGAGAGGTATCGAGTTAAAAAAAAGCAGACATGTAAGGAATTCCCTCTAACCGAATGACATAGGCGGTCAGGGGATCTCAGACGAATCAGAACTAAAAAATAGATGGAGTATATAAAACGATGAGCTCTTCCAGACAAGTTCCGCAGGCAAATTTTATGGGCATACTCGGAGAACATCTTCGTGATGTCAGATTTTATGAAAAACGCAGTATTTTTATTTCGGAACCAGTAACCTCGAAAACAGCTGGTCGGGTCGTTGCAGACTTACTTAGTCTCGACGAAGATAAAAAAGAGACCATATTTCTCTACCTGAACAGCCCAGGGGGCGAAGTTCACAGTGGATTCGCTATCTTTGACACCATCCGCTATATCGAGTCTCCGGTGAAAGTGATCACAACCGGTCTTTGCGCCAGCATAGCGACCATCATCAACGTGGCTGTACCCCGCAAGTTTCGCTTTGCTATGCCTCATGCCAAGTTCCTCATTCACCAACCCCTGATTTCTGGTGAGATCTACGGCCAGGCCTCAGATATCGAGATCACGGCTAACCAGATCCTCAGGACAAGGGCACAGCTCAATAAAATTCTCGCTGAAGAGTGTGGAAAGGAACTTAGCAAGCTTGAGGAAGACACCATGCGAGACTACTGGATGCTGGCAGAAGAAGCCTGTGCCTATGGACTGATCGGTAAAGTTATCAAAAGTAAGACAGAGATTGCCTAAACGATGGCGAAGAAGCAAAGCCCAGCCCCTATCTCGGAGAGAGCTGACAGTAAAAAAGCCTCGGAGAGGTCTAATACCAAAGCCTCAGCGGGACCTGACAGCAAAGCCTCTAAGGGGCCCTCTCAGGGTTCCGCTCATCACGTCTCGGAGAGAAGCTTTCTTCTCGAACACATGCGGCCCTACACTCTTGCGATAGGCTTCGCTACTGCCTGCTCCCTCTTCCTGGGGGTGCTAGCTTCTGCCGTCTCCGCTCTCGTCGGCCCCTGCCTACGCATTTTAATCAGCCCTGACCGAAGTCAGTCTTTCACATTCCGTGAAATGCTGGGAGATACCATTGGAAGCAGCTTAGAACTTATCACTCAAAAGTCTGCCTTTGATCATACTCAGCTCATGCAGATCATGCCCCTTGCTCTTCTAGGCCTATCAGCAGCGAAGGGTCTATTTGGCACCCTGCAATATTTTTTCTGGGAAAACATTTCTGAACTCGTAACTAAGAACATGAGAGCTCAGATCCTTGAGGCCTTCCTTGCGATGGATCCCACTCTTAAAAAAGCTGGATCAACGGAAGAGGCTGAACTTTCAAGTCTAGTTACGACCGATATCAAACTTGTTCGAGAATATCTGGTGCATTTCTTTGGAGGCATCCCTCGAGAATTGCTCAAGGTGCTATTTCTGAGTGTCACGCTCGTGCTCCTTTCTCCGAAACTCTTTCTGCTCTTCTTCATCGGGGTGCTCCCCTCTACAGTGATCTTATCCCGACTGGGGAAGACGCTACGTCGACGAGCCTCAAAAGCTCTCTCCGACTATTCTGCTCTCTCCGAATGGCTGCAGCAGAGGCTCTTAGGTGTGGAGACCATCAAACATTATCGCACCGAGCATATCGAAGAAACGAAATTCCAAATATTTACTAGTGGACTATTTGATACATTCTACAGAGCTGCAAGAGTGAAAGCACAAAGCGGACCTCTGATCGAACTCGTCGGCGTACTGTCCATGGTCTTCGTCCTCTATCTATGCCTGCTCGCTATCAGCAGGGGTGAGTTTAGTGGCTCCGTGGCTCTGTCCTTCTTCACCTCACTAGCTGTACTCGCTCAGTCGGGTGCCGTCCTCGCTCGTTACTTCAACAAGAACAGAGAAGGCGCTGCGGCTACGAGTCGAATTTTGAGCCTGCTCAGTATCATGAGGTCTCAGAAGGGTGTCGATACATCGAAGCCGTACAAACTGCAAGAAGGTCCGTGGCTGCTCAAACTCGAAAAAGTTTCGGCCTCTTACGAAGGACGAGAAGTCTTGCATGACTTATCTTTTTCCTTCGAGCCTGGCAAAATCTATGGTGTCGTCGGGCCTTCTGGATCAGGGAAGTCGACTCTCATCCACACTTTGCTAGGACTGCAAAAACTCGACCAAGGGCAGCTGCTTTATAACCCTAGATTTCTGCACTCAGGGGAAAACATATCGTACATGCCCCAAAACGCAGAGCTGATGAACGGCACCATAGCAGAAAATATTTCTTATCCTCTAGACCCCGAACCTGATCGTATTCGCAACCTTATTTCTGAAATGGGACTGGATCAGCAGGATTGGACGCAAGATCTTCTGGAAAAGAAAAAACTCTCGGGCGGACAGATGCAGATGGTGCACCTCCTCCGTCTTCTCTACCACGCTAAGCCACTGCTATTGATCGACGAGGGCACTTCTGCCCTCGATCCCGAAATGGAAAAACTCTTCTGCGAGTTCTTTGTCAAAAAACTCCAGAAGCTCGGCTCCACCCTCATCATGGTGACCCACCGACCCTCAGCTATGTCTTATTTGCAGGAAATTATTCATCTCGAACAGGGGAAGTTTGTAGCGAGAACGTAAGACGGAAGCTGAACCACTAAACGTTCTCATAGCTGCGAAACAGAATGCTAGGGTTTAGCTGGAGACTTTGGGATGTTTTTTAAATTAAGTGTATTCAAGCCAAGATCTATAAATCGCCTAAAAATTTCGAGATCCGCCGGTTTAGTCAGAAGGCTCAAGTCATTACTATACTCTTTACCAGTCGCCTGTGTTGTTCGACCTCCCCTCGTACCAGCAGTCTTAGGTCGATTTGCGACTTTAAGCTCCTTAAGACGAAGCCATAGCAGTCCTTCTAATAACAACTGCAATGGATCACCTACTCCCAGAAGCGGACTTTTTTGGGTGGGTTTCTCTAGACCTGTGATGAATTTATCTAACAACGTGTAAGGAAGTCTCCCATCATAAGTAGAGAACCTCAATTGTGCTTCTTTATATCTTTCATTTTCCCCAGCAGCAAACTTGGAAAATAGATTAAATATCGATTCATGCTGCAGATAAAGTCTCCCAAGCCTCTCCTCAAGAAGAGTAGAGTCGGGGGAGGATGAATCATCCCTCAAAAGCTCTTTGACCTCCGAAATTTCATCTTTCATTGAGCGACCCAATAGTCTTTTATCAAGACGATACTTAAGATTCCCATCACCTTGTATAATAGCGCTCACACGATATCCTTCCCAACGTTTAATAGCCTCTCTATGCGTTCCATTTTTTATATCCGTCAGATAGCTCACAGGAGTAGCTTCCTCATTGGTAGACAATCTCTGAACGCGAAAGAGACCGGGAATCTCTTGAGGAGCCAAAATCCAACCTTTCCATCCCTGGCCGCTGGGAAGATCCCTTAGGTCTCCATCTAAGTATACGAAGTGTCCGTCTATTTCAGCTTCAGCAGGTTTGAGATTCTGGAAGTTTCCAACACTGTAGGGTGTAGTTTTAACTCCATTGAGAAGTTCTACACGCGAACCCTTACGAATTTCATCATTCACAATCTTCGCTTCTGCCACTCTACCTGCGTCATGAAACTCAGAAATATACCCCATTTTGTTTACTTCAGTATTTTTTATACTATTAAAATCTTCAACTGTTGGTTTACTTTTCACATCAGCATAAGAAAAAACTTTAAACCCACTTAACCCCAGGCCATCCTCTGAATTTCCTTCTTGAGGAGAATTTGTAATAACGATTAGGCCAAATTTCTTGATATCTTCTACCAAAGCTGCATCGATGGCACCATTCTCTTGAGAAGATCCCCTCGCATCAGCTGCTTCAGAACTCAGGTTGGGAGTAGGTTGATATTTCTCTAAAAAATTCTTGCGAGAAGCTCTAGATTTGCAGCTAAACAATGTGAGAAGAACTAGAACATGAATCCATCTGCATTTCACAGGAAACCTCCAAAGCAAATATGAACTAGAGTCAGACAGGGTATCGGCCTCCTCTCAAAAAAGTTAAGAGATCCATTACGCACCTCACTCCGCAAGTTCATGCAAGAAAGAATTTGGGAGAAAACCTTACACTGAGTCCGTTCGACTCCGTTCCAACCCGTCGAAGTATTACGATTGCGAGGAGCCGGAGGCAACGAAGCAATCTTGCCTTTCACCGGAGATTGCTCGAAAATTGATTTGTCACTACAGATTTCATTCGACAAGCGGGTAAGAGGGGTTTTATCCCCGTCTTCCCACAAAACCGTGCTTACGGATCACGTACACGGCTTTTCAGCTAATCTAATCCAAATATTCTGATCTCTCCAGTGAGGCAGGTTTCTATCGGAGAACT
>JAGNWK010000003.1 GCA_017985985.1 Oligoflexales bacterium
AGCATCCCCTATAAAAACAATCACTGAAAATTTTTGAGAAAAGCTTTGTTGGAAGGTTGTCGACCAAGAAAACCAACCAGAAGTTCCATAGGATCTTTCTCTCCTCCCGGCTCTAAAATCCACTTCCTATAATCAGCCCCTGTTTTTGGATTTAATAAGCCATCTTTTTCAAACCTTGTAAACATGTCTGCCGCATAAACATCTGACCAGAGATATCCATAATAACCAGCATCATAGCCTCCCATGATATGACCAAAGGAAGCTTCTGGCATAATGCCGGGCAGAGCCTGCAACATATAGATCTCAGAATAGAGTTTTTGATACAGAGCCGTCGTATCCGTCAAAGGACTTTGATCTAAGGTGTGGTAGGCCATATCAATCGAAGCATAGAATATTTGCCTGAGATAGAAGATTCCCTTATCCACATTTTTAGCTTCCAGCATCCGATTCATAATCTTCTTGGGCAGTTTTTGCTGTGTCTGATAGTGCGAAGACAGTTTTGTAAGAATATCTTCTTTCCAGACCCAATTTTCAAGCATCTGAGAAGGAGCTTCCACGAAATCCCTCTTCACACTAGTGCCTGAAAAATAACCAAAGTGAGCTTTTGTTAATGTTTGATGCATGATATGCCCAAACTCATGGAACAGGGTTTCCACTTCTGCATGATCGAGAAGTGAGGGTTTATGCTCTTGTGGTTTGTTGAAATTAGCGACAATAGAAGAGACTGGCACAGCATAAGTGCCATCACCCTTCTGGTAGCCTCTCAGCAGGGTAAAGGCCGCTGCGTGTCCATATTTCCCATCCCGAGGGAACAGGTCTATGTAAAATTTCCCGACAAGCTTCTTGCTCGCGTTATCCACGATGCCAAAACTTCTCACTTCAGGATCCCACACTCCCTCTGCTTTTTCTTGAGCCTTAGTTTCGTCTGTTTTCACCACATTTTCAACGAATTGAACACCTAGCAATGTTTGATAGACTTCAAACATTTCCTTCAAAACATGATCTAGTGGAAAATAAGCTTTTATCTCTTCATGATCGATCTTATAACGAGTTTCAAGCAAAGTATTTTCATAATAAGCGACATCCCAAGGGTCAAGTACCCACTTCTGATTTTTTTGAAGTTTTTCTTTTTTCCTTTTCAGACCCAATAAAACTTCGAATTCTTTTTTGCCTCTTTTTTGAAGTCTTTTTTGAAGGTCGGTTAGAAACTTAGAGACTTTTTCTGGCGATTTAGCCATTTTTCTTTTCAATTGTAATTCAGCATGACTTTTATAACCAAGCATGTGGGCTATCTGACGTCGTAGCTCAAGAGCCTCTGACAATCTGTTCTTGTTAGGTTCACCCCCTCGCAAGAAAAAGTCCTGGAAAAGTTTTTTCCGAATTTCAGCGTTATGCACATACTTCATTGCAGGATAGTAGTGGGGATACTTCAACGTCAGGACATAGTCTTTCCCTGGTGCTTTTGATTTATCCAAACCACTAAGAATCCCTTCAGGCATGCCCTCTAACTCTTTCTTCGAAAAATCAAATTTCTTGTCCCAATCGACAAGAGTTTGAGAAAAATCAGAACCTAAAGTGATCATCTTCTCATTCATCGACTTCAGTTTAGCTCTATCTTCTTCCTTTAAGGCCAATCCATTCAGTTCGAATTCCAGGATCAATTCTTCGAGTATTTTCTTCTGAATATCAGAGAGACCTTCCTTCTTCAGATCCAAAGCCTTCCATTTTTTGTAAAGAGCCTCTTGCGTAAAGACTTCGAGCATTCTCTTTTGAGAATCTTCAGAACACTTTTTAGAGATCTCTCGAATCTCGGGATTGGTGCTGACATTGCTGTAGAAGGATAGGGGATCTACCCTATCCTGAAAAGTGGTGAGGATTTTATCAAACAGATCAAGATCATGACCAAGATCCTTTTGAAGATCTGCCTGTTGAACACCCTTCCCAGACAGAAAATCTGCAATCGCATCTTCGAGCTCTCCCTTGGCCTCTTCACAGAGAATGCTGATTTCATCTTTGCTGTGATTCCACCTTATAGATGAAGGTTCAGGATCTTTCCTGTCTCCCTTGGAGGTATGGGGTTTAAAGTGAGTGCAGGAAAGACTGGAGAAAAGGAGTCCGACTATCCAGTTCTTCGATAGTGTGGGTCTAAAGTATCTCAAGCTTTTTGACATAGGATCAACCTTAACAATCTAAAGAAATGAGTTTTTTAGCCGATATCAACGATGCGGCTTGATTACGATTAACATAAGACATTCAGACTCTAAACAAGAAACTCGTTAGACCACTTGGGCGATCTTGTTTTAGAAGAAAGGGGGGCAGGTCTTTTTGGATTTAAATTTAACTACTTACAAAACCTGCTTAAGCTCAGAGCAAAAAAAGCCGCATAGACTCTGAGGGCCGGAGATCTTAAGAAATCTGGTTTCTCTGGGGAGGATTCATGAATTTTAGTCATTCATCTTGTTCCAATTATAAAGGCACTCGTTTGCAATTTAATAGACTATTGCTTTTTCTCGTCAGTCTCTCTTTGTTGTTTCTATCCTGCTCCAAAAAAGAGACTGATACTTTACAAAACTCAAACGATGGCACCGTCTCCATCATGACAGGACCTCAAAAGCCCATGAGTGATGAGACAACGATCAATAAAAATGACACCATAGATCTGTCGATCGATATCTCAGGCGATTCAACGGATTTATTTCTCATCGCTTTAACGAATGTTAGTCTCACCATAGATGGATGCATTTCTGGTTTTACCAATACCTTTATCCTCACCGGGACAGTACAGGTCTACAGAAACGATAGAAATTGCAGGGTAAAAGTTAACGGATTTACCAATGGTTCTGAAAACTATGTAGTTAAGTCAGGCTATACATTTGATACCACAGTCGGAGTGCTCACCCCTTTTACGGGTAATCTCGGCAACCTCTCGGGAGAACTCTTTGTCCAAGTTTTAACACAACTTCCTGATCCCATCACAACAGGTGTTTCCGTTTCATTTCGAGTTATAGATCTTAAAAAAGAAAACGATTACCCCATCACAATTACCAGCAACATACTCGCCGTTTATGCCGACCAGACAACAGTGGCAGAAGGTGTAGCGACACAAGCCTCTTTTACCATCAAAAAAGTAACCCAAGCCGATACAAACGCTTTAACAGTCAACTACTCCATCGGGGGGACGGCTATCTCTGGGTCTGATTACACAGCCGTATCTGGGTCTATCATAATTCCCGCTAACCAAACCTCGGTAGTCCTTGTCATCCCTCTCATCGACGACACCCTCGCTGAGCAGCCGAAAACTATCGAATTTATGTTTGAAAATGGTGGCTATTATTCCTATGGTAATCCGGTTATTAATTTAACGGATACAGACACAGCCATCACCACTACCAATCGCGTGATCCATCTGACACCAGCTTCGATCGTGGCCACAAATGGCACAACCATAGATAGTTGGACAGACACTTCAGGAATAGGAAACAACGCCATACAGGCCACACTCGCCAATCGACCTTTGAGGGTTCTTAACTCTTTAAATGGGCAAACCGTAGCACAATTCGATGGATCGACCGACATCCTCACTTTCCCTTCGGGAACGACAATCAACTCGGCTGCCTCTTATACAAACAAGGTGATCAGCCTGGTCTTCGTTACCGGCAGCGACGTTACGAGAAGACAAATTATCTATGATCAGGGGACTAACGGAGCTGGACTCAATATTTATATCGACCAAGGACGTATCTACGCCAATACATGGAACACAAATGTTAATGACGCCACCACTCCCTGGGATTCCCGGTATGTAAACGCCTTTGTGGCTGCTAATACGGCCTATTCTTTTTCCCTGGTTTACAGCTACACCAGCTTTACAGTAAACTCTCTAAAAGCCTATATTTCTGGCTCCTATCTGGGAACCATGACAGGTGTGGGTAGACTGTTCGGCTCCACCGAAGTCGCTACCATCGGTGGAGCAGGGACAGGCAGCCGCTTCCACGATAACTCCACAACCATCACAAGTACTTTTTTTGGCGGTTCTGTCGCTGAACTGGTTCACTACAATGGAGCTCTCACCGAATTTCAACTGCAGGGTGTCCATGCCTATCTCGACAGTAAATTCAATTTAAGCTCTCCGGTAGTCTCCATTAAAGCCATCAATGCCACCGTAAATGAAACCTCGGGAACTGTTCCCAAAGCCTTTGTGGTCACCAGAGAGATCGCGACTTCTAATGATCTTGTTGTGGCTTATACCACCTCTGGTACGGCAGTGGCTGGAACCCACTACCAAACCCTTTCTGGCTCTGTGACTATACCCGCTAATCTCAGCACAGCTTATATCCCAGTCACTATCATCAACGATTCTACCCCCCAAAACGATCGCACCCTTATTTTGACTTTGAATAGCAGTTCCAGCTATCAAGGACCACCTGCCAATGAACAAATCACTATCATGGATGATGATAATTTCGCAGCTCCGAGCTCTCTCTTTACTTGGTACAACGCTCCAGAAGGTTTGCAATTTGCAACAGGAGCTCTGGTCTCAGTGTGGAATGATAAGATGGTTACGAATCTTGACGCCAGTCAGAGCACAGCCACGGCAAGGCCAACCTACAATTCAAGCACTCAATCACTTGACTTTGACGGTGCAGATTTTTTGACAATCCCATCAAATGCCCTACTTGATACGCCTACAACGTACACAAAGAAAACCTTCGCTGTCGTTTTTAAAACGTCTTCAAACATGACAAGCAAACAGGTTGTTTTTGAGGAAGGAAGCTCAACGACTGGAGTCAATATTGTGATCAACGCTGGAACCATCTATTTCACATGCCACAACAACGAGTCGGGAACCACCTTTGACTGGGGCCCAAGCAACGTGACAGGAACAGTTGCTGCCAACACACTGTATGCGGCTATTTTTGAATTCGACAACCCAGCTTTGCAGCAAAGAGGTCTCTTAAATAGAACCACTTTGACAACTGTGGCTATTGCCAATACGAGTAAAAGACTAGGCCCTCATGGCTCTAGCAATACAGCCATCGGTGGCCTATCTGGGACCATACGTACTTTTAACAGCACGACGACTGGTGGATTTTTACCTTCGGGATCAAAAGTGTATGAGCTTATGCTCTTTAGCGACATCTTGACAAGCACTCAGATGACGGATTTAAAGAACTATCTGTACCTCAAATACAATCTCTAATGAATTGATGTCAAAAGAAAGATAAGTACTTTTTATTTCAGTTAAGTTCCGATACCCCTCGACTTCGCTCCAACCTGTCTAAGTATTGTGATTTCGTCATTGCGAGGAGCCGTAAGCGACGAATCAATCTGCCTTTACACGGAGATTTCTTCGCTCATAACGAGCTTCTGCGATGAATACTTAGACAAGTTGGCTCGGGGTGACGTTCTTCCTACCAGTTAAAGCCCTGTCACCGCGAGCCCATTCGACTTCGCTCAGGGCAAAACAAGAAGGCAGGTGAAAAAAATCTACAATTAAGTTATGAAAATAATTCATTAATAAAATATTTTTTATTTTTCCCTCAAGTTTTTTGAAAAAGTTTCGATACTGAGTAAAGGCAGAGAATAAACAAACGAAAGCAGGTGTCACATGATAGATCACGATGGAGTCTTTAGGTTTAAAAAAGAGATCTTTTATTCGGGTCTGCTTTTTTTGGGCTTAGTGTCTTGTGGGGAAAAGGCCAAAGTTGTGGAAGGTAGCGAGGCAACAACGACTGATGGCGCAAGCCAGGTCGACAATGCAAATATTCCATCCCCTTCTGAACTGCAGACAGCAACAGACGGCAACTACTATCAAATCCCGACATCTCTAAGTCCAGATGCATCGACTCTGTCTCTCTTTGACGATGGGGGGCTCGGACTAACCGCTACAGCAGCCTCCTATAAAATATCCATAGCAGGTTGCGCTTCTGGTCTTACGGGAACAGCGACAGAAGCTGATGTGAATTTAAAGGTGTATAAACAAGATCGCAGTTGCCTTGGAAAATTAACTGAGTTTGTTTATCTGACAAAAACCTACAAACCAAAAACAGGATCTGACTTTACAACTTGGCTTGCTGGTAACACAGCTGTATTTGAAAATACAAGTGATCCAAATCCAAATGATAGATTTTCTGTTACAGTTCTTAATCAGCTCTCATCACCTACAGCTGTAGCTGATACCATCCAATACAGATTCTCTTATATCACTGTTGGCGCCACAGACGCGGCTCCTAACGTTCTTGCCAAAACGACAGTTGGAGAGTCACACACTGTTTCTATTCCAGGCCAAAACCCACCAAACTTCAACATCAATCTTGTAACTTTCCCAGGGATTTCTGCCACTGGTGGTTCGGGACAATTCGTCTTTAAAATGACTTGCAATGTCGCTATGGTGGGAGACGTCTGTGATGGTGTCAACTTAACTGAGATTACCTATAAACTCATTAAAGACACTTACAGTGGCTCACTCTTCGTACAAGATGCTCAAACCCTTTTCCCAACAGGACAGTCCACAGTAACTGTTGCGACCGACAAACACGTCACAGGAAATGGGGGCTTTAATACAGTGACTCTGACAGGTCCGGCTTCCATTCATCAGAACCCTAATATGATCCTAATCCTAGGAGCCAACAATCTGTCCTTCCAGTACTTCAACGTCGACGTCCAAACGGTTACCAACCCTTAATATTGAATCTATCTGGAGGAGCTAGCTCCCAGAGCTAGCTCCTCCTCTTTTTTTGACTCGGATACCTCTCGACTTCGCTCGAGGTGACGGGAGACGTAACCTCGAGTGACGGGAGACGTAACCTCGAGTGACGGGAGACGTAACCTCGAGTGACCGGAACGTCACCTCGAGCGAAGTCGAGAGGTATCAAGTCAAAACAGAATAGACAAAATAAGGAGTTCGGGTGAGTTCAAAGTAAAGCCTGAGACAATCGAGGATTAATCGCTTCAAACAAGGCTCTAAAATATTTTTTTTTATTTTTTTATCAAGTTTTTTCAAGAAAGACCGATCTTGTATTCAAGACATGAGGAGAAACATATGAAGATAAGTGATCGCATTGATACTAGTAGATCAAGTCGCTTTTTTACTTTTGAAAAAGGGGCTTTTTTATCTAGCTTGCTCTTATTAGGTTTGATCTCCTGCGGTGAGACCAAGCCAGCAGCTATGGACACGAGCAGCAACGCCGCGGTGACAAGCACCGATGAAAATATGGGCCAAATTCCTAACGGGAACATACCGGGCTCTGAAATTCAGGCTTCAGCAAATGAAGACCTTATGTATCAGATTCCAACATCCTTAAGTCCAGACGCCTCAACTTTATCTCTCTTTGGAGATGAAGGCTTCGGATTGAATGGCAACACAGGCCTTGGCCTCACAGCTGCCGCAGCTACTTATAAAATTTCCATAACAGGCTGCGCTTCCGGGCTTACAGGAACAGCAACTGAAGCGGATGTGAATCTCAAAGTCTATAAACAGGATCGAGGTTGCCTTGGACAATTGACAGAATTTACATATTTAACCAAAACATATAAGCCAAAAACTGGTTTTACTTTCACAACATGGCTTGCTGGTAACACTGCTACTTTTGAAAATACAAGTGATCCTAATCCAAATGACAGGTTCTCTGTAACCGTTATATCTCAACTTTCTTCACCTACTGCTGTCGCTGATACTATTCAATACAGATTCTCCTACATTACTGTTGGTACCACAGATGCTGCTCCTAACGTTCTTTCAAAAACGACGGTTGGTGAATCCCATGCTGTCTCTATTCCTGGCCAAAATCCACCAAACTTCAACATCAGTCTTGTCACCTTCCCAGGGATTTCCGCAACTGGGGGCACCGGACAATTTATCTTTAAAATGACTTGTAACATAGCCATGGTAGGAGATGTCTGTGATGGGGTCAACCTGACTGAGATCTCCTATAAACTTATTAAAGATACCTATACTGGGGTCATGTTCGTCCAAGATGCTCAAGCTATTTTCCCAACTGGACAATCAACGGTCACAGTGGCTACCGATAAACACTTAACGGGTAATAGCGGATTCAACACAGTGACTTTAACAGGACCAGGTCCGATTCACCAAAATCCGAATATGATTCTAGTCTTAGGAGCAAACAATCTCTCCTTCCAATACTTCAACGTCGACGTCCAGACGGTTACAAATCCTTAATTTTAGAATATGGAAAAGAGGTCTAGCTCCTAGAGCTAGACCTCTTTTCTTATATGCTCCAAACAGATCACCTGACCGCCAATGTCATTCGGTTAAGGCAAGATACCCCTCGACTTCGCTCGGGGTGACTTTCTCCCTATCAATTTCTAGCTGCCTTTCTCCCTATCAATTAAAGCCCCGTCACCTCGAGCGAAGTCGAGAGGTATCGAGTTAAAACAAAGCAGACAATTAAAGAATTCTGCCTAACCGAATGACATTGACCTGACCGCCGTTAAAAAGAGCCACCCTGAAGCCAAAAGACGACTAGTCCCTTCATACCAAACAAAAAAATAATTTTTTTTATTTTTCCCTCAAGTTTTTTCAGAAAATACCGATGCTGGTTTTAAGGCATCAGGAATAAACATATGAGAATAGGTGATCACATGATAAACCGTGATAGTTTTGGTCTTTTTATCAAGATGGAAAAAAGACTTTTCCTATCTGGATTACTTTTACTCGGTCTGATCTCTTGTGGTGAGACCAAGCCAGCAGCTATGGACACGAGCAGCAGCTCCACGGTGACAAGCACTGATGGGAATACAGACCAAATCCCTAACGAAAACATACCGGCCTCATCTGAAGTCCAGGCTTCAGCAGATGAAAATCTTATGTATCAGATTCCGACATCCTTAAGTCCAGACTCTTCGACTCTGTCTCTGTTTGGCGATGAGAGTTCCCAGTCTGATGGTGGGCTCGGACTGACAGCAGCGGCAGCTACTTATAAAATCTCCATAACAGGTTGCGCTTCCGGGCTTACAGGAACAGCAACTGAAGCGGATGTGAATCTCAAAGTCTATAAACAGGATCGAGGTTGCCTTGGACAATTGACAGAATTTACATATTTAACCAAAACATATAAGCCAAAAACTGGTTTTACTTTCACAACATGGCTTGCTGGTGACACTGCTACTTTTGAAAATACAAGTGATCCTAATCCAAATGACAGGTTATCTGTAACCGTTATATCTCAGCTCTCTTCACCTACTGCCGTTGCTGATACTATTCAATACAGATTTTCCTACATAACTGTTGGTGCCACAGATGCTGCTCCTAACGTTCTTTCAAAAACGACGGTTGGTGAATCCCATGTTGTCTCTGTTCCTGGCCAAAATCCACCAAACTTCAACATCAGCCTTGTGACCTTCCCAGGGATTTCCGCAACTGGGGGCACAGGACAATTCGTCTTCAAAATGACTTGTAACATCGCGATGGTAGGAGATGTCTGTGATGGGGTCAACCTGACCGAGATCTCCTATAAACTTATTAAAGATACCTATACTGGGGTCATGTTTGTCCAAGATGCTCAATCTATTTTTCCAACTGGGCAGTCAACCGTCACAGTGGCTACCGATAAACACTTAACGGGTAACAGTGGATTCAACACAGTGACTTTAACAGGACCAGGTCCGATTCACCAAAATCCGAATATGATTCTAGTCTTAGGTGCAAACAACTTATCCTTCCAATACTTTAACGTCGATGTTCAAACAGTTACAAATCCTTAAAAGCCCTCTCTCGGGCCCTCCATGGGGAGGGCCCTTTCTTTATTCACATTTTTCCTCGCTTGATTTTTTTCTGGTATATTAGGAGTAATGGTTTGGTTAGAAAGGAAGGCCCATGTGGGTTTTGTTGTGGAGTGTTCTATCTCTTTTCTTATTCTTACCCTCTCTCGGGTGCAGCAGTAGCGGGAGCACCAGTTCTGCTGACGCTCCTGTCCTGAGTTATCGTATAGAAAGCGTTCTCACCGGTTCCCCAACAAACGCTCTCATCATAGAAGCAGACCCCAATCAACCGCTTGTGTTCTCAATTTCTGGTGTGGGTTTTACAGCTGACGTTGAACTCGGCGCTTGGCAAGCTTTAAAAGACAGAGTCGTCCTCAGTTACAGCCTTGAAGGTGTTTACAGCCTCCTCTTTCAAGTTAATTTTCAAGATGGGACTCCTTTTATAAAAGAAAAATTAAAATGGGAATACAATCAAGAGATCCCTGCTAAACCGATTGTGAGTTTCAGTGAAGATGCCACCGGTGACATCTATGTCTCATTGATATTCGCTGCTAGCTTAGGGACTAAAACCACAGAGTTTTGGGTCGAAGGAGATCTTGCCAGCGACGAAAAAACGAATAAAAAGTGGACGAGAATTCCCTCTTCCTTTACCGCACCCATCCGGCTAAGCTCTGAAGATGGAATCAAAAAATTAAGCGTTAAATTCAGAAATATTTATCAAAATGAAAGTGCAGAAGTAGAGCTTTCTATTCTTAAAAAAAGCACCAAACCTCAATCGTGCTCTGCTAAATTTTCTTCTTCAAAAACTTATACAGGAAAAACTCGACTGAGAATTTCTGCTGAAGATGACCCAGGGGTGTCTTTGTTCTATAGGGTCACGGGGGATGTTCTCATCCCTGATCAAAAGGGGACTAAATTTCCAAATGCGCTGATTAAAGAAATAAGTTTAAGTAGGGGAGATGGCCTAAAAAACGTATCCGTGCAGATTTATGATGAAGCTGGCAACGCCTGTGACACCATACCCATCACGATCACTGTCGATTCTACAGACCTCTCGACAGGCGATAGTGTGTTTATCGAAAACAGACCCTATTATACCGATGAAGGTCTCGTCAATGTCATTGTGAATTTTAGTACCTTTGATGAAGAGTCTCTGGAAATGTCTATCACAGGTGGTGTCGAGACAGGGGTGTTTGTCGGTCAGTGGGTCCCTTACCAAAGGGCCATCCAATTGCAACTTTCTCCCCCCAGCGGGAACCGTTACATCTTCGTCGATATTCGAGATGGAGGAAATCACGAACTCTTAGTTGAAAAACTCACCACACATACTCATTTAGCGCCTTATGTCGCCATCAATTCGTCTCAAACCCAAGTCACTGTCAGCCGATTTGCAGAAAGCTTGACCTACACTATAACGGGATGCTCCGAAATTTATGATAAGACCACCTATTTAGACACCTATCCCTGCACCCCCACCGGTTCAAGCGTCTCCGCCTCTTTTAATTTCTCAAATGGAACTTCTCTTGTAAAAAATGTTAGTTTTTAACTCTTCCTTGTTGGGAGAAAGCAGCTGCGCACCCATTCGACGGAGCCTGCTCTGAGCCAACCTAGCTAAATATTCATGGCAGACCTCGTCATTGCGAGCGAAGCGAAGCAATCTCCGTGTAAAGGCAAGATTGCTTCGTCGCCTACGGCTCCTCGCAATGACGAAATCGTAATACTTAGACAGGTTAGAGCGAAGCGAAGCAATCTCCGTGTAAAGGCAAGATTGCTTCGTCGCCTACGGCTCCTCGCAATGACGAAATCGTAATACTTAGACAGGTTAGAGCGGAATCGAACGGGCTCAGGGCAAGGTTTTCTCCCAAACCCTCTTCCTTGCAAATTAAAACCTCATTGCAAAGAATAATCAGATCCGAGTAAAGAGAGGGAGCGTTGGCCCTGCCAATGATTCTGCGTAGCCGTCACCAGAAAATCAGCTTCGAGACCTCTTTGCAAAGAATCGTGAACCTCATTGAAAAACATAATCTTATGCTTGCTCCCTCCACTCCCCTCCACCTCAACCGCTGTATGCTTGTTCTGTCCTGTCACTTTATCTTTATAAAATTTAACGCTCGTAATTCGAGAAGAGATAAGGAACATGGGCTCCATGAAGCGATGCCCAAAAGGCTTCAGGGAATGAAGCTCTTCTGTCAACTCAAGACGAGCCAAATCAAGGGGGAGAGGACAGTCGTAAGAGATCACACTGTCCCAAAGCTCTGGCTTTTGAGCTCGGAGTTCTCCTGCAAATTCTCCTATTTTTCTGCGCAAGAGCTCTTCGTTTTCTAGAGGAAAAGAGAAACCACCCGCTGCACTATGCCCCCCAAATTTTAAAAACAATTCACGGACTGAAGACATGGCGTCCGTCACATCGAAGCCGGGGATCGAACGAGCAGAGCCTTTGCCAATACCACTGCCCTTTTGCTTTTGAAACAACCATACCGGCTTCCAAAATCGCTCTGCTATCTTACTGGCCGCAATGCCGACGACCCCCTGATGCCAAGCCTCAGAGCCCAGAAAGAGTATAGGATCATCTGGATAAGCTAGGGCTTGCGCCTGAGCTTCCGTGACAATCTCTGCTTGAATCAACTTTCTTTTTTCGTTGCACACACCCATGTAGCTGATCAGAATATCGGCAGCGGAGTCATCTTCTCCAATAAAAGCATCGATAACCTTATCTGCATGATCCAATCGACCGACTGCATTGATTCGTGGTCCCAGTCGAAAGCCAATATCCTTCTCGTCTACATGCTGCTCCAGGGACGAAGCCCGAAGCAGTTTTTTTAAGACAGGTCTTTGACTCTGTGTAAGCGCATAAACGCCCTGCTGAGTGAGTTTGTGATTCACTCCCGTGAGTGGGACGACGTCGCAGAGCGTTGCCATTCCTGCTAAGGCCAAGAGGTCCGTCCAAATAGCAGTTGGGGGGTTGAAGATTTTCCCCAATTTGCGCAATAAAACAAAGGTGATTCCACAACCACAAAGTTCTTGATAGTCGGGGTGTGGGTGCAATTTAGGATTAAGGATAATGCAGTCAGGCATCTTCTCAGCCTGAATTTTGTGATGGTCGGTACAGATAAAGAGAACGCCCTGCTCCCGACACCAACGAGCTTCTTCGTTCGCTGTAATTCCCGTATCCATCGTGATGATGAGCTCGGCTTTTCGATCTCGAACCAAATGCTGAATAGCAGGGAGATTCACCCCATAACCTTCTTTAAAACGATCGGGGATGTAGTGAAAAAAGTTATGATATCCAATCGCTCTTAAAAACCAAATCCAACTGACACAACTCATCGTGCCATCGACGTCATAGTCAGCATAAAGAGCGATCCTCTTGTTGCTTTGAATAGCAAGAGCTATAGCCTCAAGTGCTGCTTCTAAACCGTAATCACCATAGTCTAATTTAGAAACTGAGGAGAACTGTCTATTGGCATAAATAATATTACGAAGATTGGTAAAATTTTGGGGGGACTCTTGACTCAGAGCATTCCAGTGCTTGTATTTATGTCCCATCTTTATTCTCAAGGTTCATTTTAGATTCGTAGGTGGTTTGAAGTTTTTCCACCTTATCTTTAACTTCATTGAGTCGCTCTTTCATCGCGCCAATGAGATTGTAGCCAGACTCGACTTTTTTAATCATTGAATCCAAATCTACATTTTGGGCAGAAAGCTCCGACAAAATTTTTTCTACTTCTTCAATCATCGTCTGATACGTTTTAGATTCTTTTTCCATTTCTTTCTTTCTAGGGAACCAGCTGCGCAGTTTCCCTCACCCTCCTTGCAGGGCTTGAGAATTACTCTTTTCCTTCCACCTTGAGGGACACCACACCATCTATCAAACGAGCTTGGAGACTGTCGCCTACTTCAAGCTGAGAAAGAACCTTCACGGGGCCTGCCTGATTCCAGAGCTGTGTCCAGCCCTGACGAATCCAGGGCCTAGGATCATGGCTAGAAAGCTGCCCCTCTATCTTCATAATGTGATTTTTCTGCTGAGCCACTTGCATAGAGGCAAGGTAGACCAATCGATCACTAAGTTTATTGAGATAAGCTGCAGGCTTTTCCAAAGAGGTCAGACCCCTCAACCTCGCCATCAGAAGGGCCTGCCTATCCATAAGCTCGTTGTATTTTCTCTTTAGGAGTCGAGCAAATAGGACCTGAGCATCATCCAGCCTCTTATGAACAGCGACAAAGCTCTCTGTGATGAAATCAGCGGCGGCTGTTGGTGTCTTGCGTCGTTCAAAGGCGATTTCCTCTGCTATACAAAAATCATCATGGTGCCCAATAGCTGCAAGAATAGGGATCCGACAAGCTGCGATGGTATACGCGATCTCGGAAGAATCAAACCAGCGTAGGTCCGCAGCACTCCCACCACCCCTAGTGAGAACAATCAAGTCGCAGGCTTCTTGCTCCAGCATAAGAATCGCGTTTCGGACTTCTCCTGGACACTTATCGCCCTGCATGGCGGCATGTACGTAGATAATTTCCCCACAGAAATGTCGTTCCTGAAGCTGATGTTGAAAATCGCTAAGAGCCCTCGATCCATCGGCGCTAATCAAACCAATTCGAAAGAGGAAAGACGGCAATTTCAGCGACTTATTGGCAGTAGCTAGACCTTTCTTCCTCAGATCGGCCAAAAGCTGTTCCCGAGCCAAAGCTAAAGCACCCTTGGTATAGCGGAGATCCAGGTCCTGAACAGCGAGAGAAAGCGTACCTCGTCGGCGATAGAAGTTCACCTGACAGAGGACCTTCACCTTCATTCCATCTTGCAGAACCCCAGCCAAGGCTGGTTCCCCATATTTTTTAAGGAGTTTCTTAAAAACATCTCGCCAAAGGACACAAGAGACAGATAAACTACTGCCCTCGACACCACGACTATCTGGCTCCGAGAGGTCGAAATAAAGTGTTCCGCGAGCACCCTTATCCTGGACGTTTTGCAGCTCGCCAAATATCCAAAGAGGGATAGGAAAAGTTGAGGAGAAGACCCCCTCACAAATTTGCATAAGCTCTGAAACACCTAAGGCTTTTTCTTTCTCTGTATCACGATCGTCCTGAGTTCCTCGCTCCAACTGTGCAACAACAGGTCCCTCTACGGCTAAGATCTCGCTGAACTTTGTAGAAGAAAAGGTTTGGGGTGAAGAAAATTCGAGGGCGCGAGATGAGTCAAGTCCTGCAGGAATACCCGGTCCGGGGCGCTCTGGACTAAGGAGTGGAGTAAGGGGGCTGTCACTCGCACCCTCCATCATGGCCATCAGAGGGCTGGGTCCTCCGCTGTTTTGTTTACAAAGCAGATCCACTCTGGAAAGATTCTCCTGCGAAAAGGGGAGTTTCCAGACCTTACGGTCACCCACAAACTGGCCCCCAAGGGCCTTGATAGCGGCTCGATGAGTGTAGGTCTGACCAGTTAAGGTGATAAAATTTTCGTTGTATCTATAGTATAGGCTCATAACAAGTTTGTTAGCATATCAAGTTACCGAGAGAAAGCCCATGAAACAAAGAGATGATGTCCGCAATTTTTGTATTATCGCCCACGTCGATCACGGCAAGACCACCCTCATCGACTTTCTCCTGAGACAGTCTGGGCTTTTCGCCAGCCATGAGAAAACGACCGATAGGATGATGGACTCCAACGATATCGAACGAGAACGGGGGATTACCATTCAGGCCAAGAATGCCTCCATCCACTACAAGGGTAAACGTTTAAATATTATCGACACGCCAGGCCATGCTGACTTCGGTGGAGAGGTCGAACGGATTATGGGAGCTGTCGATGGCGCCGTACTCCTGGTCGACGCTGTAGAGGGCCCTCTTCCACAAACCAGGTTTGTACTCGAGAAAGCCTTGGCTCGCGGTCACTCAATCATCCTTTGTATCAACAAAGTCGACCGTTCTGAACTTTTAGATGAAGGGATTGCCAGAATTCAGGAAGTCGTCAACGCAACCTTCGATCTCTTCGTCGACTTAAAAGCTACCGAAAAGCAGTGCGACTTCCCCATCGTTTACGCCTGTGCCCGTAAAGGTTGGTGCACGACAAGCTTCAGTGAAGTCGACGATCTCAGGACGGGGAAAAAACAGGGAACTCTCCAACCCCTCTTCGACCTTTTTATCGACTACCTTCCTCCTCCTTCTTACGACGATGAGGAAAAAGCTTTCTCCATGCAGATTTTTAATCTTGCCTGGTCGGATTACTTAGGTCGCCTAGCTCTCGGACGAGTTCACTCTGGAACTGTGAAAGCTAATCAAAACCTCTTCTGCCTCGGTCTCAACGAGACAACAAAACAAGCTAAAACGCTCTCTTTCTCAAGTCAGAAAGTCATGGGCTACGACGGTCTCAAACCGATCGATATTGACCTCCTAAAGCAAGGTGACATCGGGATCCTCGCTGGCTGCACCGACGTAACCATCGGGGATACGATCAGCAGCTCAGCGCAGTTTACACCGTTTGAACGCATTTATGTTGAACCACCAACCCTCAAAATGACGTTTACCATCAATACCTCCCCAAACTCTGGTCAAGAAGGCGACGCCATCCAATCCCGAAAACTCAAAGAGAGACTGCTCCGGGAATGTCAGAACAACGTTGCTCTACGCTTCGAAGATGGGGTTACCGCTGAGCAGTTCTATCTCTTCGGCCGGGGCGAGCTCCAATTCGCTGTTCTCATCGAAACGATGCGCCGAGAAGGTCTCGAATTTATGGTAGGCCGACCCGAGGTCGTCATGAAAAAGAGCGAGGACGGCAAAACTCTAGAACCTGTTGAGGTCGCCCTACTCGATGTACCCAAAAAATTCTCCGGCGAAATCACAGAAATGTTCCAAGGGAGAAAAGGGATTTTGACCAACTACGAAGAAGTTGGAAATGAAAGAGTCCGACTTTCCTTTGAAATCCCTTCTCGAGGCATTTTGGGGATACGCAGTCGCTTTATGACCATCACAAGGGGTGAGGGGCTCTTTTCATCTCAACTCAAAGGTTATGAAGATCATAGAGGGGGGATGCTCTCTCGCTTATCTGGAACTCTCATTTCAGATAGGGGCGGCAAAACGACAGACTATGCTCTTGAAACGCTCGAGGAACGTGGGGTTCTCTTTATCCGACCTGGTACAGAGGTCTACGAAGGTATGGTCATCGGGGAATGCAGTCGCGAAAACGACATGAACGTAAACCCAGTGAAACCTAAAAAGCTGACCAACGTCAGAAAGACTTCATCGGATGGGATCGTTATCCTTGCTGGTATCCGTGAGATGAGCCTCGAACGATCTATTGAATGGATCGATGACGATGAGTGGATCGAATGCACCCCGAAAAGTGTCCGCATCCGTAAAAAAATCTTGGATGGAACCAAGCGAAGCGTCGTACGTAGATCTCGGGACTAGCCTTCTCCTCCCCCAGGGGGAACAATGTCATTCGGTTAAGAGGAATTTCTTAATCGTCTGTACTATTTTAACTCGATACCTCTCGACTTCGCTCGAGGTGACGGGGCTTTAACTAGTGGGGAGAACGTCACCCCGAGCCCATTCGACTTCGCTCAGAGCAGGCTCCGTCGAGGGGTATCTTGCCAAACTTCATCTAGCCTTTTAGTAAACTAAGAGCAATCTGTGGCTGTGCGTTAGCTGTTG
Organism: Oligoflexales bacterium; assembly: GCA_017985985.1. Lineage (GTDB taxonomy): Bacteria > Bdellovibrionota_B > Oligoflexia > Oligoflexales > Bog-1112 > JAGNWK01. The sequence continues at coordinate 17,368 of JAGNWK010000003.1, forward strand.
CCAGAATCGACGTACCAGCCTGTTGCAATATGCTAGCCTTTGTAAGATTGGCCGTCTCTGTCGCAAAGTCTGTATCACGAATTCGACTTTGTGCTTCACTGAGGTTCTCACTCTGAGTTCCCAAGTTTGATATCGTCGAGCCAAGCCTGTTCTGCAGGGAACCGAGATAAGCTCGGTCACTAGAAACCTTCGTGATGGCATTATCCAAGACAGAAATACTCTGCTGAGCTAGTTCCTTCCTGTTCACTCGAGTCCCTTCCTCAGCCTTTCCGATACCTAAAGAGCTATCTCCGTCGGTGAAGGTATTGAGTCGAGAAAGATCCATCCTGATAACGTTCAGTGGGTTGGTGGCTTTTGGGCCATCCATATTACGGTAATAATCTTTACCAACCTGTATTTCCAGTGGTGGTTTATTGGCTCGAGATGCAGCCTCTTTGAAGACTGGGTTGGAGCCGATTAACAGATAAGTTCCGTTGAACTCCGTCGATCCGGCAATACGATCAATCTCATTTTTTAATTGGACAAACTCCATGTCCAAGTATTCACGCTCTTTGTTTCCGATCGTATCAGAGGCTCCTTGAACCGCTAGCTCTCGGAGTCGTATAAGCATATTGCCAGCTTCATTGAGCCCCCCTTCTGCTGTCTGGACAAGGGAGACCCCATCCATCGCATTCCTTTTCGCCATGGCGAGAGAACGAAGATCTGCTCGCAAATTTTCAGACACAGCCAGTCCTGCAGCATCATCTGCTGATCGATTGATTCTGGATCCTGACGAAATTTTCGTCATGGAGTCCTTCAAGGCTTCTGTCGATCTAGCCAGATTGTTTTGCGCATTGAGAGACGTCGTGTTTGTTCTTATACGTAAACCCATGACTCTGTGACCTCCGTGTCATCATCCTAGTCACAATCTTTTCACTTTTTTCCTATGAAAAGATTACCTATAAAAAATTTTCTGTGACATGTTGAAAGGGCTATCGACAGCGACCTGAGAAGCTTAAGTGATCATTGAGATATTTTTTTTAATAGGCAGAAATGACAGGGTATTTTTTGCTGAATAAAAATCACCCAGGCAAAAAATACCGCTGCTGAGGAGCAGTTGTAAGCAAACTGCGGTGCAAATACAGGCTCTAGAACAGCTGTTCTGCATAATCCCAATTGACAAGATTCCAGAAAGCCTCGAGATATTTAGGGCGAAGATTACGATAATCTATGTAATAGGCGTGCTCCCAAACATCACAAGTGAGCAGTGCTTTCTGATGTTTATTGAGAGGACAACCTGCATTACTTTCTTTAGTAATCTCTAGTTTTCCTGCTGAATTTACGACAAGAAAAGCCCAACCTGCACCGAACAATGTCTGAGCAGCATTGCTGAACTCTTCTTTAAATTTTTCAAAAGAACCGAAGCGCTCATGGATAGCATCTGCAAGAGCACCTTTGGGTTTCCCTCCTCCCTTTGGCGACAAGCAATTCCAATAGAACGTATGGTTCCATATTTGAGCTGCATTGTTAAAAATAGGCCCCTCTGACTTCATGATGATGTCTTCTAAACTTGCTTTTGAAAAGGACGCATGATCTTTGATCAAATTGTTTAGGTTCACAACATAGGCATTGTGATGCTTGCCATAGTGATACTCGAGAGTCTCTTTTGAAAGATGAGGTTGCAAAGCATCCAAGGCGTAAGGAAGTGGAGGAAGAGTGATCGTCATAAAATTCTCCATTTTTAATGACTGCTATTACGTATGAGATCACCTGACCGCCTATCGGCCTCGTTCCTCGGCCTTCGGCGTGGTGATGACAAACACGAGGGAAACAAGGCGGTTCTTGTCATCACCACGCCGAAGTGAAACGAAGGCGGTCAGGTGATCTCATGCGTAACAGCAGTCAATGCGTTCTACAAGAGTCAGGCTAGTGTTAAAGCTTAATCGGGGCTAGTACAACAGAAAAGTCCGTATGATCACTCTCAAGCCTACAAAAATAAGAAGGGAGATAAAAGCAAGAACGAGAGCCGCGGGACTAAAGTACTTCGAAACCTTTGCCCCCATCTGTCCTCCCCCTAGAGCTCCCACGGCCAGGTAGATCAAAAGTCCGGTCTGCCCCTGATAAGACCCAGCCCAAAGATGCGTTAAGAAAGTCACGAAACTTGTGCAAGCTAGGACGAACTGAGAGTTTGCCGTAGCTCGATGAATCGGATAACGCAGAATGAGCATCATAGCAGGAACAAAGATAATACCCCCTCCTATGCCGAGAAGACTGGAGATAAATCCAACAAAGCAGCTGGCCCCCATCATCAGAACAAAAGCCCGATGAGTATCCCTATCTGTCAGCTCGGTTTTAATGGAATTCTTTGTAAAAAAAACTTTCCAAGCCAGAATGCCAGCCAGAAAAAAAAGCCATAATCCAAAAACCCTTTCAAACCAAAGACGAGAAATGAGATCTATGCAGAAGACGCCAAGGAGGGATCCCGGAAAAGCCGCCACAGCTAAGAGACCCGAGCGCTTATAAGAAATTTTCTTCGTCAGGCCGTAGACAAGACTCCCTGAGAAGGAATTGCAAAAAACCACGGCTATCGATATAGCGGTAATCTGCAAGGCTGATTTTTCTGGGAAAAGGGAGAGGAGCAAGGGAATGAGGATAAATCCACCACCAGCACCGACGAGAGTTCCCATCAAGGCGGCTACAAAACCTATGGCAATATAAAGAAGGTCGGGGGCGCTCATCCCATCATGATATATCATGGAACAGACCCGACCAATTGAAATCTCAGATGGACCTGGTATGCAAAAAAATTTTAAAAACATAGAAGATCTCCTTGAAGCCTCTATGAAACAGGTCCTCGTGCCTAGGAAAGACGCATCCTCTTCTTTCCAAAACTGGATCCACCTCCTGGGTGGCCATGAGTTTCTTTTGATCATGCAAATTTTTGGCCTTCTTCACATCCAAGAAAATCAGAAGAATTTTGTACCGAACAGGAAGTTCAAGAAAGTCTTTATCATTCTTCCTCACCCCAAAGAAATTTTTATTTGGCAGCAAAAAATCGAAATTTTTTTAAAAAATTCATGGCCACTTAAAATCCAACTCTGCTCGCTCCCCTCCTACTCTACCTGGGGAAGTGAGAAGTACCTGAGCCATCTCGAGCAACAAAGAAGGCGGATGTTCACCTTCCAGTCCTTGCTCGATCAGGATAGCTGCTCGATCGTTTTGACGACCTTACCAGCACTAGCCCAAAGAACACTTCCCCCCCATGTTCTTGTCGACAACAAACTCGAAGTCGTCGTCGGGCAATCCTATGATATGGATCAGTTTAAAGACAGACTCCAATGGATTGGCTATAAAGAAGTTCTACAAGTTGAAGAGAAGGGTCAATATCTCTTACGAGGTGGGATTCTTGATATTTTTCCCATCAACGAAAAGAACCCTATTCGCATTGAATTTTTTGCCGATGAAATCATCTCTCTCCGCTTCTTCTCAAAGGATTCTCAGCGATCAGAAGAATCTATCGAATCGATAACAATCTACCCCTGCTCTGAATTTTATCTGTCGCCAACTCAGAGAAAGGATTCCTCCCAGAAAATATATGAATATCTACTCGATAAAAATGCGAAGAAGGAAGATATATCTGGCATCTTAAATGCTCTAGAACATTCCGAAAATTCATCACGAATCGATGCTTTTCATCCGATGCTACGAGGAGAAAAATCCTGTATTTTTGACTTCGTTACCCATGAAAACTCTCTGTTTTTTTCTCCCTCTCTTTTTCAAAAATGCTTGGAACTATTTGATTCTTTTAAAAAAGACTGCGAGTTCCACTATGAAAAAGATTTAGAAGCTCAACACCCTTGCCTCCCTTTTCAAGATCATTTTTTAAATGATCTTGAACTTGTCCAAAATTTAAATCCATTTTTAAAATATGAATTAGGCAATCCTGTTGCCAACTCTGAGTCTGAGACCGAATCTCTGTGGAGGTGGACAGCCCAAGCACCGGCAGAATTTGACAATACCACAGCCGATAAAAAGCCCTTTATGATCGCTACTGAGAAACTCCATGAGTATCTCTCCCGAGGTGGACAATGCGTCATTCTGAGCGACCAGATCGAAAAAATGAAAATTTTAGCCCAGATGCTTGGGCTAGCTTCTCCTGATCACGAGTCCCAAAAAGACAATCCCTTTCCCCACATGTTCCAGAATACGCGACTGAGTCGATCTCTTCAGATGGCTTATGGCTCGATCGACAGGACGCACTGGGATGAACTGAGTGATGTATTGATCTTGCCGGATTCCTTTCTTTTGGGTAGAAAAAAAATCCAACAAGAATCTTCCCATAAACGACTCAAAAAAGCTATCGCTCCCACATTTGACTTAAATCACCATGATTTTGTCGTTCATACCCATCACGGGGTGGGGCGTTATCATGGGATATCACAGCTCACTATCGACGGCAGTTTGGAGGAATTTATCCTCGTCTCCTACCGCGATGCAGATAAACTGTATCTCCCTATTTATAAAATTACGGATTTAAAAAAATATGGTGATGCTGGGTCAAATACGGAAGCCCCTCTCGACAAGCTAGGGGGCCAGACGTTCCGCGTTAAGAAAGAGAAAATATTCCAAAGCATCAAAGATTTTTCTGAAGAACTGATCCAAATTCAAGCTTCTCGAAAAATGTCCAAAGCTTACCGTTATAGTTCTCCTTCTCAAATGTACCAAGATTTTATCGACGACTTCCCCTATCAAGAGACTCAGGATCAGATTCGATCTATGAATGAAATCGAAGCCGATATGAGTGGTTTTCACATCATGGACCGTCTAATCATCGGTGATGTTGGTTTTGGAAAGACTGAGCTAGCTCTTCGAGCCTGTATGCGTGCTATCCTCGATGGCTTTCAAGTTCTATTCCTCGTCCCCACAACCATTCTTTGCTATCAACATTATGAAAACTTTAGATTCCGACTTGAAAAATTTGGAGTGAGACTTTCTCATCTGAGTCGGCTCGTCGGTAAAAAAGAAAAAGAATCGATACTTGAATCTCTGGGGAATGGCTCTCTCGATCTTATCATCGGGACACATCGTCTGCTATCAAGCGACATCAAACCCAAAAATCTAGGCCTTCTTGTCATCGATGAAGAACAAAAATTTGGCGTTTCCCACAAAGAACGATTAAAAAAATTAAAATCGAATGTCGATGTTCTTTCTTTGTCGGCGACACCCATTCCCAGAACATTACACATGTCTATTTTGGGATTAAAAGACGTGTCAGCTCTGACATCTCCTCCTGAGAATAGACTTCCTGTCAAAACTGTCATAGCCCATTATGACCAGGCTCTGATCAAGACCGCTCTCGAATCCGAGTTGAGACGGGGTGGACAAGTCTTTTTTGTCCATAATAAAATTGAAGACCTCGATCAAATCTCTTCGAGTTTAAAAAAACTGCTTCCTCATGCCAAAATAAGATCAGCTCATGGTCAAATGGCTGAAGAAAAACTCGAACCGCTCATCATAGATTTTTTAGAACAAAAATTTCAAATTCTGGTGTGTACAACGATCATTGAATCTGGCATCGACATGCCCAACGTCAACACGCTCATTGTCAATCATGCCGATAAATATGGTATTTCACAGCTTCATCAGCTCCGCGGACGCGTTGGTCGATCATCTACCCAGGGGCATGCCTATTTTCTATTTGATAAGGAAAAATCTATAAACGAAGACTCCCTGAAAAGGCTTGAGATTCTTGATCTCCATCAGGAATTGGGCGCTGGATTTCATATTGCTCACTATGATATGGGGGCTCGAGGTGTAGGCAATCTCCTCGGAAGAGAGCAATCCGGTCACGTCACAAGCGTAGGGCTTGACATGTATGTTGAGATGCTGGAAGAAGCCATTCAGCAGTCCAACAGTGATGGCCAAGAAAAAATCTATAATCCTGAAATTAAGATAGGAATCCCTGCCTTCGCACCCAGCTCCTTTATCCCCAATGAAAGAGAACGGATTCAAATTTATAGAGAGCTCTTTTCGGCAAGCCAAGCTGAGGAGATTTGGACCTTGCAAGAATCGATTCAGGATCGATTCGGCAAAATTCCCCAAACTTTTATCAACCTGATAAAAACAGCCATCTTAAGACTACAGCTACTCTCGATAAAAGCCAGATCGCTCATTCGGACAGACACTAAAAACAACAGATTTGAAATAAAATTCATCGCCCTAAAGTCCAATGAAAGCTCTTCGATGGAAAAGATAGCACTTCAAAATTCCAAAAACTGCCTCTGGTCGAAAAACAAGTCTCAATTGCAACTTTTTTTCCCAAGCGATCCACTTGCTGAGAGTTCGTCAAATGATTTTTTAGATAAAATATCTGCACTTCTCAGCAGATTTCTCACAGACATTTAGGATTATTTATGAACTTTAAGAAATTGATCAGAATTTTTTTATCTTTCTGCTTAGCTTTTGCCACAGGCCTTCTTTTATGGAAAATGAAAAAAAACCCTACCCGTGCTAGCCTAGAAAATTTGAGTCTTCGAGAAAGCCTCCAAAGTCAGCTTGAAGAGCATCCAAAAGACGCAAAGAATTCGCAACCCATTCCATCCGAAGAATTTCTCATTCGAATCCAGGATGAAGAGATTCGAGATAGTGATATCAATTTTGAATATGATCTTTACATGGCAGGATTTGAAAAAGAGTCAGATCTTCTGCTCGATTTGGTTTCGAGAAAAGTGCCACACGAAAAAATTGAACCGCTTAGACAAAAAGTGCTCGACAGCCTCGTAGAAAGAAAGCTCCTGCACAAGTACATTCTACAAGACAGAGAATTCGAACCTAAGCTGGCGATATGGACCCGAAAATGTGAGAAAAGTTGGGAAGAGAAGAAAAAAGAACCTTCCATTAAAGAGCTGCTTGATAAAGAAGGCTATGCTGTAAGATTCCAAAAAAGACTCTGCGAGCTCGTCTTAGTCGAGCAATATATCCAAGAAAAGATAGACTCTAAAATTTCCATCGAGCAAAATGAAAAAAAAGTGTACTTTGATAGTCATCCTGATGAGTATCAGCATCCAGAGATGGTTAAAATTCATCATATCGTTATGCAGGATGAAAAAGAGGCCAAGAGGATACGCTCAAAGCTGACGAAACAAAATTTTTCAGATTTTGCGAGAACCTATTCAAGTGGTGGCGAGGCTGAGACCGGCGGTGTTTTAGGTCCTTTCCCGAAGGGTGTGATGCCTGCGTTCTTCGACGTTGCTTTTTCGATGCAAGTCGGAGACATCAGTCCAGTCATCAAGTCTGATTTTGGCTACCATATCATCATGCTCGTTAGACAGATTCCGAGTGGGCACATGAGCTTTCTAGAGGCTGCTCCGAGAATTGAAAAAACTCTGAGCAAACGAGTTCGAGAAAAGCAGTATGAAAATTTAATCGACAAAGCTCTGCGAGTTATAAAAATACAAATGTAGGGACGATCATCGTATGAGAATCCGGAATATTTCCTTCGTATCCATAATGACATGGCTAACACTCACAAGCACATTCACCTCTGTCGCTGCACCCCAACTGCTCGACCGCATAGTCGCTATTATTAACAACAAACCAATCCTACAATCCGATATCACAGAAAAAATCAGTACAGGACTTCTCGTAAAGATATCTGATTTTCCTTCTTCTCCCAAAGACAGCCCCTTCGATCGAGCTTTAAATGACTCCATCAATGTTCAGCTTATCTTAGACGAAGCCAAACGATTTGACATCGAGGTTGAAGATGATCAGGTTGAAAAGCAAATTCAAGAGATGATGAAGGACAATGGACAGACAAAGCCCTGGCTCATCGACTTCCTCGCTCAGCAAAATAAAACGTACGAGGATTACAAAAAAGATATCCGTGAACATATGATCTTATTCAAGTTTAAAGGGAGAGCTATCCGCCCTCTCATTAAAATTACTAAAAAAGATGTAGAGCACTATTATCTTAAGAAGCAGGGTTCGACAGTCGACGCTGTTGAACTTTCTATCCGTCAAATTTTCATTTCTGCAGACACCAAAAGTGACAGTCCTTTTACAGCAGAGAAAAGAAAAATGGCGCAGGAAGTTTATCAAACTCTACAGAGTGGCGTCCCCTTTTTAGAAGTCGAAAAAATCTACTCTGATCGATCTGATGCACGACAGGGGGTAGAGGCTCATGCGTACCGACTCAAAGATTTTTCTCCAGACATTCGCCAAGAACTTGAGAAGCTCCAGATTGGAGAATTTTCTCGACCAGTAGAGACAAGCTCTGGATTTTTTCTCTTTTTTCTTGAAAATAAAAAGTTCACAGGTAGTCAAGATTATCAATCTAAAGCAAAAGAGCTTGAAAATGAACTCCTAGCTGTCGAAATTGAAGCTCAGCTGATCAATTGGATAAAAACAGCACGAGCCAAAGCTAAGATCACTTATATCCAAGAATAACCCTCAGAGCTGTAGCAAGGAGGGGACAGCATGCAGATCTACAAGTCTAGTTTTTGGTTTTCACTGGGAACCCTTGTCAGTCGCTTGACAGGCCTGCTCAGAGAATCCATCACAGCGGCTCTCTTCGGAGCAGGAACTCTGCTAGACTCTTTCCTAATCGCCAATCGCATTCCCAACCTGCTGAGAGATTTACTAGCAGAGGGCGCCCTAGGTTCATCTTTTACAAAAATATATGCTGAACTCTGGGAAAATGACAAAGCGAGAGCTCTTCGCTTTTTCAAAGACAGCCTGAAATTTTTTTCCTATCTGATGCTTTTTATTTGTATCTTAGGGATTATTTTTTCAAAACAGCTTGTCCTACTCACTACTATGTTCTTGGATAGCTCTGAGACAAAACAGATTTTTTTCATTCATAACACCATTGGACTGACAAAAATCCTCTTCCCCTTCATAGGCCTCATGACCGTGGCCTCTATTTTTTCAGGAGTTCTCCACAGAGAAGGTCGATTCTTCCTTAGTGCCGTGTCTCCTGTCACACAAAATATGGGATATATTCTAGGAGCCCTCTACTTTTCATCTCTGATGAGCCTAGCTCCTGATTGGTGGGAATCCCTGATAGCTGAGAGGACAATCTCAGGACTGGCCCTCGGAGTATTGTTCGGTGGTGTAGCCTACGCTTGGACGCAGTATATCACGATCCCTAAGACGATCAGACAAGCGGCTTTAGTCGACAGTCCTCCTCAAAGCCTATTGTCCGTTCTGAAATCTTCAGACTTGCGGCGCATGCTAGCTATGATGAGCCCCATGTTGATCGCAGGAAGTTCAGGTCAAATCAACGTGCTCGTGAATTCCAATTTTGCAACATCTCTTGGAGAAGGAGCTGTGAGCTGGTTGAATTGCAGTTTCCGACTGCTGCAGCTACCCATAGGCATATTTGCAGTTGCTGTGAGTTCCGTCGCGCTTCCCTCCCTTACTAAAGAAGTAGCCATTGCCAAGCAGTTTTCTCAAAATAAGAACGCCCTCAGCCAAAAGCTGGAGGAAGCCCTGGGACTGATGCTCTGGCTGATGACCTTCTGCTGGGCCTTTATCTTTGCCAACTCGCTCGCTATCATTCAAATTATTTATCAATACGGTAAATTTAGTTACACCTCATCACTCGCCACAGCTGAATCCTTGTACTGCTATAGCTTTTCTCTCATCGGTTATGGACTCTTGAAAGTCTTAACTTCTTTCTACTATGCGATTGAACGTACGAAGTACGCTATGAAGATAAGCCTCTTCAGCATAGGACTGAATGCCACAGCCAATTACCTTCTCGTCGATCGCTTTAGACACCAAGGCCTTGCCATGACAGCCTCCCTGGTGATCAGCATGAATGCCTTATTTTTGCTTGTAGGGCTGAGAAAAGAGAAGCTCGCATGGCGTTATCCTCTTGTGTTCCGTTGCCTGTTTTTTTTAGCTTCAAGCTTTTTTGTTTCTGTAGTCCTCCAAAATGTGTGCACTCGACTGCTTGAAGCTAGTATCCTGTCCGCACTGGGGCTTTACAGCGGCCTCTTCCTCTCCCTCAGTTTGAGCGCCGGTATAACGGTCTTTGTTTTTATAGCTGGATCAGCTCTGTTTTTGAAACGATCCCCCTTCGTTTTACTCCGTCAACTTTCAAGAAAAAGGAGACATCATGTTTCAAACAAAGAATGAAGACCCAAAAAACGCCTCTCTTACATCTTCTGACATCTCAACATTTACAGACGATTCCATACAATTTCTCAGAACATACAGACCCAAACACCAGATTCGTTTTGTCACAGCCACTTCTTTGTTTGATGGACATGACGCCAGCATCAACATCATGCGCCGCTTGTTACAGGCTCGAGGCGCTGAAGTCATCCATCTTGGACACAATCGCTCCGCTCAAGATGTCGTGCAAGCTGCTTTAGAAGAGGATGTTCAGGCGATTGCTCTATCGAGTTATCAGGGGGGCCACATGGAGTATTTTCGTTACATACGAGAACTCCTGGATGCCGAAGGTGCTCATCAAGTTAAAATCGTAGGAGGAGGAGGAGGAGTCATCTCCCCCAAGGAGATTAAAGAACTAGAGAGCCATGGTATCTTTAAGATTTATAGCCCAGAAGAAGGGCAAAGACTCGGGCTAGACGGCATAATCGGACACATCCTATTCAATGCAGACTTTACTTACCAAGACTGGGGCGTTCCAGCTCCCAGTCCGGTCTCTTATCTTGCAAGAGCCCTAACTCTCCTAGAAAACGGATCTCTCACCCTGACTGAACTGCTCCCCCCTCACAAAAGTCACCCTCCCCAATCACAGTCGGATACAAAAAAAACTATCCCCGTTCTCGGCCTTACAGGAACAGGGGGGGCAGGAAAAAGTTCTCTCCTCGATGAGTTATTACAGCGATTTCTGTATGATTTTCCTCTTCTCAAAATTGCTGTCATCTGTGTTGATCCTTCTAAGAAGAAAACCAACGGAGCCCTGTTAGGAGATCGAATCCGCATCAATTCCTGCGCAAACTCAAGATTATTTTTGCGAAGTTTTGCCAATAAATCTTCAGGCAACGAACTTTCGAAGATCTGTGGTGATGCCATCACCTTTTTAAAATCACAAGACTTTGATCTGATCGTCATTGAGACAAGCGGGATTGGTCAAGCCGACAGTGGTGTCACTGCTTTTTCTGATCTCAGCCTTTATGTGATGACACCCGAATATGGGGCACAAACTCAGCTTGAAAAAATAGATATGCTCGATTTCGCTGACTTCATAGCTGTCAATAAATACGAACGCCAGCAGGGCCCCGACTCTGTTCGCGATGTAAGAACTCTTTTAAGACGCAATCGTTATAAGGGTGTGCCTCTCAAAAGTGACGATGACTACCCCGTTTTTGGCACCATCGCCAGTCGCTTCAATGATGATGGAACGAGTGCTCTCTACCGAGCGATCACTCATAAATTAGCAGAAAAGTCACCCGTCTTCAAAATTGACATCTCCCAGAATCGCTCCTACTCAGTGGTGTCCTCTCATCGAGAAGCTCTCATTCCATCGACACGCACGCATTATCTGAGCCAAATTGCTGATTCAGTCAGAAACTATCATCAAAAAACAAAAGAACATATCTCTCATATCAAAAGCCTAGAATCACTCGAAACAAGTTCGGAACTCATAGATAACCCGTCCCTAAAAGGCGCCCTTTTAGCGGAAAAGAAAAAATTTGAACAGAAAATTCCACCTCTTCTCCTCAAAGAGCTGCGGGAATGGCCGCAGACAAAAAAAAGGTATGAGTCGGATCTGTTTACCTACAATGTCCGAGGAAAAGAAGTCCGTGTCGATGCGCAGTTTGAAACCCTCTCCCGTCTTAGACTTCCCAAAGTGACACCCCCAGCTCTCGTCAGCTGGACAGACATCTCTCGATTCCTCCTCCTAGAAAATTTTCCTGGGAGTTTCCCCTTCACTGCAGGTATCTTTCCTTTTAGACGTCAGGAGGAAGATCCAAAGCGGCAATTTGCGGGAGAAGGTGGTCCCAGGCAAACGAATGAACGCTTTCACTATCTATCGAAAAATGACAAAGCCAAACGTCTGAGTACGGCTTTTGACAGCGTCACCCTCTACGGAGCCGAACCTCACGAAAGGCCTGATATTTATGGAAAAGTGGGAGAGTCCGGGGTCTCCATCGCTCACCTTGAAGATATGAGGCTGCTCTACCGAGGGTTTGATCTCAGCTCTCCCCTCACCAGCGTCTCTATGACGATCAACGGTCCAGCTCCGATTATTTTAGCTATGTTTTTTAATGCGGCTATCGATCAGGCTACGGGTAGATTCCAAGATAAAATGCAAAGAGCACCCTCACCGGAAGAATATCAAAAGATTTTCGACGAAACGCTCAGTACAGTCCGAGGCACTGTCCAAGCTGACATCTTGAAAGAAGACCAGGCACAGAACACCTGTATTTTCTCGATTGAATTCGCCCTTAAAATGATGGGGGACATGCAGGAATATTTTGTTAAGAAATCCGTTCGAAATTATTATGCTGTATCCATTTCTGGGTATCACATAGCCGAAGCTGGGGCTAATCCCATCACACAGTTAGCCTTTACCCTCGCTAATGGCTTTACTTATGTTGAATATTATCTCCGACGTGGTTTGAAGATAAATGACTTTGCACCCAACCTATCGTTCTTTTTTTCAAATGGCCTTGATGCCGAATACTCTGTTCTAGGTCGGGTTGCTCGCCGGATCTGGGCTATTGCTATGAAAGATATCTATGGCGGGGATGAACGAGCTCAGAAATTAAAATATCACATTCAAACTTCTGGGCGTTCTCTGCATGCCCAGGAAATGGATTTCAACGACATCCGTACGACCCTGCAAGCCCTACTAGCCCTTTATGACAACTGCAACTCTCTCCATACCAATGCCTATGATGAGGCCCTCACCACACCCACAGAACATAGTGTCCGACGGGCCATGGCTATTCAGCTCATTATCAATCGCGAGTTTGGCCCAAACAAATGTGAAAATGTAAATCAAGGTTCTTACTTTATAGACACTTTAACGGACATCGTTGAAGAAGCTGTCTTGAAAGAGTTCGAAGCGATCTCGTCCAGAGGTGGTGTTCTCGGAGCCCTGGAGACACAGTATCAGAGAAGTAAAATCCAAGAAGAAAGTATGTACTACGAACACCTCAAACACACTGGGGAACTCCCACTGATCGGAGTCAATACATTTCTACCTAATAAAGGAGAGCAGGAGCGCAAAGAAATCGAACTCATTCGTTGCAGTTACGAAGCCAAAAATCAGCAGCTCGAACGATTAAACCATTTCAAGACGGAGCAATCTCATCGCAAAGACAAAGCTCTGCGAGATCTGGAACAGACGGTTCTTGAAAATGGCAATGTCTTTGCTGAACTTATGCGGACCGTCCGGCACTGCTCTCTCGGTGAGATCACCGAATCTCTCTACCGTGTGGGAGGGCAGTATCGTCGATCGATGTAGATCGGTCATCACCACGCCGTAGGCCGAGGAACGAGGCCGTTAGGCGGTCAGGTGATCTCCAATTTCGGAGACTGCATAATCGTTCAGAAGCAGTAGATTGTGAGAGGAAGAGGCCGGCGCTACGGTCAGCACCTCCCATCCTCTTTCGTTCGCGAAGTTAGGACCAAACCAAAGCAAATCCTCAACGCGAACTCAACCCGGATGGGAACCCTCCGCCCTGCTGTCCTCTTCCTCTCACAGCCTACTGCCCTACTCCGAGACCGTCACCCTGGGCAAGTCCACCGAAAACGAAAAGCACACAACCCCCGTCACCCTGAGCGAAGTCCACCGAAGGGGGACGAAGTCGAATGGGTCTCGCACCAATACTGTACTGATCGAACTTAGACTGATTCCCTCCATCACCCCAAATGAGAGTCTCGTTTCGCTTCAAAATATCGGGCAAGGGCAAGTCTATCTATTTTGATATTGTGTCGGAGGTCGACGGGGAAGGCCGGATGGAGGAAGAATGTTTTTAAGTCCTTTGTTCTATCCACTTTTTGAGCGAGACTGAGCAAGTCCTGTTTAAAGTGAAGTCTTTCTTGTTTTGAAAGTTCTGTGCGCCGATCTTTTCTTTCAATCACTATGCATGGCTCACGTTTATCCGTATGCGGAAGCGTCAAGCCGATCAAGGCTGAGCGAGCTACATCAGGATGTTGATTAAAAATAGACTCACATGGGATCGAATCTAAAGGACCGAGATGGGTCTCCACTCGGTGGACTTTTCTGCCACAAAACCACAAAACGCCTTCCTCATCGAGATAACCAAGATCTCCCATGCGATGCCAAAAGAAATCCTTCTCATAGATTTTAGCAGCCTGAGTGGCTTTCTCCTCCTGCTGATAACGGGGGCTAGCCTGAGCCCCTTTCACAACGATCTCTCCGACAGAAAAAGAAGGCAAAGAAGACAGGGGGGAGATTTCTAAAGAGGGGGGAACGCCCTCTTTAGAAAGAGAAAGAGACTCAATGCTGATCTCTGTCCTAGGGAAAGGCGCTCCAAGAGGTGTCCCTTCACCTCTCTCCATTTTTTGAGAGTATCTTCCCAAGATATCTCGACCAGAAATACAAGAGACGGGGAGACACTCTGTCGCACCATAAGGCGTATAGGTGTCCCCATTTGGAATCAGAGGCTGGAACAGGCGATGCAAATCCAAAGACACAGGAGCTCCGAATAGGAGCACCTTCGTCAAAGATGGGAGTGTGATCTTCTTTTCGGTACAGTAAGAAGCCAGTCTGCGCCAAACAGCGGGTGAACCAGAGATCATGGAAATGCCCTGGTCGACAATCTGTTCATACAAACGACTAGGAGCTGCAGCGGCAGGTCGCCTTATATCCATGTCAGGCAAAATACTTGTCCCCCCAAAGGCCATCGTATAAAGGCTAAAAAGGGGAAAAGCCGACATGTCTATCGTCTTCTCATCCAGAGCGAACATATCACGTACGAGCTCTGCCTGAGTCGTGAACATCCCGTGTGTGTACAAAACTCCTTTAGGCGCGCCTGTCCCCCCTGAGGTGAACATAATGGCTGCTTCATCCCCAGCTTTCAGCTCTAAAGCAGTCTGTTTCGTCTGTACATCTCCATCTCTCTGCGAACTCCAAAACCCGGTATCCGAGCTCGTCACCCAGACCTTCACACTTTTAAAAACCCAAGGCACACAAAATCGAGCCCAGCGAACAACAGGTTCGCAAATCACCAACTCGGGGGCCATCTTCGATATAGCTGAGAAAAGGTTTTTAAAACCCATTCCAGGGTCGATAAAGACTGGGATAACGCCAAGTCTCATCAGAGCTAGAATAATGGCGGGCCAATCGAGGCTAGGGCGTAGAAAGACAAGCGCCTTCATGCCCTGTTTCACCCCCAAGGCCTCTAGCCGAGAGCCTAGGGCCTCCGTTCTCTCTAGCAATTGACAGAAAGTAAGATGCGCATAGCTTCTGCGCTGACGGGAGTCCCTTCCAACGGGAGCTATAAGGGCTCTTTTAAGGGGATATTTTTCAGCCTGAATTTCGATAAGATGGATTAAAGTCATGGAGCACTCAAACGGAGAGGGGTCCTTGTGGAGGAGCAGGCACTGCCCTCCCAAAGCTCGATCTTAGCTTCATTTTTTTGGAAGGGATATTATTTCTAGGGGGAATCCTCTCCATTTTCTGGCGAAACCATCTACCCCTCCGGCGCATGGGTCTCGAGCTAGAAAAGTACAGACAAGTAAGCGATTTCACCTAAACTGTTGACGGACTTTAACTGATAAAGAGGAGCCTCTCCCTTAAGGCCCTGGTCACCCTGAGCGAAGTCCACCGCAGGGGGACGAAGTCGAATGGGTCTCGAGCTAGAAAAAAACAGACAAGTAAGCGATTTCACCTAAACTGTTTGAGGGATATTATTTCTGGGGAAACCATCTTCGAAGTTTCCCCTGCCTCCTTACAACTAAGATCTCGCTTCTTCGAGCTCCGAACGGTAAGCCTTTACGCCCCGGACTTTTCCGATCAGCCAAGCCTGACCTTGCATGACGACACTGTAGAGACAAGGCACAACAACTAGTGTTAAAAGAGTAGAAACCAGAAGCCCCCCAATGACGCCAACCCCCAGTGGAGACCTTGCTTCACCACCGACACCATGCCCGATAGCTACGGGGATCATCCCTCCCCCAGCAGCAAATGTGGTCATCAAAATGGGCCTGAGTCGAATGGGACCTGCTTCGAGCAAAGCCTTATCCACCGACAAGCCCTCACGAATTCTCTGCAACGTAAAATCGATAAGCAAAATCCCATTCTTCGTGACCAGCCCCATGAGAAGAATGAGACCGATCATCCCATAAATCGATAAGGTTTGCTTTGTGAGGAGAAGAGCACCAAAAGCACCTGTAAAAGACAGGGGAAGAGCCGCCATGATCACCATTGGCGCCAAGAAGCTCTCATATTGAGCACAGAGAATCATGAAGACGAGCAGAACAGCCAAAAGCATGGTTCTGATCATAGCAGCGACCGTCTCACTCAAAATTTTGGTCTGTCCAGAGAGAGCATAACTCACTTGAGCTGGAATATTGGCCTTGATGTGGGCCTCTATCTTCCTCATCGCACCGTTTAAATCTCCTCCTTTAAAGCTGGAGAGAACAAGAACCTGTCGTTGTCCATCTCGGCGTTCGATCGCAGATGGAGCGAGAGCCTCTTGAACTTCTGCAACTGACCCCAGAGTCAACTGTTCACCACGGGAACTGGTAAGAAGAATACCGGACAGAGCTTCGGCATTCAGTCGAGCGCCATCTTCTATACGGACCCTCACATCATAGCGAGGACCATCCTTCTCCTCAATCTCTCCGACTTTCTCACCCTCATACAAAGTCCTGAGAGCCATACCGACCTGAGCCGGTGAAATACCAAGATCCGCACTTCTTCGGGTATCGACGATCACCCTAAACTCTTTCTGAGCCTTCGGAATGCTATTGATCACGTCGACAGCATCGGGGACTTCTGTCTTGATAAAGTTAGAGATTTCGGTACTGAAACGTGTGAGCTCATCCCAGTGATCGGATTTGAAAATAAATTGCAAAGGTTCTTGCCTTCCTCCGCCTCCCCCTTGGGCATCGACAACAGAAAGCTCCGAACCATCAAGTGTAGCCTTCGGGGTTACTTCCTCTCGAATTCTCTGCATCAGTTCCTGTTGGGTGTAGTTTCTATGGTGCTGATCGGCAAGGATGAGTTCTAATCGCGCCGTATTCACCTTGTTCCCAACTCCGGATCCTATACTGGAGATGATGAACTCCACCCCGGGGTAACCTTTCAAAAGATCTGACAGTTCAAGCGTCTTTTTCTTAGTCTTATCCAGAGAAGAGCCCTCTGGCAAAGTGTACTCAATAGCAAAGCGGCTTCGATCTTCTTTAGGAAACATCGAAACTGGAACATGCTTGAGCATAAAAACGCTCACAACAAAGGCGCCAAAGCCACCAGCAAGGGTTATCACTCGATGGTTCAAGCACCAGGCGAGAACAGACCTATAACCATGATCAAGGCTGAGCAGAGCACTTTCGATAACGGAGCCTAGGCGTTGGAAGAGCGCAGAAATTGGATTCTTAGAGACTTCTCGATGAGCTTGATGGTGAGCATCTTCGCTCCTCAATAAACGGGAAGCTAACATCGGGGTCAACGTGAAGGCGACAAATAACGAAACAGACACGGCAAAGGCGACCGTTAAACCAAATTGGAAAAAGAATCGACCGACCATCCCTTCCATAAAAGCAACGGGAACAAACACAGCACAGATCGTCAGAGTCGTAGCAAAAACAGCCAGACCAATTTCACTGGTCGCATCCTGTGCTGCCTGCCAAGCACCCTTACCCTTCTCCATATGCCGGGTAATGTTCTCAATCACAATAATCGCGTCATCTATGAGAATCCCAATCGCCAAAGACAAAGCGAGGGTGCTCATCATATTCAGAGTAAAACCGATGACCTTCATAAAGGCGAAAGTCGAGATCACAGAAGTTGGCAGAGAGAGCGCACTGATAAACGTCACCCGACTATTGCGCAGAAACAGCAAGACAATCAAGGTTGCCAGCAAAGAACCCAAGATAAGATCTAATTTCACCGAATCGATCGAACCGGTGATATAGATAGAATCATCGGCAACGATGCTGAGAGAGACACCTTTCGGCAACTGGTCTTTCAACTCAGCGACTCTTTCTCGAACTTCTTTTGCAACCGTCGGCGTATTCGCTCCAGACTGCTTGAGGACCTGAAGTAACATCGTCGGTTTTTGATCGATAAAGGCAGCTGATTCTTCATCAGCTAACGTTTGTCGGACATCGGCAATATCGTTCATGCTGAGGGATGAGGTATTTGATTTGAGAACAGGTAAAGCAGCGATGTCATCTGCACTGCTAGCACGAGACTTTACCCTAAGATTCCACCTCTGCTCCGCGTTTTCGATTTTTCCAGCAGGAAAATCTTGATTCTGCATTTTCAGAGAATTGATGATATCAGCCGGAGATAAATTGAAAGAGGCTAGACGTTCTCGGTTGAGGAGAACATGAACTTCCTTCTCCCTTAGACCTGAGACGACGACGGAGGCTGCTCCCTTAGCACGTTCCAGAGCGGGTTTGACAACATCTTTCACCATCCGAGAAAGATCACCATAATTTGTATGCTCATCCCCAGATATAGACAAACTGACAACAGGGGCACTGCCGATATCAAATTTTTTGACGATCGGGGTTTGCGCTTCGACGGGAAGTTGACCAAGCACACCAAATATTTTGTCCCTCACATCTTTGAGGGCTTCATCTCCGTTTCTTTCGAGTTTAAATTGAATAACAAGCTGCGCTACGCTGGGATAAGCCGTCGAGTTAATCGCATCAAGACCAGCAAGCCCCCCAAGTGCATCCTCAAGAGGATCAAGAATCCTCTGCTCCACTGACTCTGGATCAGCACCAGGATAAACGACGGTCGCTGTCACAATGGGGAAGTCTACGTTTGGATATTGATCTATCGGCAGAGTCGGTAGAGCAAACAAACCAAAAACAATGAGTACCAGATTAAGCATAGTCGCAAAAACTGGTCTTCTGATTGAAACATCAGAAAGAATCATAAAGTTTTACCCTTCTTTGTTGTTGGGAGAAAGCAGCTGCGCTGTTTTCTCCCAATCCCTCTTCCTTGCCTTGTCCCTGCCGTAAACTGCGTACATCCATCACTCTGTAAGAACAGCCTCTGCATAAACTCCCGCTGGAGCTTTGAACTCGTTGCCCTGCACTTTAGCAATCACTTCAAAGGTCCTCGTTTTGTCTTGTACAACATGAACAATTCTTGCAATTCGAGCAGACCCTTTGAAGCTGACTGCTGGGATAAGAACAGAGATAGAATCCCCTACATTGAGATGACCCATCATACGCTCGGGCACGAGAAATTTTAAATCTGGGGACGAATCTCGAAAGATTTCAAAGATACCCTGACCGGCCGTGACATACTCTGCTGTATGTTTAAGCTCAGAACCCACGATGCAGTCATAGGGAGCCAAGAGTTCTGTATCACGAACACCATTAACCGCGTTCTCCTGATCTAATTTTGCCATCTGCAAGGCAAGTTTTGCCTGATCATAGCTAAACTGCATCCGATCGAGGGCCGTTTGTGAGATCACATTCTCCTTCTGCAACCCACGTTCTCGCTCAAAGTCCTTCTTCGCATTGTCCAGAGACACCTCTGCAATCGCAAGCTTCGTCTTGGCTAAATTTAAACGGAGATTAGCATCCCGATTTTCGAGAAGGGCAAGTTTCTCCCCTTTCTTCACGAATGCTCCTGCCTTAACGAGAACTTCTGAGATAAACCCGGCAGCGCGGAAGGCGATTTGAGATTTTTCCTCTGCATTAACCTGACCAATAATCCTCAGAGTCCTGCCACTCACCTCCTGCCTAGTCTCTGCTTTGCCGGGATGAATCCCTGCTGAACCAGAGGGTTCCACCGCAGCCAGAGCAGGGGAAGACGTCTCAGCTCCAACGACCTGCTTTTTCTGCCACTCCTCCATCTTGCTGTTAGAGGCCTCGAGAGAAGTTTTCTTCTCAGCCTCAGCCTCTGTGCACGAAACACAAAAGAGCAGAGGAAAGAGGCTGAAAAAAGACAGAAAAGACCGCATTTTTTTTGTTTTTTTTATAAACATTTGCTTTTCCTTATTGATCTTGCTCCATCTTAAAACCTAGACCTACTTTAAGCAAGAAAAGGTAAACAAAGAGACAACTACGCCGATAAGCTGCTTGTACAGTGTCTTTTTTAAAACCAGATTTACCTGATAGACAGCAGAGTCGTGATGCCAGTTCGCAAAAGAATACATCATCAGGAACAAAGAGCTATAATTCGGCTTCGCCGAAAGACTCTACTCTCACTCCGTTCAACTTCTCTGACTATTCTGCTTCTCCTTCTCACGTTTTTTTCTTCTTTAACAGTCCACGCTGAAACCTACGGTGAGGCTTACAATAAATATGTCCAGGGGGATTTTGTAGGAGCTGAGGCCTCCTTCAAAGCAAGCTTAGAAAACAGCGGTTCCAATTTTGAAAAAGCTAGAACTTATAAAATGCTTGGGATCAGTCAGTACATGCTGGGTAAAAGACAGGAAGCTGAGGACAGCTTCAAAGATGCGAAGAAGCTACAAAAGGAAATCCAAATCGAACCCTCCGAAGTCCTCGATGAATCTGTTCTCGAGTTCTTCAAAGCTGTCGAGGCTCCTCACGAAGCTCCCGCTCCCAAAAGCCCAACCGTTAGAGAGAGTGTACCTGCGGCTGTGGATCCGATTCCTGCACAGAAAAAAGCCAGACTGCTTATCTCCTCGAATGTACAGGATGCGAAAGTTGTCATCGACAGTCAGCTCCTGTGGTCCTTATGGCAAGAACTTGAGCTCGAACCAGGGATTCATGAAGTCGAAGTGAGTGCCCCAGAGTACAGCACCTTGAAGCGCCCTGTGAATTTAGAACAAGGAAAATTAGCAAAAGTTCAGTTTAACTTAAAGAAAAGGGGTTCGGCAGAGGATAAAGTCCCCACCCCTCCTCCTCCTCCAAGCAGCACCCCCGAGGTCCCCGTCTCAGAAATAAAACCCGAAGAGGCAAAAGTAGAGCCCCCTGCAAAAGCAGTTCGCAAAAAAGGGAAGAAAAGAAAAACAGCTCAAACCAGTCCATACCCGATCAACAGCGGAAAACCAAACCCCCTCCTTTCCTTTTTACCCTTCGGAGCAGGTCAGTTTTCCCAAGGAAAAACTCTGCTGGGGGCTGGCTTTCTAGTCGGCCAAATAGCAGGACTCGGCCTCTTTTATACTCGATATACAGAAGCCGATAGCATGACAGAGAGTGCAAACAAAGTCTTGGCTCAACGTCAGTCGACACTGGAGAGCCTGCCTGAAGATCAACAGCAAGGCTATTTTGATGAGACAACTAGCTATTACGCCAGTCAGAATGTCAAGATCTCTACGGCCAGAACGAATGGCTATTATGGACTCGGGCTCTTCCTAGGCTTGTGGATCGCCAGTTCCTTAGAGGCCCTCTACAACGACGACAGCTCAGGACCTCATATAGCCCGAGAACCTAGCATCGAAATGCGAGGAAAAGATCTTTACTGGAAGACCGTCCGTTATGAGACACCAGCCAACTCTCGTTTCATTCCCCAAGTTGAGTGGTCGCTTTCCCCATTCATCGATACCCAAAATATAGACTCTCGCGGAATCGCCCTGGGGGCTGCTGCAAAATTCTAAGAATCATGCACAATGATTTCAATTCTCAATATCAGTACATAGGGAGATAATCCTAGAGAGGGGGGAACGCCCTCTTTTAGGAAAAAAAAACACGTCCTTTTTAGAAAGAAAAAGAGGGGAGAGTTCATGTATATCTGTTTGTGCAAAGCCATCACAGAAAGACAGATCAAAGAACTGGTCTCTGATAAAAAGATTAGCAAACTAGAAGAAGTTCAAAGGTACAGCCCCATAGGAACAGGCTGCGGATCTTGCCTCACAAGCTTGGAAAAACTACTTCGCGAAGGCTCCTACCCCAGAAAGATCCGCCTTCAGATTCCTAGCTCTTCGTTGGAAGATGGGATTGAAGCGATCGCTCCCAGTCCAGTGCGGTCTTGATAATGACTGTAAGGTCATCCCGGCTTGGCTTCCAATCCAATGTTTTGAAAATCTGTGTCGGGTTGGCGATCAGACTGATCGCATCCCCCGGCCTTCTCTCGGCCAAGGTCACTGGAAGTTTGTAGCCCAAAACTTGAGAAAACGTATCGAGGACTTCTTTTACGGAATAGCCACGGCCATAACCGCAGTTGAGAGTGACACTGGGGGAGCCTGCTTGTAGGTAGTTTAGAGCAGCGAGATGAGCCTCCGCCAAGTCTTGCACATGGACATAGTCCCGAACACAGGTCCCATCTTGAGTGGGGTAATCCTCTCCATAAATCTGCAGAGACTTTCGTTTACCAACCACAAATTCACAGGCAACTTTGATCAGATGCGTAGCTCGACGAGCTCGCTGACCCAGGATCCCCTTATCCTCTGCCCCTGCCACATTGAAATAGCGCAGGATGACATAACGAAAACCAGGGCCACAGGCTGCAGCGGTATCTCTTAGAATGGTCTCGTCGATCAACTTAGACTGTCCATAGGGATTTTCAGGTCGAGTCGGGTCCGTTTCCTCAAATCTTGCACCAACGGCATTCGAAGCATAGACCATCGCTGTCGAGGAGAAGATAAAATTCGGAATTTTAGCGTCCGTCACAGCTCTTAGGAGCTGAATGAACTGAGCTGTGTTGTTGTGATAGTAAACAAGCGGCGATTGAACCGACTCCTCCACCGAAACAGAAGCAGCGAAATGCAATACAGCTGTCACGGGGTACTTAGCAAAGAGGGAACGAAGCAAAGCTCCGTCGCCAACATCACCCTCTATGAAAATTTCCCCTCGCCCGAGGAGGGACTCTCGAAACCCAGTCGATAGATTATCAAGCGCAATAACAGCATAACCCGCGTCAAGCAGGTTCAAGACCATCTGGCTACCAATATACCCACAAGCTCCGGTCACAAGAACGTAAGGCTTTGAATGCATACTGCCCACTCCTTCAAAGAGATGGTTTCTTGTCTACATCGGTCTAGATCGCATACGTCATGCTTCAGTCGATCTGGCGAGCTAGGAAATTTTGGATCCCGATATCTTTGAGGATTTGGAGCTGAGACTTAAGCCAATCTGCGTGCTCTTCTTCATCCTTCAGGATTCTTTCCATCAACTCGCGGGACACATGATCTGAAGCTTTGTAGCAGCTGTCGATACCAGTACGCAGCACTGTCAGAGCGTGGAGCTCAAGCTGCAAATCTGATTCAAGTTGTTCCTTGATGTTTTCACCAACATTGAGTTTACCGAGTTTCTGCATGTTTGGGATACCATCCAGGAATAAAATCCTGTCCGTAACCTCGCTCGCATGTTTCATCTCGTCTATAGACTGCGCATAAACTGTGGCGGCCATTTTATTGTATCCCCAGTTTTTACACATACGGGAATGTAAGAAATATTGATTGATGGCTGTCAATTCGCCCATCAGGATTTCATTCAAGGCTTCAATAACTTTTGGGTCACTCTGCATAAAAAACTCCTCCGTGCTTGGCACTTCCGGTATATAACCTAAGATCAAGAAAATTACGTTCTGCACTGTAGGTTTTTTGAAGAAAAATGAAAGAATTTATTAAACACTGGGGTATTGGACTGACAGGCGGTATTGCAACAGGCAAGTCGAGTGTTGCACGATTTTTGTCTTCGCTGGGCTTTATCGTTTTTGATGCAGACAACTTGGCAAGAGAAGTCGTCGAACCATCGAAACCTGCCTTGAAAGAACTTGTCCAAACGTTTGGATCGGGCATTTTATCGCAGGATAAAAGTCTCGATCGGAAAAAACTCCGCTCTATCGTCTTCAAAAACGAAGAGAAGCGACGGACTCTCGAGCAGATCCTTCATCCAGCGATCCAAGCTCTACTCGAAGAGAAGTTACGGCGGTCTGAATTGATTTCAAGTCCGAGGTACTGGTTCTACGAAGCCTCCCTCCTTTGTGAGACGGGAAGAGATCGTGATTTTAAAGAGCTCTGGCTCACAGACTGCAGTTATGAAAATCAGTTGGCAAGAACCCTGCGAAGAGATAAGGTCTCTTCTCAAGCAGCGAAGCGTGTCCTTGCAGCACAAATGCCCCCTGAAGAAAAAAAACGACGAGCTCATTTTATTATCAACACCGATCAAAGTCCCCTTGCCGTTGAAAATCTCATCCGTAAAAAAATTGAAGACTCGGGACTAAACCTCCGGAAATAAATATTGAAAGCAAAAAAAAGAAAACAGAGAGAAGATCAGGCTCCCCCGGCTAGACATAATCATCATGCTCCCGTCAAAAGCCGAGTGAAGACCGAGCCGCGGGTCGACCGTCGCCCTCCCCACGAGAGCCCCTCCCCAAATCGCCCGCACCAGGCCAGACATGAGCATCGTGGCCACCCAGCTAGAGGCCGATTCAGGGGCGAGCAGCAAGTCGATGACTCACAAGGGCATCCACGGCAGCTCAACGCCACTCTCGTCAAAGCCCTAGAAAAAACTCGCCAAAGCCTTCAGCTCTGGTTTGCAGAATCAAAGAAACTTCACGAGAGCAGCCCCCATCGAGCGGATCGCTTTGAACTCGATCCCTGGCAGGAAGAGGCCTTGGAAGCCCTGGAAGAACGATCCAATGTCGTGGTAGATGCCCCAACGTCCGCAGGAAAAACTAGAATCATCGAGACTTTTTTTGCGAGAAATATCCACGACCCACGGTTTCGAGCCTGTTATACCTGCCCCGTCAAAAGTCTCTCTAACGACAAGGTCAAAGAATTCCGCGAACTATTTGGTGCGGATAAAGTGGGAATCGCAACAGGCGACATCAAAGAAAACCTGGATGCACCTCTGGTCGTAGCCACTCTAGAAACCTATCGCAATTCACTCTTGGGAACAGAGCCCGACCTCGGGCGTAGTCTCGTCGTGTTTGACGAGTACCACTATCTGCAGGACGAGAGTCGGGGCAGTGCCTGGGAGGAGTCCATGATTCTCACCCCTGCCAGCTGTCAAATTCTTCTCCTCTCTGCTTCGATCACCAATCCAGAGGACTTCGCTCAGTGGCTAGAAACTCTCAGCGGACGAGCCTCTCGTCTGATACAGGTCAGCGAACGACCCGTTCCACTCGTCGATCTTGCCTGGTATGAGTCTGCATGGTTTGTGCCAGAGCACCTGCCCAGATCCATCGTACACCGCAGGGCTCCTGCACCTTTTTCGGTGCTCAATCCCAAGACGCTCTGCACCCGGATCGTGCAACTCGATGCTTTAAATCTGACTCCCTGCATCGTCTATGCGGGCAAAAGAGCCTCCTGTGAACAGCTGGCAAGAGAGTTAACCAGACAGCTGCAGAGGCTACCCGCAAAAGCCTCTCTCGACATCCAGAACAGTCTGAAGGAAACCGATGCTACTTATCCCTGTCTTAACTTTATGGACGCTCCCCTTCGCTCCATGATCGAACATTACGGGGTGGCCTACCATCACTCAGGACACCCTCCGTCTATCCGCATTGCCATTGAGAACCTGCTGAAGAACGGTCTGATTCGTTTTTGCACAGCCACGATGGGGCTCAGTCTGGGGATCAATTTCTCCGTCCGCTCCGCTCTCATCAGCGATGTCGCTCGCCCCAGCGAAAAAGGTATGGTTCCCTACACCGCTTCTGAACTCCTGCAGATGCGGGGGCGAGCCGGCCGCAGGGGCAGAGACGCCGTCGGTTTCAGCCTCTGGCCTGACCTCGGGGCTTACACCAAGAGTCAACGCGCCAAGAGAAAGAGCTGCGACTCTCAATTGAAATCTGATCCGGCGACTTTTCTTGGTCTCATTGGCCGAGGCTTCTCACTTGGCCAAATCGAACAGTTCTATAAAAAGAGTTTTTTGAAGTTTCAAAATCCAGACACACCCCTGTCTGTCATTTCAAAAAACAGGGTGGAGAAAACGATGGGGGCAGCTATCCCTTGCCAGTCTCCTTCCCACGAATACAGCGCCTTCCAAAGCCGCAAGATACAGTCCCTGTGCCAGGACTGCGAATTTAGAATAAACTGTCATAGTTACCAACGCTCGCTATCTGCAAGCCCCCTAACAGGGATCCTGCACCACCTCCACAACATAGGGGCTCTCGACGAGAGGGATCAGCTTACCCCTTATGGTGACATTGCAAGACTGCTCCCACAGGGGGGAGGTCTACTCGTAGCCAAGATGCTGGACGAGGGATTGATCAACGATAAAAACCTACTCGCCACTGCTCAACTGATTGCAGCTCTGTCCCTCGCTGGACACAAGTCACCGAATGTTCCCGAATCCTACAAGCTGCCCTTCGATTCTGAGCTGATTGAGACGAGATTGGAATACTTTTACCCGCTCGAACTCTTCCCTGACGTCTACGACGCACCACGAGGTCGACGAGCGTTTCACGTGTTCCGGGACCTCAACCCATCGGCGGGGTTTATCATCAAGGAGTGGGCTCACGGCGGTTCTTGGGACGATCTGACCGCCATCGTTGCCAACGAGCAGTTTGGGGATGGGGACATCATTCATCTCATCTACCGGGTCGCCTCTTTCCTACAGTCTTTCTCCCGTGTTCCAGACCCCGTCCTGTCAGAAACCGCTCTCGAGTTAAGAGATTTCTTCTTGCGTGAACCAGTTCGTTTCCTTATATAGAAACTTCCCAAGAGCTTTCCTCGGATCTCTTTTTCATCATATTTTTAAAAAATCACATTTCAAATTTTGCAGAGAGTAAAATTATTTTTTACTTATTGACAACTTTTGAGATCTTGAAGTAAGTATAGTTGCTTAAGAAATAGCTTTGAGCTCAACCACTGCATGTTTGAATCCTTCCGTGTTCGTAAACTGCAAGTCTGTCTTTTCCTTTTTTGATCATCACATTTTTACTTCTCACTTTAGGTGGTTCGAGCTTGGGGCTTCTCCCCTGTTTAATGGGGTCAGCCCCCTTTAAACAAAGGGGGCTGAC
Source organism: Oligoflexales bacterium (assembly GCA_017985985.1). Taxonomy (GTDB): domain Bacteria; phylum Bdellovibrionota_B; class Oligoflexia; order Oligoflexales; family Bog-1112; genus JAGNWK01. Next base: position 44,360 of record JAGNWK010000003.1, read on the forward strand.
CCCATTAAACACATGAGGCCAAGTGCTATGAGTTGTCCAGCTCGCAAAGCGCAGATGCGCAAGAATCGATCAAACTCCCGCTCGTGTCTAATAGAAATGATCTGCCTCACATCTCTCTCGATATTAAGAAGCGATATAGGAAGCGAAAAAACGTTCAGGTTGACGCCGATCCCGATGAAGCTCAGGAAAACCACCACGCCAGATTAAATCAAGCAAGGCTGGGCCTTCTATGCTCCGTCCTTGGAAAGATTCCACTTCAGAGGCTGAAAGAGTGGGAATTTCGATGATACCGATTCGACCAGCAAGACTATCACTGGCCTCTTGCATCAGATCAAACCTCTGCGATCCTGTTAAAGAATAACGCCCATTCTTTTGCCGATTGCGGTCAATCCTGTGTTTGAGAATACGAAAAAGCTTAGGAGCATACTGGACCTCATCGATAATCAGAGATTCCCCGAGCCTCTCTAGGAATTGCTCTCCAGAGCTTTCCGCCTCCTCAGCATTTCGAGGTAAGCCCAAGGAGACTGGCTAATGGGGTCAGCCCCTTTTTTTAAAAAAGGGGCTGACCCCATTAGCCATTAGCATTCAAACGAAATAATTTTTGTAAAAAATTGAACAACAACATAAAACAAGTTGGGTCTGAAATAAAAAGATGATCACGTACAGGTACAGAATTTGTCTCTACCGTTGTAACTAGAAGTTATGTCTCACTGCTCGGAGAACTCAATGCTGTCGAACACTCTTTGTCATATTCCGCGCATAAGCCTCAACAAAGAACGAGTCCTGTGGGAGAAAGGTATCCAGACCTGGGCCAGTTATCGAACGTTCGCAAAAAATCCTGCCTTTCTTGACGACTGCGAGCACCACCTTAAAAATCAAAATCCTGTTTTCTTTGCTGAGAATCTGAAATCAGATCAACATTGGCGATTATTCCCTGATTTCCAAGATTCTGCGGTCTATCTAGATATTGAAACAACAGGACTGGACAAGGGCTATGACCACATCACGACCATTGCGCTATTTGATGGCAAAGAGATCAAGACCTATGTTCATGGCAAAAACCTTACGGACTTCACAAGCGATATTCAAAAGTACAAGCTGCTCATCACATTCAACGGCAAGACTTTTGACGTACCTTTCATCGAACGGTTTTTTGGAATTGAGTTACCACAGGCCCATATCGATCTTCGCTATATTATGAAGAAGCTGGGTTATTCAGGAGGTCTGAAAGAGGTTGAGCGACGGATTGGTCTTGACCGTGGGAATTTGCGGTCAGTCGATGGTTTCTTCGCTGTAACCTTATGGCAAGAGTACAAGCGACGGAAGAACGATGCCGCTTTGGAGACTTTACTGGCCTACAATTGCATGGACGCCATCAACCTCGAACGACTCATGATTCACGCCTATAATGAGAACATCAAAGGCACCCCATTCTGGAATGAACGACAGCTCCAGATCCCAAAGTCGACAAAGATCCCATTTCAGGTGGATGAGAGGCTTATCCGTCGCTATTTGTGAGACTTTGCAGTGAGTGGGTTATTCGTGAATTAGTGCCGCACACTTTGAACGAGGGCTTTTGCGCTGTAGATTCAGCCAGAGCCGGGATAAGACCTCTCTAGGGAACCCCTTACTTGTATGTTCTGTTCCAACTCGACACCCTCAACATCGCTCCAACCTGTCAAAATATTCCGATTTCGTCATTACAAGGAGGAATAGGTGATGAAGCCATCTTGCCTTTACACGGAGATTGCTTCGCTGCGCTCGCAATAATGGAATGGCCCCTTGCGCCGGCCTCTTCACCACTCAGAACATCTGTCACCTCTTTAAATACACCTCTTTAGGTGCATCTCTCATTAAAATTCAGACTTCACAATGCACTCTTTAGAACTTAGACTTCCCCTTGCTTTGGGTCGAAAGAAGCCATAAGGGCCTCCACACTTAAAACTCCAGGTGGCACAACGATTTCCTCAAAATGCCCCTCACACGCTCTCCGTGTACTTTCTCCGAAAGCAATGCATTGCAGGCTCTTTGCAAGACAATTTTTACTGGGTTCGAAGGCCTCAATAAAACCCTTAACAGCAGACGGACTGCAAAAAAACACCTGACCATTTGCTGTTCTTACAAATTCCTCTCTGCGCAAAGAATCTGATGCAACACACTGGCCATCCTCCCATCGTGCCTCTGTCCGTGTCTTATAAACATTTAACCTCAGACATTCATAACCAAAGCTCTGGAGATCTGAATACAGATCGTAGGCTCTTTCTTCAGCACCGGGCAGGACAAAAACGTTCTCTCTTACTGGATAAACAGAACGGATATACTGAGCAAGATCCTTTGCACTGCCGACAGAGGGTGGATGCAGACCGTCACATCCATGAGAGCGTAGAGCACCGAGAGTTTTAGGACCGACACAGAGACTCTTACCTTGCTCCATCAAATCTCGGAGTTCAGGCTGTCTAGCAGACACTTCAACGGCTTTCGCACTGGTAAAAACCAGGATAGACTCACTCCGTAAACTTAAATGCCAACCAGACGGCTCTGCAAAAACTTCTCTATGTACACAAGGGATCCTAACAAGCTGATCTCGATAGGGATGCAGAATGTTCTGATCCGTACTCCAATTCTCTTGCGATCTTGTCCAAATGATCAAGAAATCAGCTCCGCTACTTGCTTAAGCTGCTCGGGATCGTTAACCCCGGAGAAGGAGCGCCAGTCCTGACTTACAAAGGCAACTACCTTCACTTCACCTTTCAAACGGGCATCTTCTACAGCCAAAGAGACACAGTCCGTTAGATAATATTCTCTTTGCTGATTTTGGTTTGTCACCCGAGACAAAATATCAAAGAGATAAGCTGTCTTCGCAAAGATCACCCCTGAGTTGCAGATTCGAACCGCTCGTGTCTGCTCGTCAGCATCCTTCTCCTCCACAATACGGAGTAGATTTCGTCCATCAGGAGAAAATACCAACCTTCCGTAACCTTGTGGTTTGGGGATGTCCATAGCTAGAACCCCCAGAGAAGCTTTCTCCTGCAGACAAAAGTCCATGAACTCACGAAGCACCGCCCCTTTCAGGGCAGGGGTATCTCCGTTACAAATAAGAACGTGAGAAGCCTGACTTTGACGACCACGAAGAAGATGACTGAACTGAGCATAGGGGGGAGCCTTCTCGCCGAAGAAAGCATAAGAGGAGGCCACGGCCCCCGCCGTCCCATTTGTGCTGGTCTGGATACAAATCGACAGATCCGGCTGCTTAGCTAAGACATCCTCGAACTCAGAGTGCTCCGCAGGCAACACAGCGCAGAGTTCTGCCACACCTGCCTCGTCCAAGGCTGTGAGCACCCATTCCAGCAGAGTTTTACCTTTTAACGGATGTAAGACCTTTGGAATACTACTCTTCATCCTCGAGCCTCGTCCTGCTGCTAGGATCACCGCAGCAAGGGAATTGGGAGAATCCTTCATCTTTGCTCTCTGCTCCATAAACTTATCCTCGCACAGCCGTAAAAAATTTGTAGAATCAAATAGCTTATTCTGAGTCTAAACCATTCAGGAGAAGACGAGACATCTACTCATAGAAACCCGTAGAACGAGTCTAGAAGGATTAAAACAACATGTTCTCTTTTGTAAATCGATGGCTCGCAAAATACAAACAGTTCCAAAAAAAACGCTTTGAACGCAGCGTCGCAAAACACCTCAAACTAGTCCAAAACCCAAAAGCCGTGCGCGAGGAGAGGGTCGGAGCTATCGAGTACTTTAGCTCTCTCACGGAATGCAAGATCGCTGTTCCCTCCTTGCTCAAGCGCTTTGACTACAGTCTTGACCATGGGATCAACGATACCAGGGAAAAAGAAGCCTGCATGAAGGGGGTGATCCAGTTCAAAGAGCAGGCTCTGCCCTATATTAAGACCCACCTGCTGATGACCAGTCGCATCGCCTGGCCGATCAAGACCTTTTCGGCCATTGGGACAGAGGAACAGCTCGTCGCGGCTCTCCAGGAATGCCTAGACTTCTCCGATGTCAGTTTTAATCAGATGAAAGTCGATAAAAACTACGATGTTCTCTGTTACCTCCGGGACCATAAGCTCCCAGACGGGGGACTTTCTCTGCTTCCTTTCGTTGCCAATCATGATGAACGCGTCCGTTTTGCGGTTGTGGAAGCCATTCTAGCCCAGAAAAACCAGGCGGCTGCAGCAGAAATGGAAGACCTGCTCCTCAATGAATCTGAGGAGAATACGAGGATCAGACAGTCGATGATTGAAGCTTACGTCGAAAACAAATGGGCTGTTCACCTCAAGGAAAAAATCCAGCCCGGAACTCTCTGTCCAGGGGTTCGCGTCACCGCTTCGTACAGACTGGAAGCTTTTTAGGAAAATCCTTCTTCCTTCGGGGGGAGATTCCTAAAGAGGGGGGAACGCCCTCTTTAGAAAGATAATGAATGCAAGCCAAAAAAATCTTGCTGATACAGCTCCGACAGCTTGGGGATATTTTGTTAACAAGCCCTTGCATCACTGCTTTAAAAAAGGACAACCCACAGCACCACATTGCCTTTCTCTGCCATAGGATGGGAGTACCCCTGCTGGGAGATCAACCCACATTAGACGCCCTCTACACCTATCACGAAAAAGACAGCCTTAGACAGAAGTGGAACTTGCTACAAACCCTCCGGAGGGAACAATTCGACTACGTTTTTGATTTCATGAACAATCCACGCAGCAGTCTCTTCGCTTGGTGGACTCGAAGCATAAACAGATACGCTTTCAGCTCAGCTCGTTCCCTAGCTTACACTCATACCATTCCCCGCAGTTCTGCCGAGAGCTATATCGTGGAGGAAAAGTTTAGCCTTCTCAGAAGTGCTCATTTTAGTGCAGGCTCCGAAGACTTGCTGTGCCCTAAGATCTCCCCTACGGATCAAACTGCCGTCGAGACACTCCTCTCTCGTCAAGACTTCCGAGAAGCCAAGCTACGGGTCATCCTCAGCCCCACCCACAGGCGCCGAGCTAGAAGCTGGCCTCACGATAGATATCTGTCGCTAGCTGCTTATCTCCACCAAAAATGGGGAGCCTGCGTCCTTTGGGCCTGGGGCCCTGGGGAGGAGGAAGAAATCGATCAACTCATAAGCCAGTGTCAGACACCTAGTTCTAAACTCCCCCGCACATCGATTCGCGAACTCTGCGCAGTTATGCGCCACTGTGATCTCTTCATTGGGAATTCCAACGGCCCTAGCCATCTCGCTGTAGCAAGCAGCCTCTGCTCCCTCCAACTTCATGGACCAACCAATTCCCTATCCTGGTGTCCGATGAACTCTAGACATCAAGCTATCCAAGGCGTTAGCATGGATGCTATCTCTTTAGAACAAGTGCAAAAAAAGCTAGAAGATCCGTCTTTCCTCAGGGTCTTCTCCGAACGAGGATCGATTACAACTAGGGAGAGAAGATCCTAAGAGAAGAATCAGCTCCTCTAAGTAAAAAGGGACATTCTTCTTCGTTAGGGGGCACCGTAGTTTCCCCTAACCCTCCCTGCTGACACATGGAGTTCGTATGAGCCGGCTCGCCTTTTTACGTCCATTTGCCATCCTTCTGGCCCCCCTCGGCTTATTCCTCATTCTCCTCCTTTATTCCCTAAGAGCTGAATCCTCTATGTATTGGCTTTTTTGCGAAGGTTCTTACTACCTCATCTCTCTGATGATGATCATCTGGGTTTATTCCTGCTATCGATGGTTTCTCCATTCCTCTTTACAACTCAAGCAAGTCCTTAAGGACAATGCCCTTATCCTTGCAGCTGCTCTAGCCTTTTCGTTCTTGATCTATTTCGCTGTTGGGCCTGGATTTAAAGTCTTAAGTGATGAGACCAATCTCATTGCTGTCTCTAAGTCGATGCTCTATGAAAAAACGGTCTACAACACAACGATGGGGTTCTGGTACTACGACAACTTCTGGGCGATGAATAAGGAGATTCCAACCCGACCTCTGGCCTTCCCCTACCTCGTCCATCTTCTACATTGGTTATTTGGGTACTCTGTGGAGAATGCCTTTCGCGCCAACGGCATTCTCCTTTTCTTCCTTCTTGGACTGGTAGGGATGATCCTGCGCCATTTTTGGGGGAAGATAACGGCTATCTCCGTTCTTATCTTCTTTCTTTCCCAGCCCATACTCAGCATGTGTGCTAGTTCTGGTGGGTACGACCTCTTATCCTGCTTTCTCCAAGCTCTGAGTCTAGCTCTCACCTACGATTACCTCACGAGAAAGAATGAACACTCTCTTTTCTGTCTTTGGATGAGCATGATTGTTCTTGCCCACGTCCGTTATGAAGGTTTTGTTTTTTTACCCTCTGTTTTTTTACCACTGCTTGTTTTGGGCCACTTGCGACGAGATCTTTTTAAGCCTTACCTTCCCTTCTATCTAGCAAGCCCCCTCTTGCTCGTCAGTCGCTTCTGGCAGATTCGATTAACACCAGGTAAATTTGAAAATCCTGAGGGTGTCCCTCCTGCTGGTTTTGAACACTTCCAGACACACGCCTATGATATGCTGCTAAGGCTTGTCGACTTCAGTTTTGAAATGCCCTTTGCTACTGTGTTGAATCTTATCTCACTCGTCAGCATCGTCTTGTTCCTGATTTTCTGGGTTCGAGGAACTCTTCGATTTGATAAAAAGGTTCAAAGAGATTTTTTCGTGGTCCTCGGTTCTCTTGTCGGCTGTGGGCTTACGGTCTATCTCAGTCATCATTTTGGTTATTATGCTCACCCCACGCAGTCAAGACTCTTTCTGGTCTTCGTGCTGACCCTCCCTCTCCTTTTTGTTTTGATTATAAGATCGGCCTTTCCCTCTATTCCTCCACGATGGTTTCTCTTTGGTAGCCTATTCTCTTTTCTCATTTACCACCCGATATCTTTAGAACAGAGATTTCCCAACAAACTTATTCTTATCCGCGAAACCAATGCTGTTATGCGATTTTTAAATAAGCTGGGACACAAGAATTTTCTTCTTGTTGTAGAAAGACCTGGTCAGTACACAGCTCAGGATGTAGGGGCAGTCGACTTCAACTGGGCTCAGTCCAACAGTGCAAGAATTATTTCTGACTTCCGTCGACACCTTTATCAAGATATTTATGTGGTGGAGAACATAAACTATGACAACCCCTACACACAGATTTTGCCCAAGGAATACACCCTTGAAAGTGTCTACGAACTCCAAAACACGGAGTCTAACTTCCTGCGTATTTCCAAGTTGGTCAAATGAAATGTTACGCATGATATCCCCTAACATTGGCGGTCAGGGGATATCATGCGTAACATCAATTCCCTTGGTTTGATGAGGTCAGTCGGCTGTCCATCCACAAAAGATTAGGCAGCAGGAAGAGTGAGTTCCACTTTTGGGACTTCTTTAAAAAACAGATCTTTTACAAATTGCTCTTGACTGCGTATGGTCAAATCAATTTTCTGATCACCTAATTTCTCTTTGAGTATAGAAAGAAGATCGAGTTTATCGCGAAATTGAAGTGTCTCTGAAAGTAACAGAAGATCGATATCTCCCCCCTTGCTAGCAGCATCTCTGCGTGATCCATAGAGATAGATGACACAATGGGGATCCATCCTCTTGCAGGACTGAAAAATCACTTGCTCTTCAAGCTCAGACAGCCTATGCGTTTTCAATTTTTACCTTCAAAATAAGGGGACTTAGTCTGAGCAGTTCCCTATAAAGAGTTTGGAACTCATTCACGGTATACTCATGCGCCGCTATATTACGGAGCTCACGTATTCTCTGCCATTCTTTTGCGCTATCGATCCAAGAGAACTTTTCTGCTTGGTTTAAGAGATCGATAACCGAACCTCGAAAAGCTGGATCTTTCGTCAAAATTAAACGACGGAAAACTTTTGACAAGAGAAGATCTGAAGAACGAGAGAATCTCGAAGCAAAACTCTCCCAACTTTCAAGTTGCTCTTCAGACGATTGCTCGCTGATAAAGGGCATTTTTTGAACTTTTAAAAAACTATAATTTAAGTGACGTTGAGATTTTTCAAACTGCTCAACAAAGCTATGAAGGAGAATATCCACAGTTAAATTCCTAAAACTATTTACCAAAAAATTTCTTGTTGGATACTATCAGATCTGACGAATAATAAAATCAGTCTCGTCATTACTTTTTTGCAGCTGCAGCTTTTGCTACTGCTTTCTCTGCTGCCAACTTATCTGCTGCGGCTTTTGCATCGGCCTTAGCTGCTGCTTTCTCTGCTGCTTTATCTGCGGCCAACTTATCCGCGGCGGATTTCGCTTCAGCCTTAGCTTGGGCAGCAGCTGCTGCTTTCTCTGCCTTAGCCTTCGCTGCGGTTTCAGTCTTAGCTGCCTTCTCTGCAGCTGCTTTTTCTGCAGCTAGAGTCTTTGCTGCAGCTTTTTCTGCTTTCGCCTTCTCTGCAGCGGCTACTTTTTCTGCTTTCGCATCCGCTTTAGCTTTATCGGCTGCAGCCTGGGCTGCTGCTTTTGCTGCGGCCTTCTCTGCCTTAGCCTTCGCTGCGACTTCAGCCTTAGCAGCCTTCTCTGCAGCCGCTTTCTCCGCGGCTAGAGTCTTTGCTGCGGCTTTTTCTGCTTTGGCCTTTTCTACAGCGGCTGCTTTTGCCTCTGCCTTAATGGCTGCTGCCGCCGCTTTATCTGCCTTAGCTCTTTCTGCTTTCGTAGCCGTATCCGCTAGGACAGCTTTCTCAAGTGCAGCTTTTTCAACCACCGCTTCTACTGCAGCCTTTTCAAATGCAGCTTTTTCTGCCAACTCATCTTTAGCTTTTTTCTCAAGGGCTTCTTTATCTGCCTTTTCTGCCAAAGTCAGAACTTTATTTTCCTCTGAATCCACCTTATCTTTTTTATCATCTGTTTTAGAAATATCCTTATTATCTTTCGACTTATCAGACTTAGCATCCTCACCTTCTTTAAGAAGGTCCTTGCTGCTCTTATCTCGTCTATTGTTTTTCATATTTTTGAGATAATTTCTGGCCTGAGCTCTTTTTGAAGAGTCAATTTTTTCTAGCTCAAGCTTAACCTGTTTAATCTGCTCTTGAATCAACGCAAGCTGGTCCTCATCATTTTTTGGTCTTTTATGAGATGTAGAATCTTTTTTATCCTTCCTCTCTTTCTTGACTCCTGATTTTCCAATAGCTTTTTGTAGACTTTTAGAAACTCGCACAAGATGAAATTTTTTCTTTTGTAATTTTTCTAAATCTAATAAAAGATCTACCGCAGGAATATCCGAGTCATGTCTTTGATTGAGACTGACAGCTTGACCTGCTCCTTCAATCGAAAGGGAGCTGTCAGAAAGAAAGTCATTCGATGTTGCTGTAGAAAATATTTTTTCCTCTGACCCTGCTGTTTTCATCCCCGTTTTATTCCTAGCAACTATGAAAATCAAAAAATACTGATCTGGGGCTAAATTTAATTTTACAATCACCTTAGGTGTTTTTACGGTTTGTGCTGCTTCATGTCCTGAAACAACAGCTGGTGTCGATACTTCTGAAACAGGGGTGACCGACTGTGGAGTAGTAGCAGCTGGCGTCAATATTTCCGGCACAGGAATCGAAGTGGATGGACTCGCAATCGAACTCGCAAGATCCCCTGCATTTGAGCCAGAAGAAGGCAGGACAACAGAAGGTGTATCATAGTGAACATTGAGATTTTTCGGATCCAAAACGGCCCATGAATCTCCTTGAATGGTAGGAACCACCTTATTTTCAGCAACGTTATAAGTGCCAGACAAACTGGGATCCTCACCTTGAACAATAATCGAATATTCTGTATCTAGAGGGTTTCCTCCTGTATTGATTGTGACTGCCACTTCCCCAATTTTTTCACCATCATCAATTTTTTCAATAATTGGAACGACGGCAGGGCTATAGAAAGTCGTCACTGCATAAATTTCTGGAGAGGCGACAATCGGAGGACTAGTCGTCAATACCGCTTTCACCGCTTCTGCGGGAGCAGAAGGAATTGGCTCAGTAGAAACTGCAGAAACAGACGATGTTACCATGGTTGTGACATTTGAACTGGGATCGATAATCGATGTAGTCCCTGTGGTGGAAGAAGGTGCTGCCACATCTTCTGAACCTACAGTGGAATCGACCGTTGATGCACTGCTTGTGACGGAAGAAGGTGTCGTTAGCTCTGTCTCACTTGAATTGACCACAGATGAACTTACAACTGCTTCAGTAGGAGAAGAAGAAGAACCAGTACTCGTAGTTACTACTGTGCTTGAAGATCCTGCATTGGTATGGCATAGAGTGGCCGTATAAAGGGTATTTGGCTCGAGAGTATATTGTTTGTCCTTATTCAAACTCGAAAAAGGTGAGCAATCTGTAAGAACTTTTAAGCCTGCTGAAAGATGAACTGTCAAATCAGCAGGGGAAGCAGGGGAAGTCGAAGCAAGACTACTTGAAGTCGAAGCAGCAGGGGCAGCGACAGCTAAGACAGACTTTTCTTGCGATTTAACACTGAGAGCCGTCGACACTTCGACAGAAGTCGAAACCTCAGATGAACTCGTACTCTTTGTGTCTGTAGAAACAGGAGAAGGGCTAGAGCTTAAAGAAAAGACCGAAGAAGCTAACACCTCTTTTATCAGATCCTTCGGTGAGATCACCTCACTTTGTGGCTGCAACTTGACTACAGGCACATCGACAGGTTGTGCTAAGTCTGCCTGGATAATTTTAACCAATTCTTTTAAAGAATGTTCTATAGAATCTTCAGACACAAGTGAGCTTCTCAAATCTCCTATTGCAGATCCGTCAGGAACGGCTGCGCTTACCACCGTAGTCTGAGAATCTTCTTTTTTACTTCGAATAGGATACAGCACCTCCCCACCCTTGATCTCCATTCCTGAACTAGGAGCCACCGCGTTTAATCGAATCACCTGAAACCAACCGAATGAACGCGTTTTAAAACGAATCTTTCCCTCAGCCCATTGAGCAAGTTCCGTACCCGTGAGAGAAACAAAACCTAATTTGGTTGTGTTCTCCTTAATATCTTGAACTCTGTACAAAACGATGTAGTGATCAAGGTTCTTGACCTCATCAGCAAGACCAAGACCTGTTACGACAGATTCATCTCCAGGGGGGGAGAGCAGCACAGTCATGGGCTGAGTTAAATCCACAGATGGGGTTGCCAATACAACAAGGGGAACCCCTTGAGCACCCACCGACAGCCCCGCTGATTTGAGTTCTTTTGCCAGAGAATCGACCGGCAAAGGCTCCCCCTCAGAAAGAGCTATCGATACATTTTGTTCCTTCGGAAGCGGAATACTTGAGCGACTCAGATAGATCCCACTGCCATGAATAGAAGATCCATCTTCGGCTGGAATATAAAGTTCTCCATCCTGTGCCGTTTGCAGTTTTTTCAACTCAGCTTCCTTAGCTGCAGCTTCCTTCGACAGCTCATCTTTGACAGACTGTCTCACCGCATCAACATCCACACTTGGAGAAGAACCTGATTTTGTACACGATGACGTAAAGAGAAGACCGAGGAATAAAATCAGAAAATAAGAAGACCTCATCTCTTGCTCCATAAACCCAGAGAAATTTATTCAAGATCACCACACATTTTCTATAACGACAAAAAACAGTAAAAAACTTAGTCATTTTCATAACTTTTATATAAGACACTGTTTTCAATTGAATAAAAATCGATCCTGAGCAAAAGACCACTAAATTTCGGCGATAACAATCCCCAAGATCTCTGAAAAAAAGTCTTCCAGTCTCCTTGAGATTAAGAACTGTCTCGAGCTCCAGTTTTAGCTCTTCGAGGCATAATGAGATAAAATAAGAACAGCATCTCTGCTCGAACTCATCACAGAGGTATCGTCAACCTTATGAAAGCATTCCTGCTCTTCAGAGTAGCCTTATTTATAGGCCTGTCTTACGTGGAGAGTCTTCAAGCTGCTCCTACAACGGCTCCTTTACCTGTAAAAGCAAAAGATAACCCTGTAAATTCTCAGCCACAGGCAGTTATTCCGCTCATAAATTCTCAACCTCAGACAGAGAAGCAAGTAACAAAACTACACTCCGCTCCTGTCATCTTGACTGCTACCGACCTAGATCCTGAATTAGCAAGAGAATTGCTTGTCAGAAAAGGAAAGGTTTATCCCCTCACTACTTGCGGGCTCTTTCAAACAAGTGAAGATGGCTCAGCTATTCCGATTCCCTTTCAAATCGATGAGAAAGATGATTATGGGGACTATATTCTCGACCAGGGCAAGAACGCCAATTCAGCCTATAGCAATGGAGTTTTTGACAACTTCGATGAAATAAGCTTTATGGGTAACGATATTGGACCAAAAAAAATTCCTACTGAGTGGATAGGAAAAAAGCCAAGTATTCTTTATGAGCTGATTTTCAAACGAGGTGACAAGGAAGGGGCTGTCTATTTTGCTGTTTTTGGAGGGAGACCACCTGTCAGTTCTAACCTCAACTATGTAAGATTTAATCTAAAAAATGCAGAGGTTGAAACATCCCGTTATCGTTACCAATTCGACGAAAACAATTACCTCGTTGTCCGTGGCATCTCCGTAAAAGACCAAAAAGGCAGCGAAAAGAGACTGATCGATTCATCTACCTTTTATTTAAAAGCTGATTTTCAATATTTCGTGACAGTCAGCGCCAACCATCAACGCATCCAAAGTGAGCTCGACGCTTACAAGACAGGCCCTGTTCGAACTATAGCCAGAGTCAACTTTAACTTGGTTTTATTAGGCATGCAGTTTCAATTGGGGATGTACACTGAAGTTTCGTTCTTTTCCAATGCGGTCGTTCTACCTGCTATCCTCGATAATCCGATCAATGGTGAAAAAAGTCTTAATAAAAACAGTCTTTTTTACTATGGTCTTGCTACCGTCGACAATCCTGAAAAATTAAAAATAAGCTCGAATATGCCTGCTTTTAAAGAGGAAGACAGATCGTTCTTCAATATGAGCAGCATTCTAGGAAAAAAGAAATCAGACGAACTTTACTGGGTCTCAGCTCTAGCACCAGGATATATGCTCCATTTTGAATTTAAGCCTTCTGCCGACATGATCAAAATGCAAAGTATCCCAAGATTTTATGTCGAAAACACCGCTGCAGATCAAATGGAAAAAAGGTCCAAAGGCGCTCAGCCCCTTGGCAAGAGCCCTGTAAACATGGCTCTCGGCTTTGACCTTCATCTCCTTAAAGAAGGGGTCCATCTTATTAAATTCCAACTCTTCTTTGAGAATTTTGAAGATCCAGAAACCCTCGACCAGTTCCGAAATCTTTCGGAGTGGAGACTTCGATCTAAAAAAATCGGTCCGCGAGAATTCTAAAGGCAAAAATCTTTTTTTGCCTTTAGAATTTAGCTATGCTCGTTCCCTGTGCGCCTCAAATTTCGAAAGGCAGGGAATGATCGAGAACGAGCCCCAAGAAGAACCACCCTTCAAACCTGAACTTGAACACCAAGATCTGCCGATGCTGGTCTGGCTTAGGGGTGACGAGCCCCACTATGAAGACTTCACTCTGCATGCTGACCAAGTCATGCAAAAACTAGGTATCAGACGCTCACGACTTAACCAAATATCTGGCCGAGAACTCCGGGTTGGAAAAGCTCGCATCGAAGGCTACCTGCGACCTATCTACCGACCTGATGATGTCGAACGCTATCTCGAATGGGTGCGACCCTCAAGCTCTCACAAAAAATCGTCAGACATTCTCGAGCAGGCCCGTGAAAAACTCGAAAAAGAAAGTGAAAAAATCGCCGACGAGTTCAGCCTGCAAACCGATGAAATCGTCCGCCGATTTCAAATCATTTGGCAAGACTATTTCTCCACGGCGAGGAGAGATTTCACACAAACTTGGGAGACTGGACAAGATCAAGTTATTGATAAACTTCTCAAGCTCGAGCTCGACTCCGCCCTGTTCTCCAAAATGCTACGACAAATCAAACAGTCCGAACGTGAGCAGATGGAAGAGATCCAGAAACTAAAGAAAGAAGTACAATTTCTACGAGAAGCTCTCTGTGAAGTCCTCTCGGTAGTTCAGTCCTTGCCAAAACAGATGAGTGGTATCGTCTCCGAAATACAAACTCAGCGCCAAGAAGCCAACAACATGAAATCTGAGCTCCAAGGTTGCCTACTTCTCCTAGAAGAAGCTAAGTTAGCGGGACAAGAAAAGAGGAAGTTAGACTTAGAGGAAGCCCTCTTGTACCAGATGGAAAAAGAAAAAGATGAAAAAACCCATCAAAAAAAGTATAGCCTAGGAGGATTTTACCGAAGGGTGATACGTCCGGGCCTTCCCAAAATAGGCTAGTTGGTTCCCCTATCAGGGAAAGCCCCGTCATTGTGAGCCAAGCTGTCTAAATATTCATGACAGGCCTCGTCATTGCGAGCCAAGCTGTCTAAATATTCATGACAGGCCTCGTCATTGCGAGCCAAGCTGTCTAAATATTCATGACAGGCCTCGTCATTGCGAGCGTAGCGAAGCAATCTCCGCATAAAGACAAGATTGTTTCGTCGTCTACGGCTCCTCGCAATGACGAAACCGCAATACTTTGACAGGTCGGAGCGAAGTCGAGAGGTATCGAGTTAAAACAGAAAAGATAAGTATGGATTCATTCTAATCGAACGACATTGGCGGTCAGAGGAACTTAATATAACTTCAATCAGTAAGATTTTTTCCTAAACATGTAAGGCTATTTGATGAAATCAAAATCAGCTGATTCAGTAATACACAAAGAGTTAAACAAAGAATTAAGCAAGGAGTTTCTCATCTCCATCTATAGAGAGATGCTCCTCTATCGACGTTTCGAGGAGAGGGTCAATCTCTCCTATACTCAGCAAAAATTCTCTGGATTTTGTCATTTGCACATTGGTCAAGAAGCTCTGTGTGTAGGGGTACAGAGAACCCTCACCCCCGAAGACTACATGATCAGCGGCTACCGCTCCCACACCCAGGCCATAGCAAAGGGAATTGATCCAAAACGCGTTTTTGCCGAACTTTACGGAAAAGTGGAGGGCTGCTCTCAAGGTAAGGGTGGTTCCATGCACATGTTCAGCAAAGAGGCCCGTTTCTTAGGTGGACATGGCATCGTCGGGGGCCAAGCTCCCATAGCCTTAGGCGTAGGCTTTGCTATCCGCTATAGGAAGGAAAGCTCTATCATTGTCTGTTATCTCGGTGATGCAGCGATGAATCAAGGGGCTGTCTTTGAAGCTATGAATATGGCCCAAACCTGGAAATTGCCCGTACTGTTTGTCATTGAGAACAATCACTATGGGATGGGAACAGCGATTCAAAGAACCACCAGCATCGATCACCTTTACAAACGGGCTCATGCTTTTGATATGCCCTGCTCTCAAGTCGATGGTATGGATGTCAAAACAGTCTTCCTTCACGTCAAACCTATCGTCGATGCCATGCGAGGAAAAGGCGGCAAGACCAGTGGACCCTATCTCCTAGAAGCTCTGACTTATCGTTATAAAGGCCACTCCGTGTCCGATCCTGCCACCTACCGATCCAAAGATGAAGTTTTGGCTTATCAAAAACGAGACCCTCTCCTTACACTTGCAGAAGAATTGAAATCCAAACATGGAGTTCTTGATAAAGCTTTGGAAGAACTCGATCAGGGAGTTCGTGCGGAAGTCAAAGTCGCTGAACAATTTGCTGACCAGTCATCCTATCCTGAGGACGAAGCAGCCTGGATGAATGTTTTTGCTTGAGGAATCATTATGCCAAAAATACTGACTATGCGAGAGGCCATCTGTGAAGCTATGGCTGAAGAGATGGAGCGTGACTCTCGAGTTTTTTTACTCGGGGAAGAAGTAGCCGAGTACAACGGAGCCTACAAGGCATCCAAGGGACTGCTCGAGCGATTTGGAGCAGAACGTGTGATTGATTCACCCATCTCTGAGGGAGGGTTTGCAGGTCTAGGGGTGGGGGCGGCTATGGTTGGACTGCGACCCATCATCGAGATGATGACCTGGAACTTCGGTATCCAAGGCTTCGACCAGATCATCAATCACGCCGCCAAAATGCACTACATGTCTGGGGGACAATTTTCCATACCTGTCGTTTATCGAGGACCGAATGGAGCTGCTCATATGCTCTCCTCCCAGCACTCTCAGAATGTAGACCCCATGCTCTCGAACATTCCAGGGCTCAAACTCATCTCTGTTGCCACACCAAAAGATGCCAAAGGCCTCCTCAAGTCTGCTATCAGGGATGATAACCCCGTTATTTTCCTCGAAAGTGAGATGCTCTATGGTCTAAAAGGCGAAGTTCCAGATGGGGAGCATCTTATCCCCATAGGTCTTGGTGAAATCAAACATCCAGGGAAAGATGTCACCATGATCAGCTGGGGAAAAATATCTCACACAGCGATGAAAGCTGTAGAGCAACTCGAAAAGGAAGGTATCTCCGTCGAGCTCATCGACCCACGAACCCTGGTCCCCCTCGACGAAGAGCTGATTTTTAATTCTGTCCGTAAAACACATCGAGTGGTCATCGTCGAAGAGAACTGGCCTTTTGCCTCTGTGGGCAGCCAAATCTCCGACCGAATTCAATATGTTTGTTTTGATGAGCTCGATGCACCCATCGAGAGAGTTTCTCAAGCTAATGTGCCTGTGCCATACTGCGAAAAGTTAGAGCATCTGGTTCTACCTAGCCAAGAACAGATTTTGTCTGCTGTCAAACAAACCCTGTATAGCAAAAATCGGGTTTGAAAAAGACGGTGGATCTGCCCTAGGATCTAACAGACAAAAGGAGAAAGTATGGACGACAACTCCATCGATTTCAGCGGGCTTATTCTCGGCTTCTCTTCAGCGGCCCTCCACTACATGGGGCATTCCTCTATCGAGGGAAAAAACGATCAGGAAAACCTGACCCTAGCCCAGCAAAATATTAGAATTCTTGAACTCCTCTCTGAGAAGACAAGGGGAAACCTCAATCAAGAGGAAGAAAAACTCATGAAAGAGGTCCTCTTAGACCTAAAGATCAAGCTTGCTAGACAGACCAAACCTTAGAAGGATGATGGCTCTCCAACCATTCCACCGAAGCGAGCAGAATCCACAGCAGATCCCACTGAGTCGTGGGGCACTCCTCTCCACAATAGGCGACCGTTAGTTAGGGGAAACTGCGCAGTTTTCTCCCAAACCCTCTTCTTGCTCTTGCGCAACAAACGGACAGTCTATTTAAGATATTTTTACGTTCTCCGATAGCCCCCTGGGGCTTAATTATTTTTTTGCCCCCATTCCTTTATGAGGGTGGGTCATGGACGTCTCCCGATATAATTTTCTCTGCCAGAAGGCTCTGTATCAAGGGCTCCAGTACGCTAAAAGTTTTGGGCATATGTTCTTAGAAGTGGAACATGTCGCCCTCACCCTTATTAAGAGCGAAGCCGTAGAACTAGAGGCTGGAGCCGGATCCAGACTCCAGCATCACCTGCAGAAACATCTGTCAAAATTTCGTCGTGTCTTTGGCTCCGTCGAGATCGAATTTGGGACCAGACTCGATAAGTGCCTCGATAAGGTCGAGGCTGCTGCAGGTAAAACTCCTGTTGACGAACACAAGCTCTGGGAAGAGCTCGTGAACCATTCGGAAGTTCTCAAAAAATTCTTCCAAGAAGACAAAGACTTCCATAAAGGTTCCGAGATCATCACGGGCACTCTCGAAAAGAAACTCCGAGAAGGCGGCCCTCAAAATCAGAAAGAGCCTATTACCCCCAAAAAAGCAGAGGCCCCCACTAAAAAATCAGGACCTGATGCTAAAGAAACCAAGAAACCCAGCTCAAAAGACAGTTCTAAGAAGACGAGTCCTTATCAGATCCCTGAAAAACTCTCTGAAATCCTCGAGAAGTTTACAGTTGATCTGACAGCCATCGCAGAGAGAGGGGAACTCGATCCTGTCATTGGGAGAGAACTAGAAACTCGCAGAGTTTTGGAGATTCTAGGAAGAAAGAAAAAGAATAATCCTATTCTGATCGGAGAAGCCGGGGTCGGAAAAACAGCCGTAGCTGAGTGCCTCGCTCTTCGTATAGCCGAGGGACGAGTCCCCCAAAATATGAAGAGCAAACGTGTCCTCTCTCTCGACCTAGGTTCCCTGGTCGCTGGAGCCCGATTTCGCGGAGAATTCGAGGATAGGGTCAAAAATCTTCTCCAGGCCATCAAAGCTTGCGAGGGTGAGATCATCCTCTTTATTGACGAAATTCACATGCTAGTCGGCACAGGTAGAGCAGAAGGTTCCCCCGATGCAGCAAACCTCTTGAAACCAGCTCTTGCAAGAGGAGAACTCCACTGTCTGGGGGCAACAACCCTCGACGAGTACCGTACCCATATTGAAAAAGATCCTGCCCTAGAAAGGCGCTTCCAGGCAGTTAAAGTCGAAGAGGCTTCCCGAGCAGGGGTCCTCTCCATTCTCCGCGGCATTAAAAGTCGCTATGAAATTTATCACGGGGTTCAAATCCATGATGAGGCCTTAACCAGTTCCGTCGACCTCTCAGTCCGATTTATACCCAGCAGACGTCTACCCGATAAGGCTATCGACCTCTTAGATGAGGCCTGCAGTCGTATGCGCATGCAGATTGAAAGCATCCCTGCAGGAATGGAGGATCTACGATCACAGATCGAACAACTTGAGATTGAAAAAAGCACGATTGCAAAAGATGATATCACCGCATCCAAAGCCTTGGGCCGACTCGATGTCGACCTCAAACAGGCCCAAAGCGAATACACAAAACTTGAGACTCTTTGGACAAGACATAAAACCTTGCTGGATAAACTTCGCAAATGGGAAGGTCGCAAGACAGAACTCGAAACCTTGTTTGAAACGAGCAAACAAAAGGGAGAATTCGAATTCGCCGCTAAACTTCAATATGTTGAGATTCCTAAGGCCCACGACAACCTCAAACAAATCCTTCAGGAGTTAGCTACCCTCCAAAAACAGCATTCCTGGTTACGGCAGGTTGTTGGCAGCATCGAAATAGCCCACGTGATCGCTACATGGACAGGCATCCCTGTCGATCAGATGTTCAAAGAAGAGTCTGCTAATTTGCTCAAGATGGAAGAAAGAATCGGAAAGAGGGTGTTTGGGCAGGAAGAAGCTGTCATAAAGCTCAGCAAAGCTGTCCGTAGAGCCCGTGTTGGCATCAACGATCCACGACGACCTCTCGGTGTATTTTTATTTATTGGGCCCACAGGGGTGGGAAAGACAGAAACAGTGAAAGCGCTCGCTGCTGAGATTTTTGATGATGACCGCCGGATGGTACGCATCGACATGTCTGAATACATGGAAGCCCATAGCGTGTCGCGCCTCATAGGCTCGCCCCCAGGCTATGTCGGTCATGGGCAGGGAGGTGAACTCAGCGAACCGGTCCGTCGTACTCCCTACACAGTCGTTCTTTTTGATGAAATTGAAAAGGCCCACCCCCGGATCCTGGACCTGCTCCTGCAGACCTTCGATGACGGACACCTCACAGATGCCAATGGACGACTTGTCAACTTCAAGAATACTCTGTTGGTTATGACATCGAACTTGCCTTTGCAGCTCGAGTCCTCCGCAAAAGACCCAACTTTCGATGATGAGGTTCGCAAAGAACTTGGCAAGCACCTCCGCCCCGAGCTTGTTGGACGCATCGACGAGGTTGTGCTTTTCAGGGAACTGCGAGCTCAGCACATGGAGCAGTTGCTACAAAGAAAACTCAGCGAGCTCAATAACCGACTCGCAGAGAGACAGTTCCGGATCCTGTTAGGACCCAAGTTAGAGCGCGAAATTCTAGAGTTGGCGACACTTGGATCCTCCGGGGGACGAGGAATGAGACGAGCCTTTGACTCCCTCGTTGTGGATGCAACGGCGGAGAGAATCCTGCAAGCTCCCGCGTCCTGTAAAGGGGCATGGCAAATCGAAAGAGCAGAAGGCCGCGCACTCTCCTGGACGGAAGACTTTTCTCTCCATCGCTACCTAAAGGCCTCAGCCGCCTAAAATCTCGTAAAGATCCTTGACTTGCGCGCCGCTTCCATAATACTCAAGCCCAGTGCCTTGGGGCGTCGTCAAGCGGTAAGACACTAGATTTTGATTCTAGTATGCGCAGGTTCGATTCCTGCCGCCCCAGCCACTTCACTACATCAAAATGCCAAACATTGGCAGTATCGTTAAAATTGCCTCCCATCCGGCAAAAGTTGACAGTAACCATCCAATTATATTAACATAAATAAGTTTAGAGTCCCAAATTCTACTCCATATAAAACTTTATAAGGGCTATATAAGAGTAGTTTTATAAAAGTAGTTTTGCGTGAGGCCTGATAGATGAAGATCAAAGTCGCTGCTCCAACACTCCTCTTAATCCTCACATCCTGTGCACAACTTCACCATGTTCAGCTGGGTGATATCCATCACCGTAATGGAGCAGGAACCCCATTTTCCATTAAAGTCAGTGAGACCGGAATAGACCTAAGGGAAGGAGCTCAGGTTGCCAAAGCATTTATGAAAAGCCAGCAGCTAAAGGATAGTGTCGACTCCTTGCAGAATATTCTCGAAATGTTTCAAATGGGACCTCGCACTGGCAATCCGGTATTTTCCCCTCTGTATGCCGACTCATTGCTAGAGATGCTCAAGGCAGAGTGCCCAAGTGGAAAAATCACAGCACTGAGCGCCATCCGAGAAAGTCGTAAATACCCAGTGATCAGCGGTGAAATTGTAAAAATCAACGGTGAATGTCTAAGATAGAATAAAGAACGGAATGACTTATGAAGACCTTTATGCTGTTTGTTTCTCTGGTGATGTCTCAGGCTTGTGCTCACATCCAGACGGTGTCCATCACGCAAATACCTGCAGATCGAAGTAAAGTTGTCACAGCAGAAGCTGAAAAATTCGTCTTCCTCGGTTTTACATTTGATAACGATTTCGTAGACACCTTGTCTGTTGATCTTGCTGCACAGTGCCCTAAAGGGGACGTCCGAGGCATCTTCACAAAAGACGAAGTAAAAAGCTATTTCATTGCACACACAAGACGTGTCACAAGTCGTGGGTACTGCGTAAAATGAAAACATACATCAAGAACATAGCTCTCAGCGCCTTTCTGCTGTCCTCATGTGTCCACAGCGTCCATCAGGTGGGTGTCAGTGATTTCGAACCTTTTGGGGGTAACGGAAAAGGGATAGAGTCTCAAGCTGAACAGTTTGTCATTATGGGTGTGACTTCTGAGACGAATTACGCAGATGAAGCTTATCAAATGCTCTTGTCTCAGTGCCAAGGTGGGGAGATCCGAGGAGTGTTTACCCGCTACTCGACGAGTCTGGGCTTTTTTTCTTGGACAAACAAGATCCTCATAAAAGGACAGTGCTTTAAAAGCTGACTTTTTCTTAGGAAGCATCCCACAAGTCGTATAGCAAGGCATTGAGGAGCGAGCAGCGCAGTTTACTTGCTGGTAAATGAGCAGCGCAGCGACGAAAATAACGCAGCTAGACGACTTGTGGGATGCTTCCTAGTGATAACGGGGCTGTCTCAGATCTCTTCTACGTTCAAAGAACAGCCTTTCAGGGGTGCTTGAGGCAGTCTGCCTAAAAGTGTAAACCCTCCCTCTGCATCCAGACGAATGAGATCTTGAACCCGCAGAGGCCAGGGGTAATCTATCCTAGCTGGATCAAATAGAGTGAGGCAGCCTTCGCCAGAGGAATCCACTCGACCAGAACCCACCAGAACTCCCACTTTCACCCAATATGGAAATAAAAACCGACGAGAATTCACCGTCGCATCATAGAAGTCATAGGCTTGGCTAGCCATCTCACACATGCTGTACTCACTGACCACCCTCTGTTTAGATACCCCAAAAGTCTCGCTAAGCGCAGTATATAAATCTTCCCTTCCGATCTCCCGGGTTTTGCCCTTGGTGCCACCTGTTTCAAAAATGACAGAGCCCTCTGGCAGAATCAGTTTTCTACCCTCTAACTGATCTAAGATCTGGACAAAATGAAAGGCAGTTCCAAACAGCCAAATTTTTTTACCCCCAGCTGTTATCCGTTCTATATCGGAAGCAAGAGACACAGCCCCTTCGACATGCCCTAGGGGCCAAAGTTCTCCAAACCACGATATCATCTGCGCTAAACTGCTATCCGTCCAGACTGAAGAGGGAGGCACTAACGAGAGTCCCTGGGCTGAATGCAAACCTGCATCGTCAAAAAAGTAGCTCATCACTGAGTGGAACGTTTTTAGGGAAGCTGACTTAAAAAAGGCCAATCCCCTCTCACTAAAATGAGAACGAGATCGTATCGACTGGGTCGTCCCACTCGACAGAAAAGTTTTATGCGGCACACTCCCCCCAAATTCTTGGAAGAGGATGGAGTCCATCGACTTGAATCTTTCGATAGGAAGATAGTGTTGCAGCTTGGAATCGCCCAAAAACGGCTTTTTCAATTTTGACAGAAAGGATTTGTCACAAGAAGGGGGAAAGGGGGAAACTGCACAGTTGCTTCCCCCAAGAAAAGAATCGCAAGGAGGGGGGCAGGAGGAAACTACACAGCCGGTTCCCCCTGGAAGTAAACTACTTGCCTTGCTACGAAATACTGACATCCGCTAATAACTTTCATTTTTAAATTTTAAAGAAATCTGACTCTTGGCAGGTAGGTCACACTGCTTTTGCTCTTCTTCTTTGCGACAGCAACGATGAATTTCTAAGACATAGTCCGTAGTCTTTGCATCTTGTGAAACTTCAAAAGCAATCGACGACAAGTCCATCTTTCTCAGATCCGACGAGAAAGAACTTGCACTAGCAACCCCCTGATTCTTAGCACTCTGAAGAGACAAAGACTCTACAAAACAGGGCAAAGCAGGAGCAGAGACCGTTCTCTGATATCGATTTTGGAAAACACTCAAAACCTCTAGATCCACTGGAAATTTGAGAGATTCTCCTCCCTCTATTCCAGCTTTTTTTAAGAGCTCTTCAAACTGTGCTCGGGGAGCCGGGGCCCCCTCCACCTGCTCTCGCTCTGGGACTTCCATAGGGATAGAGTTATAAATTTTTAAAGTTTTTAAGTCTTCCTTTTTTATTCTCTGCAACTTCTCAGCTAGATCCTGAGTACTGAAGTCTGTGTGCTGTTCGGAGCGCTCGCTGTAAGCCACGTTATCGCTTATATAAAGAAGGACATCTTCAGCGTCCTTTCGCTCCGAGCCCGTTTTCTTCCTGTGAAGGACCATCTTATCCAAGGCCAAAGACAAAGCATGCTGACCAGCTTCTTGAAAATCCTTCCCATCCACCGTCTTCCAGGATCCAATCTCGACCTGAAAAGCTTCTGGATCATTAAAGTCTGCTACTCGAAATTCTCTAAAATCATCTGCAAAACCTATAGCTGCGAATTGAATATCCCATCCCCGGGACTTCAAATTCCTCGCAAGATCGAGTACACCTTTCTTCACTGCATCTAAGCTTTTATCCATACTTCCTGTGATATCGATAACCAACATCATATTAAGGGGCTTTGTCACATCCTGTACAACGCGCTCTCGACGCAGATCGGGACACGATTTTTCGAAAGAAAATCGATAGTTTAGCGCTTTTCTTTCGAGAGGATACGCCTCACTTTTATTCAGACTCTCCATCAAACAAGAAACTGTAAATGTCGCCTTTTCTGACTCTGGATTATACCGTTTCCCATCGTTAGGACTGGAATGAAAACTACGAACTGGGGTACAGGAGACTGCTCCAAGCACAAAAAGTTGGGTCCATCTTTTGAAACAAATCATAAACTCTGCTCCTCTCCACTTTGAAGAACCAAGCTAGACTCAGTCCATTTTTTTGACGTGAGCTGTATAAACAAAGAATGATCAGCAGTTAGTAGTATAACTACTAAATATTATTCTACAAATTCAGAAGGAAAATTGGCCCACCGGTCAAGATATGCATCTACAGTCAAAATATCCAAATGATTCAGGTATTTGAACCCCAAAGCGAAAATGTTCGATTTATAAGCATCTTCCGCCCTAGACTATTATCAAGAGCAAATCACAATCTCAGTATGTGACTCCAACCTTTTCAGAAGGAGGTTTCATGCCCTCATTTTCATCTGCAGGTTATGTGTCCCTTATTTCAATGGCCCTCTCCTTTCAAACAGCTTATGGATTTGTAGGAACAAAAGACTCTCGCTTCTTACCCTCTGGAACGCAACTCGAAAAGAAAGTCATCCGTATACAAAACACGGTGGAGCAAAAAGCATCGTTCAAAGACCTCCCGGGTGACAACATGCACATGCAGAAGGATCCTAAAACTGGTGTGATCCGAGTTTTATGGGGGGAGTTTTATCATCCTCAATTTGCTTACATGAAAAAGAAGAACCTCGTTCAATTTTCAAAAAGCTTTATTTCTCAAAATCTTTCCCTTTTTGGTATTTCCGAGGGGGATGCTCGCATAGATGAAAAGGCTCTCTACATTGGAGAAGACGAACAATTTGTGATGTTCCGCATTTACCGCGATGGGATTCAAATTAAAGACGCAGGGATCGACCTCCGCTTCAAAAAGGGCAAGCTCGTCCAAGTTATCAACCAAAGCTTTGCAGAAGCCAAAGTCATCCCTACAGAAAATGAAGCGGACAATCTCGAAGACCAAGCTCGACAACTCGTCCCCGACACAGAGCAGATTCAAAGAGGATCTGATCTATTGAGAGTTGTAGAAACCGAACAAGGTTATCAGCTTCAAAAGGTTTCTAGCTTTCATATCCAAAGTGCCAAGGGATCCTTCTCGGCACAACTTGATCCCTCCTCTGGGAAAACATACGAACTCGCAGACAATGCTATGTATCTTCGAGGTCAGGTCAAAGCTGACAGTTACGAACGCTGGTATAAAGATAGCCTTGCTCCCATCAGTCTCGATCTGATTGGACTAAAAACAAATTCTGGCAAAATAGTAAGTGGAATTGAAGGTCTGTTTGATGCTGAGGAAAACGCAGAGCCAAGTCTTAATGGACTAGAGGGGAAGTATGTCAAAATTCATGACATGGGCGAAAAACCCATATCTAAGACGGCTACAAAAAATGCTGACGGCTGGTCGATTTATGTAGAAAAAAAAGGTCAAAGTCCTGCCCATAGCGACGAAGGGATTGCCCAAAGCATGATCTATCAACAAACCCATAAAATGATCAATTATGCGAAAAAATATATAGATTCTCCTTGGTTTAACACTCCTCTGCTTGCAAATGCCAACCTCCGCAGCACCTGTAATGCACACTGGGATGGTAGCACGATCAACTTCTATACGGGTGGAGATGGTTGTGCCAACACAGGTCTGATCTCTGACGTGGTGTTTCATGAGTGGGGACACGGACTCGATGCCAACACAGGTGGCATTGACGACTCTGCCTACTCTGAAGGTTTCGGAGATATCGTCTCTATGCTTATGACTCGCTCTAACATACTTGGTATTGGCTTCATGCTGGCAGATCAATCTCCAGTTAGAGATCTTGAACCTAGAAAAATCTATCCCCGAGACAAAGGTGAGGTTCACTCTGAAGGACTCATCATCGGATCCACTTTCTGGGAACTCTATAAAACTCTTAAAGCCATCCATGGTGATGACGAAGCAATCAACCTCGTTTCCAAATATGCCCTACGGTCTATTTTTACAGCGAGAACCTACTTGGATGTCTACAATGCTATCCTTGTTATCGATGATGATGACAACAATCTCAATAACGGTACCCCAAATGGCTGCACCATCAATGCTGTGTTCATGGCCCACGGCCTTGCCCAAGAAAACATGAGCTGTAAATTTGCTCAACTCGAAAGCTTTGACATCGAAGATAGCGACAAAGATGGGATTGTAGAACCTGGTGAAACAGTTTCCTTCCACGTAAAAGCGAAGAACAACACCCAGGCTGAATTGAGCTCACTAACAGGTCAATTCTCTATCAACACACCAGGGATTCAAGTTGATCAAGGTGATCTGAGTTGGAGCCCTATAGCAGCCGGTGCTACAGCTAGCAGTGAAACAGCAGGTCTCTTCAAAATTGACTCCTCTGTTGCCTGCGGGACAAACTTCACGTCTACCCTCAAAATGAAACGCGGTCGAGATGAACTGATCTCGACAAAAGATTGGACTGTCGGTAGAAACGTAGGGACTGAATCCCTCTACGCAGCATCAGGCCTTCCACTTGTGATCAAAGATGTACATACGACGAAGGCCACGGTAGCGATCTCGTCAAATTGGGGAGAGCATGATAAAGTACAGAAAGTTCATCTCAAATTCGATGTGAAACATAGCTACCTTGGAGATCTGACCATCAACCTCATAGCACCCAATGGGCAAGCTCATGAAGTGTATCGAGGAAGAGGAAAAGGAACTGGGAGCGTTCACTACGACCAAGACCTGACCCAGATCTTTGCTGGTGCCATAGGTAAAGGTGAATGGACCTTATCCGTCCGAGATGGTGCAGCAAGGGATGAAGGAATGCTCGAAAAATTCGAACTCTTGGCCACACCAGCTCAGTTCACCTGCGACTAGCTATCTCTCTTAAAGAAAAACAGTTCTCCACCCAGACTTCTGCGGTGGAGATTTTTTTATGAGCGCAGAACCTCGTCATTGCGAGCGAAGCGAATCAATCTCCGTGTAAAGGCAAAACGTTCTCGAGAAGCTTCCTATTTCCAAAGCTGAAATCGCTCGTCTTAAAGATCTTCCCTTCCCAGAAGGGGATGATGTGATGAAAAAAGCTATTGTGAACCTAGCTAGTTATGAACCAGAAACCTTCGCTGCCCTAATGGGAACTCATGCTGCCGATTTTACTTCGCTCATAGATCAAACGTTAAAAGATCCAAGCCTCCAAAACTTCGATGTAAAGCCTCAATCTGAATCGGGAGCAGAAGGACTGGGTTTAAGCCAAGTAACAACATATCGACCTCCTGCACCTGTCTGTACTTACAACGCCTTACTTAGACGGGCTGTATGTAGTTCTGGATCTGGAGCGGGTATCTCTCCCAAAGATACAGCGATCACTATTGTTACCTTCTCAGCCATAGGTGTGGTGCTTGGTGTTGCTTCCGTAGTTGGGGGGATAGTAACCGCGGTCAAAGTTGCCAATTTACGCAAGGAGTATAGCACTAAGATCGAAGAGGAGAATGTTAAGTTAAAAGCAGCTTCTAGAAACCCCGTAGTCATGAGCCTACAGGCCGAATATAATCGAATTAACGATAGCAGTATCCCGACAAAAGAAGCTGAGTTAAAGGCCGTAGATGATCGGTTGCATGCTACCAATGAGGGCAAGCATCTAGCGAGTACAATGGATAGAATTGACTCCCTAGAGAAGGAGAGCTCCACTCCCGGCCGTATAACTGCGGCCGGCCTTCTGTTGGGGGTTGGGCTCAGCGTGATCGGAGCTGGAATTTATGGTGTTTTATCCTCTTATCAAGGTCTTCAACTGGCCGATGACGAAGACTACATGACAACGGTCCAGGGTCTCTGGCGAGCAATCCAAGATCTAGGCCCTAGTAAGGACTGCCTCCATTCTGCCGGATAGCCTAGTTTTTTGAGGATCGACTGACTACCAATGACGAAGCAATCTGTCTTCACATAGAGATTGTTTTGCTCCAACCTATCTAAGTCCGAGAAGCCGTAGGCGACGAAACATCTTTACATGGAGATTGCTTTGCTCCAACCTATCTAAGTATTCCAATTCGTCATTGCGAGGAGCCGCAGGCGACGAAACAATCTTTACATACTTGGACAGGTTGGAGCATTGACGAGGCTCTCAGCCTCTTAGCTTCAAAAAAGGGACAGATTCCTTTTCATTTAGAAAGGTCTGACTATGAAACGTTTCTTATTAAAATTTCATTCTCTCAAATTCCTTTGTCTGGTGTTTGAACTCTGTCATGCCTGCAAATCTCAAGTACAATCCCCATCACCTGACACTCCTCCTAGCATTTCAGCCAAACCTATCATTTCCACTACAAGTAGTCCTTGCAAGAATTCAGAAGATGTTTATGTCGACAGCAAACAGTTAGAAGCAAGTTACTTAACTCCCATACAGTCGCACTTAAAAAAAGAGAGTCCATGGCAACTTGCTTGGAACCATGTACAAGGTCTCACTCAAGAATTAAAAAAACAGGAGGATATCGTTAAAGCAACGAGTCCACAAACCCAAAAACTCATCCTAGATCTTGTAGCGAAAGAACGTGCGATTGCTCAAATCATTGAAGAATTTACCGACCTAGCTAAGATCAGCTTACGTAAGGGATCAAGTTCCTCAGATTTACTAGACACCGTCCCAGATAAGCAGAAAAAAGATCTTGAGGTTTTTCTTGATCCGGTACAGCTTTCGTCCCGTGTCTCTCAGTTGGAACAGTTTTATCGTGAACAAGTTCAAAACGGTGTGAACAAGACTAAGATGACAGAGGATCATTCAAACACGGGTGAGGAAGTTAAAAAAGATCTCATCATTGCTGGAGTGATTTCTGGTGAAGCCATCGTAGGCGGTTTGGCATACTACAACTTGCGTACTGCTGGCGAAAATAAATTGTCGACAATCCCCCTCAACTCCGATGCAGCTACTCGTTTTTCACAACAAGAAGAAAGTCTTCGAGTCCTTACAAGCAACGCGTATGCCTTTCCAGACCGACTTGGTTTTTTACATCCGAATGTAACTAAAAGTATCAAGGACCGCCTAAGACTTATGGGGGAGTTTGTCAATACGCAAGCAGAGAAGCGGGAAGGAGCTCAGATCGCAGTCTTTCAAGAGGTCTGGGGAGAAACCAATAAGCAACGTCTTGCAGAACATCTCAAAAACTATCCGTATATTTATTGGGGGGACACCTTAGGTCGATTTGGTCTAGGAATAGACTCAGGACTGATGATTGCTTCCAAAATTCCCCCAAGCAAAATTGGTTATTTTTCCTTTGATAATCTTGCTGCCGAAGATGCTCTTTCACGTAAAGGGGCTTTGATGCTGGAGTTGCCCGATGGAAAAGGTGGCTACTTTACCCTTGTGACGACGCACTTCCAAGCGGCGCCTACATTAGGCCCACTAAGCGCTAAAACAGAGCTGGCAAAAAAAGAGTTACAAGCCATTCTTCAGAGGGAAGCCCAACAACTCGCAGAACGTGTCGCTGAATTTAACGGAAAACGACTAGAACAGCGAGTCGTGATTGCTGGTGATTTTAATGCAGAGTTCAAGGGAGATATGAAGGCGTTAGAGGTCATCAAGACAGAATTAGCAAAAAAGTTTCCTGTCAGCACTTATTGGGACCAAGAGAAGGTACAGTATAAAGCTGAAGAGCATGCAACATATTCGCGTGATGGTGAAACAGCAGCTTTGGACCATGTCTTTGGTTCTCGTGTTGCGATTGAAAATCTTGCTGTCTATCGCGAAGCGGTTGGAGGAAAAAAGGGCTCTTTAATCGGAGATGACGACAAGGCATTCACTGATCACACTCCCGTCAAGGCGGCCACGGATCTCACTATCAAACTACCGGAAAAAGGATCCGCCCCGGCTCCTCACGTGGGAGGAATCCGGACCACACGTTCCAAAACTCTTAATGCCGCTGTCCCCTTACTGACGATTTCTGCTATGGTTGCAAGCTTTATGACTCTCAATCAAGGGCTTAACCTTTCACAAGAGACTTTGTGTTTTCCCTGAGTCGTATTTCCGTTTCGATTTCGTTATACGACATATATTTCCAATAATTACAAAATCTTAATGAATCGGTTGGCATTCAAGTATACCTACCAATGTCTCCCAATCCTTGATTTCAGCGGATCTCAATAGCCACGAAAATAAAAAAACAAGGTGATGACTAGACGCCCTAAGCACCTGGTACAATCTCTACCGTTGCTGCCTTCCGGCCCTGGCGGGTTTCAAGATCTTCCATCACCTAGGATCTAGCCATCACCTTGTCTTCGCGTGAAACAAGCCCATACGAACTTGCACAAGCGCAGGTTTAAGGCCGACTGTCCTTATTTAAAAGAGCAGCCGACTCCACTTAGGGAGGATTTATTTCGTAAGCTTCGATTCCTTGAAATCGACGTGCTTACGAACCTTAGGATCATATTTTTTGAGAAGGAGTTTTTCCTTCCCTTTCAGTTTCTCAGCTGTGTAAAAGTACCCTGTACCTGCTGTAGAAACGAGCTTAACTTTCTCTCTTTTAGTCGACTTAGCCATGAATTCCTCTGTAGATCTCTCATAGAAAAAGGATTGTAGAAACTACCAAGATCAATAGAATCAAGCAAGACCTATCTTCAAGCCAAAAGCGCCGAGACACAATCCTAGATATTCTCGCTACTTTTCCAAGAACTTTCTCGTTAAATTCCTCATCCCAGCAGGCAAGACGAGGACATTGTCCTCTATCCTCATTCCGCCATAAGGGATCAAGCTGTCGATCAGATTCCAGTCAAAATGCGATCTCAGCTCTCCCGTTCGGTGAGGCGCCAAAAGCACGGGAATAAAATAGATCCCTGGCTCTATGGTGACAATCTCCTTCTCCCGGAGCGCGCGACGAGTTCGCAGCTTGGGGAACTCTTTGTCTGGAGGTGCTTCCTCCCCCTTCGCGTTGATCTGTAGACCAGCCACATCGTGGACCTGAAGCCCTAACATGTGACCTAGACCATGCGGCAGAAACACCTGGGTAAGGCCTTTCTGCAGAGCAAACTCAGCATCACAGAGTTTCAGCACATCACACTGCAGGAGCAAATTCGCGACCCCAAGGTGACAGGTCTTGTGCAAGGACTTGAATTCAATCCCCGCCTTGAGGGAACGGCACAAGGCCTGCTGCAGATCCTCTAAACCCTGCAAAAGAGCTCGAAAAGTTGCTGGCGTCGACTCCCGAGCATAGGTCCGCGTGATATCAGAAGCATAGCCCCTATAGGGAACCCCACAGTCGATCAGCAAAGTCTGGGGATTCGCGACCTTTCTTCGCTTCGGATTGTAATGCAAAAAAGCGCTCTTTTCGTTAAGGGCAATGATGCTGGCATAAGCCAACTCTTCTTCAGAAATATCGCAGGCCTCTAAAAATGCCAGATGAAGAGCCAGTTCGGAGCCATATTCTTGCATCTGCAGAAACTGAGCCAGGACCCTACGATGACCGAGCGCTGCTTTCTCATTAGCTTTTTCCACACAAAGAACTTCATAGGCTGACTTCTGGGCTCTTTCCCAGTCGAGACGGAAGACCAGCTCCGTCGGATTAGGATCCAAACCCTTCTCCTGAGCCTCTGCCAATTCCGGTCCTATGAAGGCATGCCCCTTGAAATCACCAAGAGCTTTCCAACGCTCCGCCCGATTGCGAACGACGATGACATCAAAGCCCTTAGCCCAGAAAGCTCCTTCTAAGGTGGGCGGCTCGTACCAAAAATCTGCTGGAGAGAAAAAAACAAGCGTCGGTTTGCTTGCTGGCCTTATCCATAAAAGATGGTGAGGAGTCCGCTCTGGGCACCAGTGGGCAAAGTGAGGGGTTGGACGAAAGGGAGCCTCCTGATCATCTGCGAAATAAAGATCCGCATAACCAGAGCTGATCACCAGTCCGTCATAACCACACTCCACTAAATGCCGCTCTGTCGTCTGCTGCCTAAGCCCTAGATGCTGAAAATACAGGTCTTCCATATCCAACCTCATATTGAGTGGGAGAGAATCCTAAACTTCCACAACAACCGCTTGCGACCCAGAGGGGAGATTCCTAAAAGAGAGGGGAACTCCCTCTTTAGAAACGAAAAGCAAGGGGGGGAGATTCCTAAAGAGGGGGGAACACCCTCCTTAGAAAAAACTAATAAGATCTCGCAAAAATGACCCGACGTTGACTAGGCTTCCCTGTGAACACGCACAGACCCTTCTCCTCCGAGCCGAGATTCAGGCTAGAATGAGCTAGAGGAATACATCGCGGTGTCACCTTCAATTTTTTAAGAACTTCATGCCCAATAGCAGCTGGACTCCAATGACAAAGAGCAAAGCCCCCAAAAATTTCACTGTCCTCGTTCTTAAGATCGCGCGGTGAAAAGAAACTTTCAAACTCTGCCAGAGTGTCTATCCGTTTGAGATTCGACGAAAGATTCTGGACGGCTCGATTGTAAAGCCAACTCTGTATTTCACCAAGTAAAGCGGTAACAGAGGAAGAAAATTCAGCAGCACTCATACTCTTCTTATCTTTCGGACCCTGATCCCTCCGCCCAAAGAAGACCTTTCCTTCCTTGGCCTCTCTAGGACCGATCTCGACACGTAGGGGAACTCCCTTTTTAATGTGATCCCAGCCCCGCTCTCCGCCAGTAAGATGGTCCCGCTTATCCACATGAACTCTTACAGCCCCCTGCGCATAAGTTAGGGAAGTCCAAGTCCTTCGAAGCTCTTCGCAATAAGAGAGGACCTGGGCCTTCTCTTCCTCATTCTTAAAAATGGGAATCAGGACAATGTGAATCGGAGCCAGACGAGGGGGCAGAATCAGACCATCGTCATCACTGTGCATCATGACCATCCCACCTATCAATCGCGTCGTGACCCCCCAGGACGTTGTCCATGCATAGCGACGTTCGCCATCCTTATCAAGAAAGTTGATCTCAGAGGCTTTTGCAAAATTTTGTCCTAGAAAATGAGAGGTTCCACCTTGCAAAGCCTTCCGATCCTGCATCATCGCTTCAATCGTGTATGTTTCAACTGCACCGGGAAATCTTTCATCCTCCGTCTTCATCCCTTTGATAACAGGACAAGCCATAAATTCATGGGCGAACTTCTCGTAGATATCGAGCATGCGCAATGTTTCTTCAATAGCTTCTGCCTCAGTCGCATGAGCGGTATGCCCTTCCTGCCACAGAAACTCCGAAGTCCTCAAAAAAAGCCTGGGACGCAGCTCCCAGCGCATAACGTTGGCCCACTGATTGATCAAAATCGGTAGATCCCTATACGACTGCACCCACTTTGCATAGAAGTGGCCAATAATCGTTTCACTGGTTGGGCGAATAATAAGCGGTTCCTCTAGCTCTCCGGTTGGAATGAGGCGACCGGTCTTCTCATCTGCGCTCAGCCTATGATGCGTTACCACAGCACATTCTTTGGCAAAACCTTCCACATGGGCTGCTTCTCTTTGTAAAAAGCTAAGAGGAATCAAAAGAGGGAAATAGGCATTCACGTGACCAGTGCTTTTGAAAAGGTCATCTAGAGCTCGTTGAATATGCTCCCAGATGGCATACCCGTATGGTTTTATAACCATACACCCCCGGACCGGAGAGTTTTCTGCAAGATCTGCTGCTTTAATAACCTGCTGATACCACTCTGGGTAGTTCTCTGCTCGTGTAGGGCTAATGGCTGTTTTTATTTTTTGTTGCTTTACCTGATCCATGGAAACCACCCTCTGCGATTGACTCTTACGACCCTGCCAATTTGCTAGATGTCAATTCTCGCCGCTGGAACTAACCCTTAAAATAGCTTATCTGTCGCAAAATTTTATAATTCAGATTTATTTTTTAAGCTGCCTAGGAGAAAATGAGAAGCGTAAAAAATCATTTTTTGTGGCCCAGATGGTTTTTTTGATAAAAATTGTAAGATCTCCATAAGACAATGACCTCATTATCTTCCTATGAAAGGTCCGCCATGATAAATCGCAAGGGAAAAAAGACACCTCACGACAAAAAAGATCCATCGCGACGAGAGCACTTCCGTAGGCCTGACCCCTACGATGATGACCAAGATCAGGCAGATGAAGAGGGGGACGATGAAGATGATGATAGTGATCTCGATGAAGATGAGGACTATGACCTTCTCGAATCTGTCGAGCACCAAGATGATTTGTCAGCAAATTTAGATGAAGACGATTCCGACTCGGATGAGAACCCTTATGAAAAAATTGAGGTTCATACCGAAATTTATAGAAAGTTGAATCCAGAACCTGAAGATCTAGCAGAAGAAGATGAGGACGACGAAGACGAAGACGAAGACGAGGAGGAAAAAAATACTGACTCAGACGATGACGTCGGATTTGATGAAGATGATGAAAATGCGGACGAACGCATGGCTGCCCTCCCTTTCCTAGCTGCTAGACAAACTAAACTGGGGACTTCTGAATCAAGTAAACTGAAAAAAGCAAGCACCCCAAAGAAAACCGTCAGCAAAACAAACGCACCTTCAAAGAAGAAACCAGCGACTAAAAAGACAGCTGTCAAAAAGAAGGTCGTCAAAAAGAAGGTCGTCAAAAAGGCAGCGACCAAGCCAAGTCCTAAAAAGAAGGCCCCCGTAAAGAAAGTCACCAAGAAGACAGCTAAAAAAGCAGTTCAAAAAGTAACGAAGAAGAAACCTGCTAAAAAAACGAGTACTCCCGTAAAAGCTAAGAAAAAAGCGTCGGCCTCTAAGCCTAAAGCCAAAAAGCCTGCAGGACGAAAAAAATAGGAGAGAATGATCGTTGAGGCAAAGCCCGTTAGACGGGCAGGTCAAAGCATTCGCTTAGCGAGAGCTCCTTACCTAGCTGTGCCGTTTTAATTCGATAATCGGGTAAGAGGGGTTTTATCCCCGTCTTCCCACAAAACCGTGCTTACGGATCACGTACACGGCTTTTCAGCTAATCTAATCCAAATATTCTGATCTCTCCAGTGAGGCAGGTTTCTAT
>JAGNWK010000118.1 GCA_017985985.1 Oligoflexales bacterium
GTTCCAATGTCAGTCTATTGAAAGACACGTTAGAAAGACTTCCTCGGTCGAAAAAAATTGTCATTATTGGACATAGTAAAGGGGCTCTAGAAAGTCTGATTTTTGCGCTCGAGAATAAATTTTTTGTGCGAGATCACGTAGAAGCCATGTTCCTCATCCAAGGTCCCTTCTTAGGAAGCCCCATAGCCGATTACCTAGTGGGACGTGGTCGTGCTGTCGATGAGCGTATCCCTTTTTTTAGCAGGATTTTTCTTCATTCCGCTTATTATGTACTCGGAACGGCTTTATCATCGGAGGCACTCCACTCGATGACCAGTCATTCTATTTTCAACTTTTGGGATGCTAGAAAAACAGAGATCGAGGCGAGTCCTCAGGATATAACAGAACCGATTTTTTTTATTAGAACCCACCAGGATTATCGAAAAATGTCCTTCTTTATCGATGAATCTGGTCGCTACCTCGACACCTACTACGGCAGTAATGACGGACTGGTAATGCTGGAAGATCAGTCTTTACCCTCCGTTGGTCAAACAATTGCGACCCTAGACGATACGGATCATGCAGATCTTATGTTACCCTCTCCTCTCAGCAGCAAAGACAAGAACTATCGCATTGCGTTCACACATACTCTGCTCTGGTGGCTCTCATCCTCTAGCAAGAAATATTAAGCCTCTCGCTTGGAGAATTTAGCAAGAAGAGCTTAGGGAACATTTTATTCTCCACAGAGCAGCTGGTTCCTTTTTTCTTCTGAACAGGGATCTCTCCCTCTTTAGGAATCCGCTCCCTGGATCTTTTCCCCTTTTTTTAATTTTTTATGCTGAAAGCGAAGCCATTCTTCAACGAGACTGGAGTCCGTTTCTTTGATTGTGTTTTCAAAAAACTGAATCATCTCATCGATGGCATCGTTTTTTAGACTGTCAGGAACACTTTGCACGAGCACCTTATATACATCACTCAGATAGCGGAGCAAAATACCTTCTGTTTTATGCAAATCATAAAGTTGAATATATTCACCGAATGTATGTCGCATTTCATACATCTCCCTTGCTATACTCTTCGGTCGGATATTTTCTTCCCCTACCCAGGGATGAACCGCTTCGAAACGGTTAAAGGTGTCATAGATGAACTCTCTCATCGGCTTCGGGTATTCTAACTTTTCCAGTGCCGCGACTCTCTCCTCGTAGTCCAAACCTTGTTCTTTGAGTTCAGCTAACTTTTCCTTTTTGATTTTATCCAACTGACGCATGAGAATAGCTTGGGGATTTTCTAAGATCGACTCAACCAGACTAAGTATTTTAAGAGGGTAGTCCTCCTCCATAGGGTCAAGCTGTCCTAACACTTCGAGCAGATAAAGCGAAAGGGTCTGGTGCAGAGAAAACTCGTCTTGTAGATCGACCCGAACTCTTATCTTACTTTTACCCTCGACTCTTTCTTCTTTAGGGATGATCTCGATAATTTTCTTTTCCAGCAAAGAGCGGAAGAGTAAAAAAGCTCGCTTCCGGTGCTGGGCTTTCATCTTGTCGGACTCGTGGGAGTCACGGATTAAGGCTCGCATATCTTCACACCCGTCACGATTTCTGGATAAAACCTGCAGCAACATGCTGTGAGTCACCTGAAAGCTAGAGCGGAGCTCTTCTGGTGCTGCCACTACGATTCGATCAAAACTCTCTTTGTTCCACATGACAAAACCTTTTTCAGGAGGCTTTGCCCGGACAAATTTTTTAGAGGGATTGAGTAAGGCCTTCTGAGCTAGTTTCAAATTTTCGATAACATGAGGGGGGGCTTGCGCCACAACATAGCCCTGAGTATCGAAACCTCGACGCCCAGCTCTCCCACTTATCTGGTGGAAATCTCGGGCTGTGAGGGCAGCTGTTTTTTCTCCATCATATTTACAGAGTTTGCTGAGAAGCACTGTTCGAATAGGGATATTGACCCCAACCCCTAAAGTGTCTGTTCCACTGATGACCTTCAGGAGCCCCTTCTGTGCAAGGGACTCCACTACAATCCTATATTTAGGCAAAAGTCCTGCATGATGAAGCCCTATCCCATGGCGAAGAAATCGTTTGATCTCCTTACCGTAGGGACTAGAAAAAGAAAATGGGACGAGTTCTTCTGCTATTCTCTGCTTTTCTTCTTTTGTACTGAAGTTCTGCGACATCAGATTTTGAGCGAGTTCCGCACTTTCTCTTTGGCTAAAGCTCACGATATAGACAGGGCTTCTTCCCTGCTCCATCAATTCACTGAGGGTTTCCTCAAGTATGGTTTCGCTATAGCTGAAAGCGAGAGGCACAGGCCTTTCTGTCGAACGCACAACCACCGTTTTTTTGCCCGTCAACTTCGTTAAGGTCTGAGAAAAAAGGTCGGTAGGCCCAAAAGTCGCACTCATCAAAAGAAATCGGCATTGGGGGAGTGTGAGTAAGGGGATTTGCCAGGCACTACCCCGATCACTGTCAGCGTAGTAATGGAACTCATCCATAATGACGTCATCAAAGCGGGTTTGGTCTCCCCGACCTAGAGCGATATGAGATAGCACTTCTGCCGTGCAACAAATGATGGGAGCCTCACTATTGATCGAAGCATCCCCTGTCATCATGCCCACGTGGGTCGGACCAAACTCGCGACATAGGGAGAAGAACTTCTCGTTGACCAAAGCTTTTACAGGGCAGGTATAGATGGACCGACGCCGAGAACTTATCGACCGATAATGCAGCGCTGTTGCAACCAGTGACTTTCCTGATCCTGTCGGTGTATTTAAAATGACATGGTTACCAGCATAAAGTTCGAGGATAGCCTCTTCCTGAGCTTGATAAAGAGTCAATTTCTTAGTTGCCACATAGGCTAAGAAACGATCAAGACTCTCGTCACTGCTGAGAAGGGGGAGCTTATAGCTGTGTTCAAGAGGATAGGCTGTCTGGCCTTCCAAAGAATCGTTTTCAGAAGGATCCGGCATTTCGTCGCTGTTTAGTGCTGATGTCAATCTATTCCTTTTGGAGATGGGGACAGTTCCCTCTGCCCCTTGCAGAAGTCCCGCGCGAGGGGAGCACAGGGAAGTCTCTTGTCTGTTGGACTGAGTTTAAGGGCTTTTTTCTACTCGTCAAGCGAAGATGGTATCGGGGGACGGTTCCCTGAGTCTAGTCTGAGAGTCCTCGAAAGCCTAAGAGCTACCTATGCTTTGGAGATGCTTGGTGATGAGGTCGATCTTTTCTTTGGCTTTGTCGAAGTCAGGTTGCAGTTTAAGGCAGCGTTCAAGGAGTTCTCTTGCCTTCTGAAGGTTTTCTTTACTTTTTAAGTTTATATGAGCAAGAGCCATGTTGTAAATGATGCGGTAGACATCACCGGTCTCTGGGAGAAGTTTCAAAGCTTTTTTATACTCGTCAATCGCTTTCTCAAACTCCGAGCTTTTCGAGTGGACTACGCCTTTGTTGTTAAAGTGACGAATTAGTTCTTTTGGGGTCGATGTCTGCTTGCAAAATTCCTGAGCGAAATCCTCAAATCCAGAATCGATCAGTTTGTCATACATGTCGAATTTAATTTCTGGCTTTTCTGGGTTAACACTTAACATTTCTCCGTATTTCGAAACAGTTTTATCTGGTTGCTTGAGCGCTAGGTACATCTCAGCCATCGCTGCGATTCTTTCGATGTTCATCGGAGCCGCTTTATCGGCAGTCTCATAGGCCTGCTGAGCTTGCTCGAGTTTTCCCTGTTTAAGGAAGATACGACCAATCTCGTTATGATACTTGATATTATTAGGTTCCGTTTGGGTTAAAGTTTCGAGTAAAAGCAAAGCCTCATCACTCTTTCCTACATCGTCATGAATCAAAGCGCTTTGGAATTTACCCCTTGCTCCAATCGGTTCGAGTTTTGTCTTGGCAATGTCTACTGCCTTATCAAACTTTTCTTGTTTGATAAGAGGTTCGATAATTTCATGTTGAAGATGGTTGAATTTTTCACGCACTTCTTTTTTCTTCATAGCGGTAGCCATGAGACTAAGAAGAACAGCTGCTGTGATAGGCTTTGAAACCATCACGACGTCCTCAAGCTCATTAGCAAGGGCATCATCCTGAGTTTTTCTTTGCATGCCTGTTGAGAGAACGAAGGCTGTATCACGTTTAGCTAGAGTCTCGTGTTCTCGCCACTTCTGAATGACGGTCAAACCTGTCATCCCCTCAAGCTCGAGGGAGACAAGACAGAGATCAAATTTATTTTGATTAAAAAGATAAAGTGCAGTTTCCCAGTTTTTTGCAGGAACAACATTGATACTATAAGCCTTCATCTGCTGCTGAACAGTATTGAGGACGAGCTGGTCATTGTCGACGACAAGGATTTTTTTAGGGAGATTGCTGTTTTGATTTTCAGCCATGGAGACAACACCTTATTCTTCAGGATAACGTCACATGGCTTATCTATCGGACGAACAAGAAAAATGTTTATGTCCCGTAACTCATGGTATGGGGAAGGGAATTAGTCCCAGACTGGGAGGATTCGATGACGGCTCCCCCTAAACACTCTGTTTCATTATAAAAAACAACAGACTGCCCAGGAGCTATGGCTCTTTGGGCCTTTTCAAACCGAACTCGGAGCTTAGAATCCTCGGCACGACTTACGAAACAGATCTGATCCTGCTGCCGGTAACGGATTTTAGCCTGACAGCGGAAGGAGTCTTGGCCGTTAGCAAAGGGGTCTCTCGATATCCAGTGTACGCTTCCAGCATGGAGCTCATCCCCATAAAGCTCGGGATGCTGCCCGTCCCTTTCTACATAGATCACATTCTGCGAATGATCTTTTTTGATGACATACCAAGGAGGCCCCTCTCCACCCAGTCCCATATGCCGTCTTTGCCCGAGGGTATAGTAGCCAAGACCCAAGTGCTTACCAACGACAGTCCCATCCAGCCTTCGAAAATCCCCTGGTGTGTAAGGAATGAATTGGGAAAGAAAGTCCTGAAACTTTCTCTCACCTATGAAACAAATTCCTGTACTATCTTTTTTATCGTGTGTCGTCAGACCATGCGATTTAGCGATAATACGAAGATCTTTCTTCAAAAGATGCCCAATGGGGAAGAGAACCTTCGACAAACAGCTCCCCTCGATAGCATACAGAAAATAAGACTGGTCTTTACCAGCGTCCAGACCCTTGAACAAACGAATTTGATCGGTCTGAGCATAGTGTCCCGTTGCAATAAAATCAGCCCCTAAGCTGAGAGCCTTCTCGTAGAAGGCTTTGAACTTGATCTCTTTATTACAAAGAATATCCGGATTGGGTGTAAAGCCAGCTCTATAGGACGCAAGAAAGTGTGAGAAAACCTCTCTCCTATACTCCTCAACAAAGTTAAGGCTGTAGTAGGGGATTCCAATTTTGGCACAAGTCAGTACCACATCCTGAAAATCTTCTTCCTGGGTGCAACGACCATCTTCATCTTGTTCCTCCCAGTTTTTCATGAAAAGGCCGACGACATCGTAGCCTGCTTCTTTCAAAAGCAGAGCTGCTACTGAAGAGTCCACTCCCCCCGACATTCCAACCGCAACAAGTTTTTTAGTCATTAAAGCTACCCTAAAACGTGGCTTCTCAGCCCTTCGAAAAGGAGATCTGAGCGAGTGGATGTCCATGGTTCCGAAGTTTTCGGAAAAAAATCCCCTACCGTCCTTGCTAAGTGATCTGAACTTGGACGAGCTTGGTCCCGGAGAAAAATATTTCGTTTCTCTACCAGGCAGAGATTACCCCCTGGGAATAGGGACTTGATCCACTCCAGTTGCCCAAATCTGGGCTGTAAATTGGCCATAAAAATGGGCCATGGTCTAGCAGGAATTTGACTTGACCAAAAAGTTGAGGGTTGACAAGGAGTTCCCTCCCCTCTCCATTCAAAAATCTCGGAAACCAAGGGCCCTGAAGCGCTTTGAAATAGACCCAGACGAAAAAAGTAAGTTCCCCCCCGCACAAAAAACTCCCCTACAAAAAGTGGATCATGGAAGCTTGCCATCTGGTCTTGATAAACCAAAAAGAATGGTGTGGGGGCGGAAACAACAGGAAAGCTAGGGCCACCCCC
>JAGNWK010000119.1 GCA_017985985.1 Oligoflexales bacterium
CAAGATAGGCTTTATGATTCACTTCATCGATGTGAAAAGCAAGTAGGGGAATTGCACCTGTAACCCCACGGTTATACAAATCCCTAAGTGTGGCTATCTCCCCCAAGACGTCAGTCTTAACCTGGGGATCACTAATATTTATCTCCTTGATTGCTAGATCCATATGAATTTGAGTGAGGGATTCACCCGTACTAAATCTCACCCCTCTCACAATTCCACTTCCACCCCTCCCAAATTCTCCAAGCTCAGTAAATCCTCCTCGCTTTGCCAGTGCTTCTGGTGAAAAATCATACGATTGATCAGCTTTGTGAGACTTATAAAAACTATCGATAGCCATCTGTAGTTCAAGCTCTGTAGCAGCAATTTGACGGGTTGGAGAATCTTCATCAAAACCTGTAATCACAGTCTTTGTCGCATGGAAAGTAGCCTTGGTATCTATTTTTTGAGTTGTGGCAACTGACAACTTAGCCACAGCTTCACCAGGTAACTTGCCCTCACCAGGTAACTTGCCCTCACCAGGTAACTTGCCCTCACCAGGTAACTTGCCCTCACCAAGTAACTTGCCCTCACCAGGTAACTTGCCAATCGTCGGCATAATTTTAACGAGATCCAAAGAAGTATCTGCCTCTTCTTCCAAATCACCAACTCTGGCCAACCCTTTTGAATGCAGGAAATCCAGAAAGTGTGAAAGGGAAGAGCCAATGTAAGCATATCGGCTTTTGACATTAAAACTACGCAGCCTCCCAAGCTCACCAGTACAAAGCTCACCAGCAGAAAAAATGTGCCATTCTCTTTTCTCACTATCTAGAAAAGAGTCTATGGAACCTGATCGGCTCAAGAAGAGTTGGCCAGTTCCCGCATCTAAAGCGTAACCAAAACAGGCATTAGGTAGTGCTTCTTTGCTGAGTAGATCGACTATAATTCCTGTTTTTAGCAGATCTCCGCTTAGGATGTTGGCTTTTTTAAGGCTTATTTTCAGTTCAGTATCAGGGGGCTTAAAAGCAAAGGCAAAGTTAGGGGGCTTAGAATCTGCGTAAAGTTCTAAATCATCAGTGACCTTATATTCAAAAACAAATTTCTGTTCTTCAGAAGACCAATGGTATTGCTCGTATTGATCGAGCTTTAAGACCACTGATTCTGCCTCATGAATCTCAGGCACGCTTGCTTGGAGATTTGGCGAAACCTCTTTGAAATACGCTTTTCTTTTAGAGATTGGCTTAGAGATTGGCTTACAGTTTGCCAATAAACAAGTTAGAGCTAAAAAAAATAGACTAGATCGAAGATTCAAAAACTTTCCCTCAAAGAGTCTTGAACTGATCGATAAAAAGACTCTTTGAGTATCGGTCGTTGATGAAAAAACTAGAGAATATAGGAAAAGAACGATACTTTTTCCTATATTCGTGGTCGCTCAGGATCGAGGAGAGGTGGAACCTGCTGTTTGTGGGGGGGCGTATGATGTTCCCGCTTTAAGTCCCCTTTCTTGCTTTTTAGTGCCCCTCGTCCATTCTTCCGTAGAGCATACGTTTTAAGCGTGGCACCTGCTGTTGCTGAGCAACGGGACCAGCTTTCCCTTGCCCATTCATCGACTTACGTCCATCTAGCCCTTTAAAATAACAGATCAAAGAAAAGCCAAACGGCAACTGGGAACAGCAGAGCCCGAGGTGAGGCTTAAGAATTTCAAACAATTGCCGATTATGCAGTGGGCACGACTCGTAATGGGGAATTCACGATGCGATCAAAGCAATTAGCAGGCAAGGCTTTCTTGGGCATTGCTATTTTTTTTCTCGGTTTAAGCGTCATCTTAAGTTGTAGAGTACGTCATAAAAAAAAACCAGCATCAGACTCCGCAGTTACCAATATAGAGGACAGTCTTAATGGCGACCGTCTTCTCCTGGTTGGACTTCCCGATGATCACGTAGAAATAGATGAAGAATTGGAAGGCGTGACAGCGCCACCTGTCCCTGCATCTGAACCAGGAGATGAGCTGATAGGGGAACAAGGTACAGAGGCGTCTTCTTTTGGACTGACGAGAGGACAAGTAGGTAAACGACCTCCCCTCATAAGATCATCAAGTGATGGAGGTGATCCCGAAGGACGTGCAGCTCTAAGTGATGGAAGTGATTCTCCGGGGATGAGTAGGGAGGGAAGTACAGGTTCATCTAGGGATGGTCTAGGATCTCCTCTTTCAAGATCCAGGTCTGCAAGTGTGCCTGAGACAAAGAGCTATGCTGCTAAAGTGGCTTTAACCAAAGCAGAAACTGCACTGGCTGAGGCGGACAAGAACTATGAGAATCGTTCTTTAGCAAAAAGCTACATCAATAAATTACTTGAGATGCAACTAGGGAACGCGATTAGGCCAGAGTTGCTCAGAGCCAGAGCCAGAGTCAAAGCCAGAGCTGATGCCAAAGCCAGAGCTGATGCCATAGATGCATTTGTAGTTAAAGGCAAGACCCCAGAGGAAGCAATTGCAGAAGTGGAAGCCGCTGAAGCCAAAGTTAAAGACAAAGCAGAAGAAGAGGCCTACCAAAAAGCTTTAGACAAAGGTAAATCTGAAGTTGAAGCTAAGGCAATAGCTGTAGCTGCGAGGATAACGTTTGATGATTTGTCCCTCGAAATGAAAAATATTTTTGCAGCGAAGATGTATGACTTAAGAGTAGAGACCTATCATAAAAAATTGATGCATTTATTCGGTATAAAAGATCCTAATTCTGCTGGTGCAGAGGCGCAGTTAAAAATCGAGATGAAGAGTATTGATGACAAAATCCAGGAAGC
Source organism: Oligoflexales bacterium (assembly GCA_017985985.1). GTDB lineage: Bacteria > Bdellovibrionota_B > Oligoflexia > Oligoflexales > Bog-1112 > JAGNWK01. The sequence continues at coordinate 2,773 of JAGNWK010000119.1, forward strand.
CAAACAAAAAGTAGAAGAAGCGAAGATTGCAGTTGCGAAGCAGAAAGAAGACTTTGTATCTAATCTTCTTTTGGAGGAAAGTGCTAAAGATCCTGAAAGTTTTTGGGATCCAGCGGCTCAGCCGGAGACCCTCGTTTTAGCAAAACTTTCCAAAGAGTTAGAGACAGAACAGAGGGCAGGGCAAGAGCGGCTAGAGAAAGAACAGAAGAGTACACGTAAAAAAATAAATACAAAGTTAGGAACCACCTTGGCTTGTGTTCCTAACGAGCAGACTACGGCTCTGCTCCTTGCTGCATTACATAAGAGTGGAAAGGGAAAGATAACTATAAGTCAAATTGGTGGTGGATCACCCAACTTGTTCTCTGTTTTTCAAGAGCAATATCTTCAGTCGACTGGTGTTGAAAGTCATTCTGTAAAAGGAACAGATGAAATCGTTCGTTTTGATTCTTTACTTGAGGAGGACGGCAACCCTGTGCTACTTCAACTCTCTGTTCCAGGCAGCACACATACACTTCTTGTTACAAAAGCTAATCGAGATCTTATAACTTGGTTTTTAAAAGATGAGATTACTGATTTCTATAAAGCTCAAGGGATGGACTATGGTCTTGCAAGCACTTTGCCTATAAGAGTTACTCCATCCTTGCTGCGTGCTATGATTCCATACTCTGCAGACATGGGACATCAATACCCATCGTATACTCCGGGTCCTCCAGCCTTTGCGGCTTCACTCTCTTCTGTCTATAAAACTTACAAGAAAAGTCTTAAGGAAAAGCAACTAAAGTTGTTTACAGATAAGTTAAATGAACATCTTGATCAGATGTTTAAGGAAGGAAAGATAAATGGTGATCTAAATCAAATAAAAAAAACCTATGCTGATGAGCTTACAGATAAGACGTTCGATGATCTTGCAAAGTCTCATCTTCAATCTCCTGCTACTTGGCTATGGGACAGCATGAGATTTTCCGAAAAAAAACAGGGCGTGATAAGAGACGTTTATCAAGCTTTAACAGCACGTCCTGTCGAGGTAGCGAAGGCCAAAGTTCCTGTCGAGGTAACAGAGCCTGAAAAAATGGCTTGGCGTTCCGTACAAGCGAAGATCTCAAGTGATATCTTCGACAGCTTCCTGGATCCAAACAAGGTTCCTTTAGAAGCATTAAGGCACGGAGTCACTTTCGATGCTGAAGACCCTATGCTGGATTTCTTTTTAAAGGACTATCCTGAGTTAGTAGCGATGGATACAGCCACGAAAGAAAGGGTTAAAGGTAAGGGCATACAATTCATTTTCGTCAAGCGAGAGGGCTCTGAAATACTGGCTCCGACAGAGCATCACAGGTCAGCATGGAAAGGCGAATTTGTGGTTGGTGCGAGTCTAACAAAGGGTGGTGTTGTTGAAGTGACAATGAGTAAGGATCCAAAGCCAGGTGATTTTATGATATCTATCGATCCCGTCAAACGAGATGGAAAAATTACTGGGTACAAAATCAGTCGACTGACTTATGTGACGATTGAGTCGGTACCGGTGAAGCCGGTGAGTGTGAGTGACTTAGTTGTTGGTAGGTCGTTAAAGGGGTGGTTATCTGCGGAAGATCTGGTCGCAGTTAAGGAGGGTTATGTTCCTCTTCTTTTGTTTCCTGCCAAACAAAGAGCTAGCCTAAGAAGTCGATTGATAAAAGAAAGAAGTCAATTGATTTTAGAAGATAAAACCCCAGCGGAAGGGGAAGATAGATATTCGCGGTGGAACTATATACAGCGACAGGTTAGTAAATTTGAACCTGATGTTTTCATCGTCCCAGCTCCTTAAAAGGTGAGCTGTCCCACCATTTGTCTATTCCGTAAGCTGTGCTAGTACTCCGTCAACTAAGTTTTTCCGAGTGTTGATTTTGGTATAATAGAGTATCCAAAACTTTTTCTAGCCTTAGATTTTGTGAATCTCCATTCAATCTTCACCTCTTTTTTATTTTTGTATTTGTTCCACATCGTCGTTTTTAATCTAAGATTATCGATGTTTCCCACTCTTCCGTCACCAAGACATTGCCTTGAATACATTCCAATTGCAATTTCAGCTTGATTGAGCCAACTAGCATGTTTTGGAGTATAGACGATCTCAAATCGAGACCACAATTTTTCAACTTCGTCCTCTAGAAAACGCCATTCCAATGAATTTTTCTTATGCGTTGAAAGACTGTCCATGACCAGTGTTATTTTCTCTGCTTTTGGATATGCATCTGAGATTTCCTTCACAAAATCAGCAAAATCTACTCCGCATCTTCTTTCTGTCACTGTATTAAAATATACTCATTTTTTAGGCTCAACAGCGCAGAAAACATTTACGCTACCATTGCGTTTATATTCGTAATCGATCTTTTTTACATCACCAGTGGTTTCAATTTCTTTTCTACAGCGCGAATCTGAAAATAATGCGACAGGTTTTTCATCAAGACATATAACAGGCCTATTTTCATCATAGGGACGCTCATAAACGTCCAAAACATTTTCCATCCTATCGATATATTTTTGATTCACTTTTGGTATACACCACATTTTTTCAAGCCATGGTTTCAATTCATGTTCTTGTAAAATAATACGAAGCTTCTCACGACTGATTTCTCCTTCAATCAAAGCTCTTTCATCGCATTCTTCCACGATCAAATCTAGGGTCCATCGGTAGTGCCCCTCTGGAGGTTGACTGCATACCATGGCCACAATTCGAGAGCGGTCTCTGTCATCTATATCAACAGGTCTTCCGCACCGTTCATCGTCATGAAGTGCTGATTCCAAGCCATTTTCCATGTACGTGTTGGCAATATTAGTGACTGTCTTCTGATTCATAGAAAAAATAAGAAGAAGGCAAAGAACAGATCTGCACGTTTTTATATAGGCAATTTACTTGAGGCCATCCAGTAGCGGAGAGGGATGGGGACTGAGAGCACGTACTGCCTAACCTTCACGCGGGGGAGGATATTGTCTATCAAATGGGCAGCCGTCTCAGCCATCCTCTTGCCGCCACAAGAAGGACAAAAACCCCTCTTCTTGCATGAGAACGCTACCAGATGCTCCATAGTGCAATCCTCACACTTAAGCCGGATAAACCCGTAAGCTAGGACGCCACACTCTAGGAAGGACCATAGGGCTTTGCCTTCTGCAGCAAGATGGGCCAGGAAGGTGTTCAGGTGACTTGCAAGAGCTTGGTAGAGGACTGTCTCTTCAGGCTTACGTCTTTCATAGATTTTTTGTGTGATAGCTCCCATGACCAGA
>JAGNWK010000120.1 GCA_017985985.1 Oligoflexales bacterium
GTGTATAGGTGCCCCCAAGTTTTTTGAAGACCTCGTCTGACTTTTGGTTGACCCAGTGGTAGACGTTCTGCCCGGTGTAGTCATTGTTCACTTGAGGGATGAAGGCAGAGCTTAGGATGGTCGACTGGCTAGAGGAGGGATCAATTTTCCAAGAAAACAGAGCGAGGCCAGCGAATTTTCCATGTTGTAAGGCGCTATGATAAGAGTCCCTATTTTCAAAAAATTGAGGGACCATCTCAACGCCGATCTTCTTCCACGAAAGAAAAAGCCACTTCACCAGTTTTTGTCGAGAGTTGCTTCGAAGAGAGCTTATGAGGAGGGATAGTTTGACCCCATTCCTATAGCGGTAGCCATCCGATTCAAGTTTCCACCCGGACTCATCGAGGAGTTTACCAGCCAGAGTGAGACTGTAGGGATAGGAAGAGGTTTTCTCGGTGTAGTAAGGGCTGTGAGGATGCATGTTCGTCGTGGCGGGAGCAAAACCTTCCTCCATCAGAGTTCGAAGCTCTTTCTTGTCGAGGGAGTGGAAGAGAGCTTTTCTGAGGTTTGCATTTTTAAGGATAGGGTTCCGCAAGTTGAAGGCGATATGTTCATAGAGGAAGTGATCCGCTTCGACTTTCAAGTAGTGGTCGTTTGATAAAATGGCTTCTGCTGATCCTGATATCTCCTCCGACTCGGGGATGATGGTCAGGTTATTCTCGCTAGCCAAATACTTTAGCATTTTTTCTTTATCAGAGAAAAAAAAGAGATCGAGACCGCGGAGGATGGCGGGGACCCTAGCCTTCGAATTGCGTAGCAATGTGATTATTTTTCTAGGTTCTTTTTCTTGAGTCAGTTTTTTGCTAACGAGAAAAGGGCCGTTATAAAGACCCTCCGTGAGGGGGGCTTGCTGGTATAGGCTGTTCTCGATGTATTCATCGAAATTCTTGCTTTTTTGCCAGATGGCTCGCTCCAAGTGGGCGGGGAGTAAAATGATCGAGGATAGGTGACTATTGATATCTGGCAGCTTGTTTCTGAAATAGAGAAGGACTTTGCCTGGGTCGTGGGGGTCTTTTTCGACGGAATGGATTTCTCTTAGGATGTTTTCCTTGCCATGAAGCTCCTCCCAACGGACCCCAAGCTGCCAGCTAAAAATGAGGTCTTCTCCACTGAGTTTTGTTCCATCGCCCCAGCGGGCATCCGGGTGGAGTTGAAGGCTGACGACAAGGGGGGCTTTGGGGTCTTTTTCAGGGAACTGGATAAGTTTATTCGTGAGGCTTGGAAGATCTACACAGAGAAGGCACTGCCAATTCCAGGCTCCGTCTTGATAAATGAGAGGCAGAGTTGTGAAGGCCAGTGAGTAGGCGTTGCGATGACCTTGGAGGAGGGGGTGCTCAAGGCTGCGATCTTCTGTTAGAGCCACAACAGGTGCAGCTACAATAGGTAGAGTAGCAGGCGGAAGTATTTTTTCGCTGCTATCGTTAGCAGTTTGAGCCTCTACCCTCCCCTCCATGTCGAAGGGTTTGATGAGCAAAATTAATGACAGAAAAAGGTAGAACCGTATCACGATGGCATCCTCGTGATGGCAGCTCCTAGGGCCTGCAGCTTTTTCTCAACTTGGTAGTAGCCTCTCTCTATCTGGTAGATATTCCCAATAAGGCTAGTTCCCTTAGCGATGAGGGCTGCCATGAGAAGCGCCATTCCCGCGCGGACGTCGGGCGAGCTTATCCGTGATGAGCTGAGAGGACAGGATCCAGTGACCACGACTCTATGCGGGTCACAGAGGACGATGTTTGCGCCCATAGCCATGAGCTTGTCTGTGAAGAACATGCGCCCTTCATACATTTTTTCGTGAAAAATGAGGGTCCCCTCAGCCTGAGTCGCCGCGACGATGGCGACGGACATGAGGTCAGAGGAAAACGCTGGCCAAGGTCCGCTATATACGGTGCCTATCCTTCTGCTTATGTCGGTCTGCATCTTAATAGGATTACTACCATCAATACTGAGTCGTCCTGTCGCTTCTTGGTCACTTGCAGACTCGACCGTGATAGTGGGGTTAATGCCAATTCGAGATAATGTTTTAAGGATGAACCTCATGTCATGCAGGGGGACGGACTCAATCTCCACCTTTCCTCCAGCGATAGCACCTAGGCAGAGGAAGCTGCCTATCTCGAGATAGTCAGGTCCGATCGTATATTCTGTTCCATGAAGAGCCGGGACACCCGTGATTTTAAGTTGATTGCTGCCGATCCCTTCAATTTTTGCTCCCATGGACTTGAGAAGTTGGCATAAGCCATTGACATGGGGTTCGCAGGCTGCGTTGTAAAGGGTCGTTTTGCCTTCGCAGAGGACGGCCAACAGGATGGCGTTTTCAGTCGCCGTGACGGAGGGTTCATCCAGGTAGACGTCCGTGCCCTGAATTTTTTCAATTTGACCAGTGATGACATGGTCAAACTGTAGGGTTCCCCCGAGGGCCTGAACAACCTCGAAGTGGGTGTCTATACGTCTGGCGCCGATGACGTCCCCGCCTGGTAGGGGGAGTTCTATTTTTCCAAAGCGAGAGAGCAGTCCGCCCAGAAGGAGTATGGAGGCTCTGACATGGGAGCATAGTTCTGGATCTGGTTTATAGCTGTGTGCCTGTTTGGCGCAGAGTCGCACAGAGTCTTCATTGATCCAGTCCACCTGAACCCCAATTCCCTCTAGAATATGACAGGTTGTCAGGACATCCTTGATCTGCGGGATCCGGTGGAGGACGATGGGCTCGTCTGTGAGTAGGCAGCTCATGAGCGCTGGTAGGGCCTCATTTTTATTGCCTGATGGTTTGACAGTGCCGCTAAGGGCTCGCCCTCCTTCAATCATAAATCTGGACATAGATGCCTTTTTCTTCCCTGCAAGGAAGAGGGTTTGGGAGAAAACTGCGCAGCTGGCTTCTTCCAAAAACCAATTCCAGGGCAAACTGTCTGCAAGTTTTCTCTAGGTGAGCAGAGTGATTAGTTCTTGGCGGGTGAGATTCTTGAACACATCTTCATCTTTTTCCATAAAATTTTTAAAGAGCAGAGATTTTTCTTCAATCATGAGATGGATTTTTTCTTCTAGTGTACCTCGCGTGATCAGTTTGAAGACTTGGACGAATTTTTTTTGTCCAAAGCGATGGACCCTATCGGTGGCTTGGTTCTCTTTGCTGTGATTCCACCACCTGTCGTAGTGGATGACGACAGACGCTGCTGTCAGATCTATACCGACCCCCCCAGCGAGGAGAGATGCTATAAAAACTTTGATTTCTGGTTTGTTTTGGAAGTCCGAGACCACTTGGCCTCTATTCTGAGTTTGCCCCGTCAGAGCGACGTAGGGAATCTGCTCTTCTTGGCAGTGTGCTTCTAGGATGGCTAGCATCGAAATATATTGGCTGAAGACGACAACTTTGTGTCCTGAGCCGAGAGCTTCCGACAGGATCTCTTTGTATAGTTCAAATTTCCCGCTTGTGTATTTCTTGTACTGACTGTCTTTTTTGATCAAGGCTGGATGATTACAGACCTGTTTGAGCAGGTGAAGGACGGAGAGAACGTGCAGGTATTGAATGGGCGTATCTTCCTGACCAAGCCTTGTGAGAAGAGGGGAAGCTTTGAGACTTAGTATGCTGTGGTAGAGTTCCACTTGCTCGTCACTCAGCATGCAGAATCGAATGTCTTCTATTTTCTCAGGCAGATCATCGAGAACCTGCTCTTTCGTTCTTCTAAGTTTGAAAGGATAAATCAGTCGTTGTAGTGCTTTTTCTTTATTTTGATCTCGTTCTTTTTCAATAGGATTCGCATAATTTTTAGAGAAATTTTTATTTGTTCCCAGATAGCCAGGGAGTAAGACATCGAAAAGATTTTTGAGCTCTTGCAGCTTATTTTCCATAGGTGTGCCGGTTAGGCAGATTCGAATTTTGGCTTTCAGCAGGCGACAGGCCTTATAAGTCGCCGTAACATGGTTTTTGACAAAGTGGGCTTCATCAAAAATGACAGCCTGCCAGTTGTGAGCAGCTAGTGCTAGGGAGTCTCTTTGTAGCACTCCGTAGCTCGTGATAATGGTTATATGGTCTAGGGTTTTGCGCATCAAACCATCGCGTTGTGCTCCATGATATTTAAGGGGCTGCAGGCCAGGGGCAAAGCTCTTGATCTTTTCCTCCCAGTGGTCGAGGACTGTCGTGGGGCAGATAATGAGAAAAAGTGGTCTTTTATCAAGTGGAGTCTGATCTCTAATGGCTGAAAGCAGAGCCATGGTCTGGTGGGTTTTCCCGAGGCCCATGTCGTCGGCCAGCAGTCCATGCAAGTCGTTCTTATAAAGCCACCACAGCCAGGCATAGCCTTCCATCTGATATTTTCTGAGCTTGAGGTGGGTGTTCTCTAAGGAAGGGACGGCATCACCTTCTGAAAATTTTATCCGTTGTTTTAATTTTTCCAGGGTTTCTGGATTGCCCTTAAATTTATCGAGGTCTTCAATTTCTGCCTGAATTCTTATGAGTTCAAAAGGACTTACTTTCAGCTGTTTACTTTTCTCGTCAATTTCCCAGGAGTACTGATAGAGGAGCTCTGGGATTTTGAACCAACGGCCATTGCTCTTTACGAATTTTTTCTTCTTTCGAAGATGTTTCCCCAGGATTTCTGCCATGGAGACCTGGATGTCTCCGCTTTGGTAGATGGGGTCTATGTAGAACCAGCCGGCCTCTTCTCTAAAGACTTGAACTTGGCTTAGAGTTGAGATGTGGGAGAGGACCAATTCCCCGAGTTTTTTATCGATGAGTACGGTGCTGATGGTCGCTTCTTTGCTTTTGCTCTCCGAGATGAGAGCTTCTTCCTCTTCATCGTTAAGGGTCCGTTGGTAAGGAGCGTCAGACCAGGATGGGCTCGGCGATGATTTCTGATCGAGCTGCCAGTAACCCAACTTGGGAACATAGAAGTATTCGCTTCCGAGATAGGTTTTGCTTTCTGAAAGTGGGAAAACTAGGAAGGCTTCCGGCGCTTTGCCTGAAAAGAGGGCCTCTGCCGAGGATCGGGGATAAAGGAAGCCTTTTACATTTAAAGAAAAGGGCAGATCAGTAGATTTTTTTGTTTTCTTAGGTTTGGCGATGAAGACGGCGCGTGTGATTTCAACTTTGTCATTTATATCAAAACAGATGTAGGTCCCAAGAAAAGCTGGTTCAGGGTAGATTTTTAGTGAGCTCAGAGCGTCTAGCTTCGACCAAGCTTTCTTTTTTTCGGGATGGTTCAAGTTGTGCTGGATGAGGGCAGCTTGACTGTCGACGTCAAGCTTGTAGTGTCTTGATTTTCCAGACTTAATTTCAACTTGTATATTGAGGAGGGCCTCTCCTTCCTCAAAATCGGCACGGAGGATGTGGTCGGCAAAAAGTTTAAGGAGCTCGTCGTCGAGAGATCTGATGATGGGCGGTGTTTTTCCTGATGTCCGGGGGCCTAAATTCGAATTGGTATTTTCTTCAATATGTAAGAGAAGTGCGACAATATGAGCACAATATCGTCCGTATTTTCGATTTTTCCTACACGAGCATTCAGCCCATTGCAGGAGCTGTCCATTGGCGTGAAGCTTAAGGCGAACCTCTGCGGAAGCGCTGACTTCTGAGCTGACGCTACAGGAGACGACGCTTTCAAAGATCTTAAATTTTTGAATTTTATCAGTACGATAGATCTCAACAGCCTCCTGCCAGTCCTCTTCTTGAATCTGAGGTAGTAGGCGGCCGAGCCAGTGTCTATCTGGAAAAGATGGTTTGTGTGGGCCTTGGTTCATCCTTCTATTCTACACCAGAAGAACTCGCCAAGAGAGGCAATTCCAGCCCTATAAAATTTTTAAGAAAAGCGGTTGACGAAAAAGGGGAGGTTACCTATAAGAGAGATCCGCACGACGATGGTTGTGACGACGAGATGAGAGGGAAGGGGTTGCTGAAAAGCTGGAGAACGGAAAGCTAAAAAGAGCCGAAAG
>JAGNWK010000121.1 GCA_017985985.1 Oligoflexales bacterium
ATTTGCTGAAATTAGACAAGACTAAGGGCCGTTCCGGACCAATGAAGCGAATCAAGGCAGCAATGAACCATGATTACTTGGCACAAATACTTCAACCGTTGGCTGGATTTATATAAGACAGCCCTGATCCGCTGAGCGTTTTCGTCAAAAGATCTTTCGAAAAGCCCCCCTCTTTTCTTCATAGCGAGATAGCTTTTTAGGCGGATCTCACCCTGTTCGGTTGAGCGAACCCGGGGACAATTGATCTTAGCCTTCTCCTGACCAAGAAAAACGGATCCTCTCTGTGAGCTACCCTTGGCGACGTCCTTTGAGCGAGGGGAGTAGTCTGGCCCTGCTATGCTCTCCCTCTCCCTCTGAGGCTTCTGCTTCCTCCGTGTGGACTTCTGCTGCCGCAGGCGCTACCGTGAAGGGGTCGAGCCTGCCATGTCTGCTAGTATTGCTAGCAATGTGGCAGGAATTTCTTGAAGGGAACTAAAATGGCCACGCGCATTATCGGCATGACCACCTGGAGATGTTCCAGGTTCCCATCCTATGGTTAAAGTTGGCGCTCCTGGGTTGAAGTTTGCCGCTAATTGGCCACTATTGGGACCTGGAAGAGTGGAAAAAACCTGGATATTGATATTGAGGGCAAGAGCTATCACCTCTATCTCAGGAAGACCAAGCCAAATCTCGGCGCTAAAAACAGCCTGCAGCCAATTTTGAACTCCCTGTGGAGTTGCACTATAACCAACAGCAGTGACTGCTTGATAGATGGCATAGAGTAATTGGGCATCATTTGTGGGCAGCGGAGAAGATGGTGGCACCATGTGAGCAGCAATGGTTTGAGCGGCGTGAACAAGATTTGTTGCCGTGGCTTCACTCCCCACACCGGAAGCAGCAGCATTAGATGCTGCTGCTTCAATATGCTCCAATATACTCCAGAGCCCTGATCCACTAGGGAGGAATGTCTGGATAGCAAGAACAAAAGAACTAGCATTAATCTCGTATCCTCCTACTGCTCCTATAGTAAAAGTCATAGATTGTTGAGCAGCAGCCTGGTTAAGGGCAGTAAAACCACAGAAGCCGTCGCCAACTACAGAGTCACGCCTGTAGCGTCTGCCCTCAATTGTGAATATTTGCACTCTTTGCGCTTGAGTGATCCTCTTGTCTGGATGTTGTGGCCTAGCACGGAGCAGGGGTGAGTAATGAGAATGATCGGAAGGTTCCATTAAGTTCAGAACAACAGGAGGCTGACGAGAGCTGGAAGGCCGATAAAACCCACGAGAGAGAGTGGGTTGGCCTCCAAGATCGCTTGGTTCCACATACGTTTGTAAATCAGCGCCTGCTAGGGCTGCTATCAGCGCAGCGTCCTCAGGGGTAAGCCCATCTCCATCAAAGTATAATGTTTCTAACAATGCAAAAACCGAATTGGCAGCGGGTGATGAGCCAACAGTTTGAGGACGCGGTTGTTCCTGCCTTTTGGAAGCAGCTTTTTTGAGAAGGTCTAGAATGTAGCGGAGTTCAACATCATCCGGCTCTGCATCCAAGTGGGCGTCATCTTCCAATTCCAAATATCTGGGGTTTTTACCTATAAATTCAAGCGCATTGAGAACGGCTCCAGCTGGAGTGAAGGATTTTGTATGGAACCACCAGGGGCTGAAGTTCTTTGCGACCGTACATAAGGCTACAAATCCACAGCGATCTCTGGTGTTGGGCACATCAGCATCTACAAAAGCTTCTTTTTTCCCGTCTCGCCGGGAACAGTACTAGACCGCTATCCCAGACCATTACAGGCTTCTCTCCTCTCCTGGGAGCAGGTAAACAGTTAGCGGTTTTTCTTTTCGAAAAACCCTCATGATAGTGCTCTCGAGCGGATCTTTCTAACGCTGATAGTTTTTGATCGACTTTCATATACGTATCTAGGGCGCTATGTCGAAGAAGACTCCGGCGGAGTATTGCTCTACCGTCTCGTAAAGCTCGCTCGTCAAGAGGTGACAGTGCTGTTAGTTCATGGCTCTCTAAAAGCATCATTTTTTTTATAAAACTTTCCCATTGTGAAGGTGTGCCCAATCCGAGAAGCGGATCACGAAGCCATGCTTCCAATTTTTTTCTTGCCACGGTATCTTGAGTCAGTGCGCCTGTTTTCAATCGAACCCCATGCAGCTTATCCGCCAACTTTAAATGGAGTTCACTACTCCTACCAAGCTCTGCAAGAGAAATTTCAAACATTCCAGTCAAGGCCTGAACCCGATAAAGCAGCGCTTCGATCCTCTTCCAAGTGGTACCTATTTCGTCGTCTTCCTCTTGATCTAGCTCCCCTAATTCACTCCATAGGGCCCTCAAGCCAGTAACAACTGGCTCCCGAACTCCTGGTGAAAACTCTTTAATATGGTTGATAACGTTTCTAGGCCCTAAAATATCTCTCACCAAAACAGAAAGTACGGGATACAACTCTGCCAACATGATAAAATCAAAATGCCCTAGGCCATGCAACGAAGAGCGTACTGGATGTCTCTCGGTGTGCCACCCTCTCGCAGCTTTTAGGAGTTCTCCGGCGTCGTAGGCCAGCCGAGCTCGACTCGTAAGTGGCTTCGGACCAAGGGAACCTTGAGTCCGCCCGGTAGACACATAGCTCATTAAAACTCTAACAAATGTAGACACATCAAAAGCGAGTATGGCTTTCCTTAGTGTTGTAGCACTCTTCCTCGTAGCCCTTCTGCTTCGGGTGGCAACTCCCTATCCACAATGTCGTAAGAGATGTATGCTGTAGGCATTGTTAAAGTCTGTGGAGTAGGCAAGCCTGAACGACTTGGCAAGTCAAACTCTACACGCATTGTGATGACTAGATTCTTGTTTAATAAATTAAATCCTGTTTTTGTATGCGGTTTGGATAAATCCATTAAGCCACTATTCCTGGTCACCGTAAAAACTAGCTTATGCTTTTCACCACTGCTCTCTACCGAAAATCTATTGATGTGACGAGGAGGTTCTAACTCACAGTCAGGACGTCTCGACTCACTGCCAGTAGGTACAAATCTAGGGGACACACTACTTTTTACGTATTCGTCATAATCTTGACTGCTAAACCGAGGAAAACCCAAAGTTGGTAGTGCATGTAAAATAGTACTTCCAACAGACGATCCATTATATAATTGACCAGAAGTTTCCAAAGCAAGTTGCACTTGCAACAATACAACAGCATCGTCTCTGAGCTGTTCTGGAATTTCTGCATTAATTCCATTCAAGACCTCTGAATATACTAAATTTGCATCTACATCTCCTCTATCCCCAATATTAAAAAGTACATTTTCATTGATGTACACAGTCGATCTTGCAAGATCCCTTCCAAGCTCATCAAACCTTGCTAGAGTAAATAGTTTACCATTCATACTTCTGTGTTTCCTTATTGCATCTTGGAGACCACCGTTTAGCTCCATATGGAAGTGTGATCCTCGCCTTGAACTTCTTTGCCACATCCTTGCCCCTGCACCACTAGCAACCCCCATTGCTCCAACAGCTAAAACGGGAAGTGAAAGAAATGGAAACGCTACACAGGCAATCGCTGTCCCTGCAGCTGCACCAAAGGTACCTGCTGCAAATGTAGTTGAGTAACTTCTTACTTGCGGATCTTGAGTTAAGTCTAACTTTTGACCTTCTATAGTCCCATCGAATAAAACTGGTTCAACAGCTAACATTTTTCCTGATATACAAATGCAACTCGTAAATAAGAATAGTTTTAATAGATTTGCTTTATTGAAATACATAATGACTCCTAGTGTGATGTGCTGAATATAATAAGTTCCCAAACTGATTTAAAGTGAACTCAAAAACGTACAAATTTTCGAACCGTTGAGTAGCTAAATCTTAGAGTCTTTCATTTAAACGTTGCATAATTCCATAACTCACTATCTTCATAGCCACGACAAAAGTTCAGTTTACAAAAACGACTACTGAGGAATATTTTGCGGGAAGAAGAAAAAGACGAGAAAAAGAAGAAAAAGATCAATAAGGGATCTTATCTTGGTCGAGGCTCTTGAGCCGGGTCTTTGGGGTCGATGTTTCGACATGCAGAGTCTGCGGAGGAGAGATGAGGATCATCGCTTCGATTGTAGAACGGGAAGCGGTTCAGAAGATCTTGGCACACCTTGGTCTTTCTCCCAGACCACCACCGATAGCCCTTTCTCGGATCTAAAGCCCGTCACCTCGAGCGAAGTCGAGAGGTATCGAGTTAAAATAGAGCAGACAATTAAGCAATTCTACCGATAGCCCCTTCTCGGATCCATACTCTGTTTGCGAGCTAATAATTGGAGTGTTAAAAAGTACGTGCGCCAAGAAAAGCGGAGCGCATCTTGTGGGTGAAAGTCCTGCTATGGAAGGGGAAGTCAGCTCCACCATATATCGAGTCTTGCAGCCCAGGAGGTGACAAATGGTTTGAAGCGTAGACAGAGAAGCACGCGAGCCGAAATCCACAAGAGTGAACGTTATAAGCCTCGAAATTTTCTCATTGTGTGAGCCGAACGGGTGTACTTTTCCTGCAGGCAATAGCGAGCACGGTGGTCAACCTGACAAACCCACTGGGCGCGCAAACACCGGGGTCGAAGACGTCAGCGAGCGTGCAAAGATGTGCGACTGAACTTGGGAAGTCTGCGTGGTTCATCCAAGGACGGAAGTATTGATGGCATAGCGCCGGCACTGGGCTAGTCTAGTTGATGATCTGGAGCATTTTCCCCATCATCGACAATCTAGAGCGTCACGTAGCAACAAGCTATTTAAAGAAGTTTAGCAGATTTTTTTCTTCCTCTTCGGAAGAGGGTTCTTTAATTTGATAAAGAATTCTACCCTCCTCATCAAGAAGAGCAATTACGCTGTTGTGAGAAAAATCACCATTACCTTCTTTTTTAAATCAATATTTATAGCTACTGCAATTTCTCTGATTTTCTTTTCGTCTTTTTGAGAGAGCCAAGTCCAATTTTTTTTGTTAATTTTATTCTTTTCCATATAATGTTGCAGAGTTTGTGGCGTATCATTCTCAGAATCAAAAGAAACTAAAACAATATTAAAAGATTTTTTGCTTTTTTCCTGTATCTTTCTTTCCAAAGATTTTAATTTATTCACGGTTAAAGGACAAGAATACGAACAACTCGTATAGGCCATAGACAGGATTGTTTTTTTCTTGAAAACATCTTTAATTGAGTTGTTTCATTTTTTTTGTTGAGCCAATCTCCAACTAGATTATATAGAGAATCTTTAGGAAGATTGGTTTGCTTTTGAGAAAAAGCTGACATAGACTTATGGCTCCATTTGGTCCGATGGTTTTTTCTTCATCTGCCCCCAGGGCTCCGGCGCCAGTGGCTCTGGTCTTGCCTCCAGGTACGTTCATGTCACCTGGATCCATGTTGTATGGCCCATTCGTTGTTCCGCAAATATTCCCTGTTCATTTGGGGATGATGTCCGCTCATCCTGGGCAGGATTTTCCTATGTTCATGGCTCCAGCTCCAGCTCCAGCTCCTGTCATTGAGCCAGCTGCGATGGCTACGGTCCCTGCGTCAGCACAAGTAGACCCACGTCGACGTGGTGTGAGAGCTAGCGTTAGTCCTGATTTTCCATCTAGAGCTGGAAAAGGGAGAGGCCCAGGGGGAGGGTATAGGCGTAAAGGTCCCAAGTAAAAAAAAGAGAGTCATTCTTCCTTGCTTTGACCGTGCCGCCACGGTCAAAGCACACTCTCGATGTTCTTTTTATAGTCAATGTTCCAAGCAGCTTAGATGAGTTTTGACCAAAAAACCGGCGCAAGCCTCGTCCTCAACACCCATTGCGTAGCTTTGGGTGTAGGACGGGGTCAAGCCGTAAAGACTTCGCTTAGGGAGGGGATGCAAACCCCTTCCTAAGCTAGTACG
>JAGNWK010000122.1 GCA_017985985.1 Oligoflexales bacterium
CACTAAGCTTAGGACGTCTCATTTGCTTTGATAAAAATGGTAAACATGGTAAGTACTTATTCAAAAATCCACCTCCTCAATGCCTCTAGCACAGGTCTACCCAAAAAAAACTGTGCTTTGACTTTGGGAAACTTCGATGCTTGTCATTTGGGGCATCAGGCCCTCATCCAGAAAACCCTAGACTGGGCTGGCCAGCTCGGTATTGAGGCCAGAGCCTTAACATTTGATCCCCTACCAGAGGAGTTCTTTGGTTCACGTCAGGAAGGATTTAGGCTTCTCACCCGCTCTCAAAAGGTGAGGGCCTTCAAGGAACTGGGGATTCTTCAACCGATCATCCAAGATTTTGATGAACAGTTCTCTCTATTGAGTCCTGAAGAGTTCTTCGTCTCTGTCCTTGTCAAGGCGCTGAGAGCTCGAGCCCTCGTGGTCGGAGCGAATTTCTGTTTTGGCTATAAAAGGGAAGGGAATGCGGAGTGGCTACGTAAGCGGGCTGAACAGGAAGGTCTAGCAGTTTCTATTATTCCTACTCTTCGTTCTCAAGACGGCGAGGCGATCAGCAGTAGTCGTATCCGAGAACTCCTGACCGGCAGTGGGGAAGTAGAGCTCTGTTCTCAGCTGCTGGGTAGACCCTACCTTGTGGAAGGTCGCATTGTGACGGGGGACTCTTGGGGGAAAAAACTAGGATTTCCTACAGCCAATTTAGAAGTGGGGGAGCAAATTCTACCAAAGGCTGGCGTTTATGCAGGGTACACCTGGATTGCACCTGAGGGACCACAGGTGGTGGAGTCTTCTTCACAAAACCCTGCTCAAAAGCTTGACTTGCTGCCTGCTGTGACAAGTTTGCCCACAAATCAGCAAAGGCTGCCCTCGGTCTTTAGCATAGGGGGCAGACCCTCCATGGAGGGGCATAGCCCAAGAGCAGCCGACCTGCGAGTAGAGGCTCATTTTTTAGATTTTTCAAGCCCTAGCCCAGATTTTCACCTCGGTGGAAAATTAGCTGGGTATTATTTGACCCACCGTTTGCGGGATATGGAAAAATTCTCCTCCCTTGAAGACTTAAAACATGCTATTCGGCAGGACGTTCAAAAGGCTAGTTCTCTACTAAAAACAGGATCGAAGTGATGGACAAAATATATAAACTACCTGCCGAATGGGAAGGACACAGCTCCTGCTGGCTAGCTTGGCCTAGTCACCCCGAGTTGTGGCAAGAAAATCTAGAGGGTGCGCAAAAGGAGTTCGTACAGCTCTGTCGCGCGATTGCAGACATCGACCCAAAATCTGGGCACCCGCGGGGGGAGAGGCTTCATGTCCTCGTTCGTCCAGGATCGAACGCTCCAGAACAAGCAAGAGAAGCACTCCAGGGTCTCCCTATTTCTTTTTATGAACTGCCCTTTGGGGATATTTGGCTGAGGGATACAGGTCCTCTCTTCCTCCGGGATCAGTCTGGACTTTTGGCGACTCAGCATTTTGCCTTCAATGGCTGGGGTGCTAAATATTTGCTCCCCCATGATCCTGAACTGTCCTTTTTGATCGCCAAACAGGGAAATCGTCCGAAGTTTGAAAGCTCACTGGTCTTCGAAGGCGGCTCCATCGATGTGGACGGAGAATCTAGCTGTTTGACCACCCGAGACTGCCTCCTGAATCCTAATCGCAATCCAGGTCGCAGCGAGCAGGATATTGAGGGGGAGCTTAAGCGCACATTAGGTCTTGAAAAAGTCATCTGGCTCGAAGGAGCTTTGATCAATGACCACACTGACGGTCATGTCGATACTTTAGCCCGCTTTTGCGCCCCTGGACTTGTGCTGTGCATGGAACCAAGAGATGCATCCGATCCCAATGCAGATGTTCTAAACAGTCTCATCATGCAACTTGCTTCCTCTACCGACGCCAAGGGACGCAAACTGCAAGTTATAAAAGTTCCTTCTCCAGGAACTCTGCTCAATGATGAGGGGGATCTGCTACCAGCAAGCTATATGAATTTTTATATTGGTAATAGCACGGTGGTTGTCCCAACGTATGGTTCTGACTTTGACCAGCAGGCTGTCACGGAAATCGCTCGCTGTTTCCCCAATAGAAGAACGGTAGGGCTGTCTGCTAAAAAGATTTTGAGTGGTGGTGGGGCCTTTCATTGCATCACACAGCAAGAGCCCGAGGAGAACGAAAGAAATCATGGATAAGAAGCTTCAGCAAAAAAATCTTCAGTATAGGGGCCTTCACGAGAAGAGCGATTTCGTGCATGTTGCAGCTATTCAAATGGCGTTCTCGAGTCGAGTCGATGAAAATCTAGACCGACTTTGTGAGTATGTTCGAGAGGCAGCGGGACAGGGATCTCAGATCATTCTCTTGCCCGAACTTTTTGAAAATCTCTATTTTTGCAGAGAAGAACAAGACACTTTTTTTGCATGGGCGAAACCCACTCTCGAAAACCCTACCATTCAGCGTTTTCAAGAACTTGCGAAACAGCTTCAGGTGGTGATCCCCGTTTCTTTTTTTGAAAAAGATGGGCAGCACTATTACAACAGTGTAGCCATGTTGGATGCTGATGGATCTCTTTTAGGGGTCTATCGCAAGAGCCACATCCCCGATGGGCCTGGTTATGAGGAAAAGTTCTATTTTCGACCTGGAAATACTGGTTTTAAAACCTGGTCGACACGTTATGGAAAGATAGGCGTTGGAATCTGCTGGGACCAGTGGTTTCCAGAGTGTGCCCGAGCCATGACCTTGCTTGGAGCAGACCTCCTTCTCTATCCAACAGCGATAGGTACCGAGCCAGAAGAACCAAGTCTCGACACCAAAGACCCTTGGCAAAGAGCTATGATCGGTCATGCTGTCTCTAATGTGATCCCTGTTGTAGCTGCCAATCGAATCGGTCTAGAGGGAAAACAGACATTCTATGGCCACTCTTTTATCTGTGATCACAGAGGGACTAAGATTGCCGAGCTGGGACGAGAAGAAGAAGGCCTTATCAGCGCTTCTTTTGATTTTGAACTGGTTCGTAGAAACCGAGCTGCCTTTGGTATCTTTAGAGATCGTAGACCTGACCTTTATGGTCTGCTTACAGCAGACGGATAAAAAAACTGCCAGTTGGTTTCTCCCAATTTTAAGGGGGAACCATCTGCGAACCCATTCGACGGAGCTCAGGGCAAGGTTTCCCCCTAAGCCCCTCCTTGCCTCGTCGCTGCAAAGAACACTGCTTGCCATTTCTCAAGAAAAAGTTTTTTGGAGAAACGATTCTCTACGCTTGTTTTTGCTGCCCTCCCCATCCGTCGGAGTTCTTCCGGGTGATCTTTTAGGTAATGAAAGTGCTGTCTGAGCTCATCAAAGTTGTGAGCAACCAGCCCATTTTCCATATGAACAACAGGTGAACTGGGGTTAAAGAGAGTGACGGGGACCATCCCCATGCTCATGGCCTCGAGCAAAGCAAGGTTGTAGCCATCCCCAAAGGGGATTTGAATCGGATAGAAATATACAGAAAATCTTTGCAGATAATTTTGAAAAGAAGCAAAATCTTTCATCCTTACCGCTTCAGCTACGTCGGGGTTGTTACCAATGATAACAAGAGGAAATTCTGCTAGCACTTGCTTAACTGTTGTCCATCCCAGCTCCTCCTGTCTCTGTTTAATATGGTTACACACCAACGCAATTTTAAAACCATCAGGGTTTGCACCCTCGCTTGAGAGAGATGGGAAGGAGTTGAAGCTTGGTTCTATGATGCTTCCAGCAATCCCCCAGGTGCTGCTTTTCCATGGGCTGACACAGACAAAATGACAGCGGTGGGTGAGCATAAAAATTTTTAAAAGAGTTCGTTTAAAAAAACTTTTAAAGTTTTTAAGAAAAGAATTCTTGAAAAGGGGGATGTGGGCAATAAAAATAATAGGAGTCTTCGTGACTTTCCAAACCCAAAATAAATTTTTGATGGTATGGATGATGATGACAGCAAACTGACCTTGCTCTATGTCTTTTTGAAGCTGCTCAGTCCACTCTATGCACTTCACATTGGATGGACAGGGGATGCGATCATTCCCCCAGCTTAAATCCAGAGAGCCTTTCTTCGTGACAACATGCAAGTCATGGCCTGTCTCAGCGAGAAGAGCGATATAAGATTCGTGATGATTAAACGTTAATATTTTCAAATAGTCTCCTTTGGCATTCCACCGGAAAACTCTTCTTGCAGAGGATGTCATTCTATATGGGCTATCCACTGTCACCCCGAGCCAACTTGTCCAAGTATTCATCGCAGAACCTCGTCCATTATTGCAAGCGCAGCGAAGCAATCTCCATTTAAAGACAAGATGGCTTCGTCGCCTCGGCTCCTCACAAGGACAGCATCGAATACTTCGACAGGTTGGGCTAAGTCGAGGGGCAAGTCTAGCTTACAGTGAAACCTAACAGTCTATTCTTTTAATTCATTTTATTAAAAATCTAAAGTTTTTTAATAAAATGAAGATAAGATGTTTGTTAAAATCGTCAATATCTTAAAAAGAACTACAGATGCAATCTGAACAAAACAATAAAAGTTCGAAGATGATAAAAGCTCTTTTTATAGATGACAACTATGATTATTATAAAGTTTTAAAAATGTCATTAGAAAATAAGATCGAACTCGACTATGCTCCTGACGGTTTTTCTGCCTTGCACATGGCGCAAAAGGAAGCTTATGACATTATCCTCTGTGATGTCTACATGCCCTATATTGATGGGATCAAGCTTCTATCCGAATTTACTCGCAAGCATTTAAGCATTCCCTTTATCCTTATTACAGGAAATATAGAGGAAAAAAT
This sequence comes from Oligoflexales bacterium, assembly GCA_017985985.1. GTDB lineage: Bacteria > Bdellovibrionota_B > Oligoflexia > Oligoflexales > Bog-1112 > JAGNWK01. The sequence continues at coordinate 4,782 of JAGNWK010000122.1, forward strand.
ATCAAGAGAAGCTCTACAGGCGGGGGCTTACAATTTGATGGAAAAACCGATTCGAGTAGCTGATCTTCTCGAGAAAATTGACAAAGCTATCGAATTGCATAGCTCGCAGCAAGTCATGAGTCTCTGCGACCAAGAGAAAGCCCACATTTATAATATGCTGAAACTGTACTACTACGACGTAGAAAAGATCATGCTGTCCATACAGCACTTTCAGATTCCATTGACGTCTGTACAAGTTGAAATAGAGAAGAAAGTGAAGACCGGAAAATGCATCTTCGACGATCTTCAAAATCTAAAATACTACCACTAATCCAAATCTTAAAATCTAGCCTTCGAGCAAGAGGTCGCTAGACTCGGTCTTAAAAAGACTACGTTTGTGTCTCCATTCGGATCAAAGCTTAGAAAAGTCTAGTCTACGGGCAACTGGGCGAGCGTTGGCTGGATGCGGAATCACAACGGGAGGGGGCAATATCCCAGCTGCTCCTTGCCCCAGCTGTGGTGCAGCCAAAGTCCTCAGGGTAGTTAAGAATATTATCGATAGGCTTACCATCATCCTCAGAGTCTGATGGTGATAATAGTTTTTCTGCAAGTTGTTTCCTGGCTTCTTTCGAGAGACCTTTTCGGAAGGATTTACCAAGATCTTCTGGAGATTGATTCGGTGAGGATTTCCCAATGGCTTTTGGGGACTGAGTAAGTAGCTTACTTGCAGTTTCAGCTGTTTCAGGTGAAGGAGCCGAACTTGCTCCTTTATGTGATCGGGCAGGAGTATTCCCCGGAGTGCTTTGCAGGTCTCCTTCCGCTTCAAGTTTTTGTTCGAAAGGGGGTAGTCCTAAACGGCTAATGTTATAGCAGTATGGCGTTAAAAATTATATACTCCTCGACTCTACTGAAGTTGAGGTTGAAGATGCCGAATTGTCCTGCTTGTGGTTCTGAGTCGATCAAGAAGAA
>JAGNWK010000123.1 GCA_017985985.1 Oligoflexales bacterium
ACTTTTGCCAGGAGCTTCCCTAGTGCAATCCTCACACTTAACCCGGACAAACCCGTAAGCCAGGACGCCACACTCTAGGAAGGCCCATAGCTCCTTCTCGACAAGCTTGGGTATGGCTTTGCCTCCTGCAGCAAGATGACTTTTGTATCCAGGTCTGAGTCTTCTTCTGGATTAATGGGAAAAGAGACGGGCAAGACAATTTATATCGAAAGATTCAACAACACGATGAGGCAACGTTGTTCAAGGCTTGTACGCAAAACATTGTCTTTTTCTAAAAAAGTTGAAAATCACATGGGGCTATTTGCGCCCCAGAAGTCGGCGTTCAACCACGTTGCACGAGGCCGGTGTCTATTGTTAATTGCTTATTTTCCATGATCTGAAACTACTCGTGAGATGAAAGCACTCTTGGTCCTAGTGTAGTCCTGACGGCTTAGCCCTTGATCTTTCAGCTGATGCTTTATCTGTGCGTACTCTTCCGCCAGACTGATGTTCTTACGAAGAATGTCGCGAAAGCCGAGATTGCGCTTAACGTCAGGATGACCGTCCACAAACACGTGAAGGTGAATATAGTCGATGCTTTCGCCTAAGTCATAAAAGGAAAAGAAGTGACGATCCGGCTCCAATGCCGCTTGGTTCAACTTGCCAACGGCGTCACCCTTATAGATGAAGCCCAGCTCCTCAAACGACCGAATGGCGGGCTGCAGGTCAGACAGAGAGTTAAAAATAAGCATGACGTCCAGAGCTGGCTTCGCCGCAATCCCAGGAATACTGGTGCTTCCAAAATGTTCAACTCGATAGATACAAGAATCCCCTAGGCGACCTTTTATTTTGTCTTTAAGCCACAAGAAAGCTGTCGCCCAAAGATTATTGTGCCCAGAAAGCTCGACAGTTTTCCGACGCATGCCAAGGCCGCATTCCTGCATCTTGGCAACGATTTCATTGACGATCTTTTCTGGACGGCTCACTTCTCAAACTCCAAATAAACAATTCGGCGTGCTTACGATGCCCGCCAAACTCAAAACCCATCTTGAACTCATTGTCAAAGCACTATCCCAGTTCTGGGCTGCTTTCTACGTGACGTTTTGAGCGTTGCTGAGGTTTAGTGTAACTCTTTGAAATAACTTGTGATGAATGAAACTCGCTCATCACATTTCATCACCGCAGGGCTGATTTAGTGTGATTTCCCAGGATACAGTGATGGCAACTACGAAGTCTCTGAGCTTGAAACTGTTGATATTATTGATTTGTGAGGGTGATTAAAAAACACCATTTCTTGTGAAGAAAATAGCGGGAGAGGCCGCAGTTTATAACCTACAGACTTATCTAAGATATGGGAAAGATTGTCAATGGTGGATTCTTAGCGACAAAATTGTTTATAAACTTGAGTTGTTAGCTAATGGATTGGATTTGCTTATAAATTTCGACTAATATTTAGCTGTATTATTAAAGAGTATCCTGAGTTGACTGAGGAAGATGTCAGTTCTGCTTTGAAATATGAAGCTATCAACGGATAAGAAACTGACTACGATCAAAGAGAATCGGTCCTTATTACTGGAGAAATGGAATGAATTTGCCTCAAGGAAAAAATAAGCATTATCCAGCGATTAAGGTTAATGGGGTCAGTCACCTTTATTTAAATTGCCCATTCTAATAAAGGTGACTGACCCCATTAACCAGTTAAAAACTCTGACTTGAAGATCGAAAACTATACAGTATTTAAATTCTAACTTAGGGGGGCGAAATAATGGTTTTCACATCACCTCTCAAAAAAGCGCTAGCAGCCCTCAAACGTTCCTTAGATCAACCCAAAAATGAATTCACCAGAAACTCTACGATTCAGTGCTTTGAATTTAGCTATGAGTTAGCTTGGAAGTCCTTAAAACGTTATTTATCTGAGAATCATGGCGTAGATGAATCTAATATTAAGAACATCTACCGTCTAGCGGCAAAAAATGGGCTTATTGATCCCGTAGAAAATTGGTTCGAATACCACAAATCTCGGAACCTAACTTCCCACACCTACAATGAGGAAACTGCAGAGATCGTTTACATCCAAGCTGCTGCTTTCTATCCCGACGCTATAAAACTTTTAGCAAAGTTGGAAGCCTAGATGAGCTCAGTTTTGAAAGGCTTGACCCAAGAGCAGACAGATTTTCTTGTGAAGACTATCCGAGGTTCTTTTCCTGGTGTTGAAATTCTAGCTTTTGGTTCCCGTGTGCATGGCACCCCCAAAAAATACTCAGACCTAGATATTTGCCTTAAAGATGCCCAGGCCTTGAATTTAGGTCAATGGGCTAAACTTGATGAGGTCCTAGCAGAGAGTTCCTTGCCTATCCTAGTTGACATCTCCGATTACCATCTATTGAGCGAAGAGTTCCGACAACATGTTTTGAAGACTGGTGTTAGCTTGTTGTGAACCCATCTCAGATTATATCGGCGGATGGATTCATAGTAATTTCCATTCTGGTCTAGGCCCTCTTTGCGAGTTGTACATTAGGATCTGTCCATAAATAACATGGACAGATCCTAAGACTCATTCGGTCGCTGCTGATCGAGGGGTGAGCGACATAGCCGATGAGCTTCTCCAGATGATCCCTACGATGTCTGGGGATAGCAACCGCAGCGTGAAGACTGAATCCGTTCACTCTCGCACAAAGGCTAGATTCACTATCGATGACCTTATCTCCTTTATGGAAAAAAAGAAGGGAGTTCCATTCCAGGATTTTGACATCGAAGAACAAGAGCACCTGAAACATCTTTTGAACTGTCTTAGCGGTCATGAAAGCTGGAATGGTTCGTAACCGTCCTGTTGGCGATAGTTACAGCTGCCTAAAAATAGACCAAGGGTCGCTTGCTGGGCTCCCCTTTCACCAGACAAGAAACCCGAATATCAAAAAGGATAGGATCTAACTAGGACAAATGCTATAAGAGGCCCGATGAGAAATTTTCTCGATTTAAATTTTCTGCGGGGGCAGCAATGAATCCTAACTCTCTCAATAGGCGTCAACTTTGCAAAGCAGTTGTGATTGGCATTCCAGCAACGCTTCTCCTGGGCTCATCCGTAAACGCGATCGCTAAAGCAGCAGCAGAAGCACAGAAAGCACCTGAGCTCAAGCTCGTGCCCGAGTCGGACCCGACGGCTAAGGCGCTTGGCTACGTTGCGGACGCCACGAAAGCGAAGAGAGAGAAAAAAGGAGCCGTCGAGGGCAAAGATCAAAACTGTACCAACTGCCAACTCTATACAAAACAAGGAGAGGTCGGCAAACAAGAGGCTGGGAAATGCCTCATGATCCAAAATGGGGCGGTGCTCGGTGCGGGATGGTGCAAGTCATGGATAAAAAAACCCTAAGTGAGCCCAAGTCGAAGCTGCTGTGTCATGCGGGAGCTCGACGCTCCCGCATGACACAGCAGCTTCGAAGTCCACCTTGGACTTCCCATCTTCCAAAGATCTATGGGAGCGCTTCCAAATAAACTATTATCGGAATATTAACCTTTAATCCTTACTTAAACAAGAATCTTGCTCTATCTAAAGAGATGAACCTGGGTTTATTTCATTGTAGGTTACAAGGAGAATATTCGTAAATGAGACGTGCATTTTTATCTTTGGTTTTTTGTTTGTCATCTACGATTAGCAGTGCAGCGTATTGGCAGACTGCTGAATTCAGGGAATTACTTGACATCACGGGACTCGATTCAACGCAAGCCATAGACCTGGATGCGATTGTCGCATTAACCGAGGGAAGTCTTTGGAAGGTGCGTGGTGAGCGCTTCCATCCGCAGGAGTTGCTTGATGTTTTAGCAAGAAATGAGCGGAGGATTTTTGAGTTAGCAAGGATGTTCGGGTTTGTCGATAACATTGAACCTAGTGGGCGGTCTTATGATCGAGTGCTTGTTCTGGGGGCGACGGCATATCGAGTGCGCAGCCGGATGAACTTTGCGATTGAACAAACGATGAAACACGACCTGATTTTCGGTGGGGTGGTGTTTCTTGGCTCAACCCGCGATCTTAGTGTCGGTTCTGATGCGGACAAAGCAATCATCCCTCTTCTCGGGTCGGACTTTCCACACACGGAGTATGGCATGATCCGGTACCTTTGGGAAAGGGGGCTAACTGCCCCTATTCCCCCCCAACTTCGCTTGGATCCGATTTGGGTAAATGCTTTGCCATCGGCCGATAATCCTCGGGCTAACTTAAAGGATACAGTCTCTCTTTGGTTGGATCTGGATAAAATAGAGAGCGGGATGCGTGTGCTGATGGTTTCAGATCAGCCCCATGCAAGTTCTCAGCATAAGACTGTTGTTGGAATCCTCGAACAAAGAGGTTTGGGAGAGGTTTTTGTTGAAGCTGTTGGTGCGGATATCGGTGAGCGTACCGAAAATGTTAGGGTTTTACTGGATGCAATCCGTCGGGATCTTTACCTTATTCAGCAAAATCAATCTGCAGTAAAAATCAATCTGCAGTAAGAAGACCACCAAGGACTGTCTCTTCCGTCTTTCATAGATTTTTTTTGTGATAGGTCCCATGACCAGAGCATAGAACCATCCCATCATGCCAGGCAGTGACCTGGAGAGGGCTGTCAGTGGGGTCTGTTGAAAGTCTAAGCCGCTTTAAGCCACTTAAACGAGAAGCGAGCTCGCAGGGGCTTGGCATGAGCTGTTCATCGAAGATGCCCGAGCTGTGTGCTGTCCCGAACGCGGGCTAGAGCGCTTTTGCGTGCGACCTAAACAACTGCATAGCAAAGGTTTTGGCAAAGGGATGAAAAAGTCAAGTTCTTGAAAGAATACGGGCCTAGATCAACTCGATGGGCTGTCTTTTATTGAATATCTCTAAACAGTTGAGCTTTTCAGCTTGTTTTTTATACAAGTATTCATGTAATAGAAAACGGTCAAGACTTAGGGGTTATTTTACTATTTACAGAGCAGAATTATGGAATCAAGTTTAGTTAGCTCAGAATTAAAGTCGTCAGCGACTCCTCTTCGAATTGCTATTCAAGGCGTACTTGCTTCATTTCATGATTTTGCAACTTCTTCAAGAGAGCTATGACAAGGAAAGTTTGATCTGATGCAGTTATTGTTAACTATAACAATCGCTTAAATAAAATCGACTTAACATCAATAACTTTAAGAACTTTTTTAGCAGTTCCGTCGTTTAGGATCTAACCCGAAGAATTATTTCATTTTATTAGGACAAGCTTGATTTTTCGACAGAAAAATCCTTTTATCCTATTTAAATTCAACTTCTTTGGAACGATTGTGAATATAATAAAAACATTTTTTTTGATTATTTCATTGTGTTTTTGTTCTAGCAATTTAATTGCACAAGAACAAAAAATAAGTTTTTCTACAACAGAAGATTCAGTTGAAGATTCCGAAAAATCAGCAGCAGAAGAAGATTTTAATAGCTTCTATCACAGTCACCCCTTTGTCTCACATGCCTTGTCTTTTGGCTCTGGAATAACCCTAGGCGTCTTTGTTGCATGCACTTTACCTTTGAGCGTAAACACTATTGCCATAGCGATAGTTCTAGGAACCTGCACCGGAGCTACGCTAGGACATATGACCGGTCTTGGATTTACAACTGGAGCTATTGACGGAGCCCTTGGCACTCTCGTTGTATTAGGCACAATACCATTTTACAGAGCCACTCGAAAATTGCTTTCGAAACCCACGGAAACTCAGCAATGGAACAGTTTTATTGAGAAACTCTGGA
>JAGNWK010000045.1 GCA_017985985.1 Oligoflexales bacterium
ATTCAATTTAAGCATCACCCTCTCAGGTGACTTGGGAGTCTTCTTTTTTAATTTCATTCAACCATAAAAAGGCTAACGCACTAAAAATGCAAGAAGATTATGAAGCTTCAGATCCAGAGTGGAGCGGTACTAGTTGGTGTTCGACCATCCTTCGACGCGATGGGGACGCAATAAGTTCAACCAATTCTTGGACAAGATCTTGTCGAAAGTCTGGGGGCAGTTCTAGTTCAGGGAGTGCTCGAAAATTTCTCGATCTGGTTGGTCGAAAATAAAAAAAATCGATGAGAGCTTTCTCAGGAGAAGCTATCTGAGCAGGTCCATCTAAAAAAGGTACAAAGCCAGTAAAAAAAGCGGGAGTAACCTGGTGGATCACATAATCCGCCCCTCTTGTTGCTAGGGTTCTTGTTTTGAGTGTTGACACGAGGTGAATTGTCGTCGGAATTTGTTCAATCATTCCATGATGGAATAAAGCGGTTTGCAGAGAGATGTAACTAGGCGCTGGATCGGTAATGAAAGGGTGCAATTTCCAAGGGTGTGCATTGGGGTCTAGTAGCCATAAGTTACGTTTTAAGCGCGAAATGTGTCCTGCATTTGAAAGGCGTTTAAGCATTTGGCTTGCCGTTTCCGTACTCGTTGACCAAAGGGCTGCAGCATCATTGGTTCGAACGGCTAGTGAGGGCATAGCCTTCAATTGTGCTAATGCTAAATTAAGATTCAAGCAAAAGACCTCAATATTTCGATCACTTTTTGTTTTAATTGTTCCCATACGGTTGAAGACTCATAATAGTGCCTAGCATTCTTTTCTAAAAATTCAACAACCTGCCCGTGGAATTGATCGTAGTTTAGATTCGCAGTGTTCTCGATGGCTAACTCTATAATATTCTTTTCTGATAATAGCGGTCTTTCATGTGTACGTGACAATAAATGACCCAAATCATAAACATCCCTGGTTTGAGGTTCAGTCCTTCCTGCAAGAGCTTCTATTTTTTGTAGTATGGCGGTAACACTGTCGTAGTGAGCCATAAAAGTAGGGGTCAGTTGATAGTCTGCTAATACCAAGGGGTCGATAGGTTGAAATAACACCCCATGATCAAAGCCTCGTCTCGAGAATTCTATCTTGGATGGAATGACGACTCCATTTGCCCGAAGAGATACTTTCCAGCGTTGAACTGTATCCGTTTGTTTTGGGGCGGTATGACCAACGAGTTCTATTTTCGATGCCGCTAGAGATGTTCTTAAAGTTTGAGCGTTGAGCACCTTTTCGACACGTTTTCGCAAAGTATCACGGGCAATCGTAGCCATGTCAAAATCGATATCCTCGGAATACCGATTGCTTCCAAGAAAGAACCGAAGGTTGCAACCACCCTTGAGGACAATAAGTGACTTGTCTTGTGCTGTAAGGAGTGATTTGCAGAATAAAATGTGAAACCGTTCTATGTCTTGTCGTATACTCATACGATCTATATTCCCATGAATCGACATAGGTGTCAATTCGTGGGAATATCAAATAGGACGAGTTGGAAGCAAGAGCTGGATGATCTTAGTCGGGAAAACAATAGTCGGGAAACCAGCTGCACAGTTTTCCCGAACCCTTCTTTGCTAATTTTACTTGGCTTTAAAGCAGGAGGGCAGGTGGTCGTCGACCATGCCGATGGCTTGCATGTGGGCGTAGATAATGGTCGAGCCGACGAATTTGAAGCCACGTTTTTTCAGATCTTTGCTAAAGGCATCGGACTCGGGGGAGCTAGCTGGGAGGCTTTTTAAATCTGTCCTCTGTGTCTTCAACGTTTTGCCTCCGACAAAAGACCAGCAGTATGTATCAAAGCTGCCAAATTCCTTTTGAACTTCGAGAAATTTCTGGGCGTTAAGCACGGTGGACTGGACCTTGAGTCGGTTGCGGATGATACCTGGATCCTGGAGCAGAGCTTCGACTTTACTTTCATTGAAACGCGCTACTTTCTTGGGATCGAAGCTGGCAAAGGCTTTGCGATAGCCCTCTCTTCTTTTCAAAATCGTTGCCCAACTCAGACCTGCTTGTGCCCCTTCTAGGATCAGAAACTCGAAGTGTTTTTGATCGTCATGAACAGGCACACCCCACTCTTCATCGTGATAGGTGATCATGAGGGGGTCTTGGCCAACCCAGGGGCAGCGGATGATCGTTTTTGGCATAATCTCTCCTATACCTTCGCTCTAGGTTTGAGAGTGCCGTGAAAATGCACTGCTGGGTAGATGTGGGTGTGGGGTAGCAGCAAGCTGCCGGGGGATAGCACACTGTTGCAGCCAGTCTGAGCTCCATCACCAAGTATAGAGCCAAATTTCCTGAGTCCGCTCGCACAACGTAGTCCCGTTTGGGGATCGAGGTAGTAGATCTCGTCGGCCTTTAGTTTTAAGTTTGCTAGCTTTGTTCCTGCTCCTAAGTTGACCTTGCACCCAAGGATGGAATCCCCCACATACGCAAAGTGCGAGGCCTTTGCCCCGTCGAAGAAAACAGAACCCTTCACTTCAGTGGTGTGCCCAACGACAGCTTTTTTGCCAATATAGGCCCCATCACGAATAAAGGCACCATGCCTGACCTTGGCCTCTGGACCGATGTAGGCAGGGCCTTTGATGTAGGCAAAAGGCTCAACGATGGCCCCCTTTGCAATATACACAGACCCTTCTATAGCAGCCTGTGGAGAGACTTCACCATGATTCAAAAGTGAGCTTTTTACACCCAATTCGTGAAGCAGCTCTTCGAGCCAGAGGAGGAGGTTTTTACCTAGCAAATCGAAGGGGGAATCTGGAAAACGAATTCTGGTAGAAGGGGAATGAGTGGATTGAAGATCAATAAAATGAGAGAGCTGCAGTTTCGAACTCATGGAGGCCTATCCCCTTAGCTAGTCTTTGATTAAAGATTTGGTTTTCATGCCCGATAGAGATGCCAGGGCGGCAGTTTTTGCACATCGGGGTGAAGAAACTGCCCACGTCGGTCAGAATACACTTTTTTCTAACCTGCGATGATGGCTATGTTTGACATCAATGAGTTTAAAAGAAAAGTCAAAGAATGGATAGCAAGCCATCCGCAAGGGGATCATGCTGAGCTCTTTGACTTCTGCGAGGAGATTATCCCTCCTGCGTTGTTTGCCTCGCACCAGTGGCTCGTCGATCAGACGGTAGCCTGGTATCAACACATACTTCAGAGTAGGCTTCGCAGCCTGCAATCTCATCCTGATTTCTTCGATGAAGAAGACTAGCTCCCTTTGTGAGGGTCCGTTCCCTCCCCTCACGCTCCCCTCCCTATGGCCTTCAGTTTATATTTTCAGCCGGATATCTGTAGAGCTAAAACCTTGTCTTTTCATCCTATTGCCAGGTAAAATCTGGATACATCTCTGTGTATTCTTGCCGCTGTTTTAATCTGTGGTGGTCTTTTCTTTCCTAAAAGGAAAGATTCGTCATGGTCTGGCGGGAGGATAGTTTAACTCAATTTTGGAGTTGTTATGAACAAACTGATGAAATTATGGTTGGCTCCTCTAGCCCTTTTGTCTGGGCACGCCCTTGCCGGAGGGGAAGCTCCGATGACGGAGCCTATGAAGATAGGAATGTCGTTCAAAGCTGAGGTCTTCCAAAACGATAACCAAGGTCTTAAAAAAGATGGTTATACTCCGACAGCCTCCACGATGATGTGGGGAGTTGTGAACCCAAGTTTGAGCCTAAAGATCAATGAAAAAGTTAACTTCTTCATGGAGACGGCTCTTGGTACTCCCTTAGCCTCTAAGGGTAAATGCCTTGGCACTCTCGTAAAACAAGCCTACACAAAGCTGAACATGAACGACATGTTCTTTGTTAAGTTTGGTTGTTTAAAAACAAGTAAGGGCGGATGGGAATCGATGGATCGTGACGAAGCCCTGACACTCTTTGCTGCGCCTGTCGGACCTATGGGTTATTTGAACCAGGTTCCTCTGAGTGACTATCTTCCCGCTTTGATGGTGGGGATGAATCAAAGTTTTGGTCATCTTTCTCTCCAATTGGTTGATGATGTGACGTTGGCAACCCATGCTTCATGGAACGATGTCAAACAACCAACCGCTATCCTCCAGTGGAAAGGTGATTTCGGGGGCTTCATGCCTTTGGTGCAAGTTGGTATGTATGATGCTATGAAGTCTATGTTTACCAACGTTGGCTTGAAGGGCAAAGCAGCAGATTTTGGTTTTACATTCGACTATATGCGCAACTCTTTCTCCAATAAGGTTCTCAATGCAGAGATGAAGGGTACTTCTAAAGAAGACGTAGCTACGACAGTGGCTTTGAGCGTCAATTACGACATGCCTGGGGTTGCAACACCTTTCCTAGCTTATTCTATGTTTGAAAAAGTTGAGTACAAAGATGATGCTACCAGCAAAAAAGATGTAAAAGCGAACTCTGGCGGTTGGACTGGTGCTTGGAATGATAACGGAAACGTTGTCTCTGTCGGTTCGACATTTAGTGGTGTGGGAGACAACTTCTGGCCATATCTTGCTGTGGATCTTGTCGGTGGTAAATTCTACAATACAGACATGACCAAAGAAGAATCTAAAAGTGAAATGCACATCAAAGCAGGTATGACAGCGAAGTTCTAAGGTTATTTGACCGGCTGCTCTAAAGCCTTCATGGTAGAGCTCGTCATTGCGAGTGAGCCAGTCTAAGTTTTGGTGTTAGAATCTCGTCATTGCGATCGTAGGCAATCTCCTTAAAGGCCAGATTGCTTCGTCGCCTCCGGCTCCTCGCAATGAAGAGGCTTGTGATGAATACTTAGAAGGTTGGACCGAAGCGTAGTGGAGAGAGCTACAGAATGAGGGGCAAGTGCACAGCAACAGAGGTGCCCTTGCCCTCTTCACTTTCCAGGTCTATATTTCCACCATATTCTTCAGTAATGGTTTTGGCCACAGACATACCGAGTCCAGAATATTGCTCAGGATTGTTGCTTGTAAAAAAAGCATTGAAAACATGTTCCGTCATATTTTTGGGAACCCCTACTCCATTATCTGAAACGGTCAGATGGGCGTAGCGGGTGATATCTGGGGGGGCTGGTTCTTTCACTTTATCCTGTTCAAGACTTATGGAGATTTGTCCACACTCTCCTTTTTGTTTGATCGCATGGTAAGAGTTAATCGCCAAATTAACAAGAACTTGACTAATCTGAGAACGATCTCCTCTCACTAAAATTTTCTCTACGGGATAGCTTTCTTGGATGCGAATCGTCTTAGGGATAGCGAGCCGAAGCATCTCAACAGATTGTTGGACGACATGGGCTAAGTTAAGTTCTTCAATACTGGGTTCACTCCGGTATTCATAGCGCAAGAGGCAGGAGAGAAGCTTTCTCGCCTTTTCCCCTGATCGGAACATCTCAATGAGGAGTTCTTGTTCTGGGAATCCTTGCAGTTTTTCTACTAAGAGTTCGGTGTAGCCTTGCAGGGTGCACAGGATGTTGTTGAATTCGTGAAAAATTCCACCAGCTAGAGCGTTTATGGAGTCGAGTCTTTGTTTTTGGTGAAGTTGTTCTTTGACTTGATGGTAGGCCTTTTCATAATCAAATTCCGAATTCTTTTTCATATGTGCATCTCACTTGCTACGACCCATTTCGGGAATTAGCCCACGAGTTTCCCCTGGCCCCTCCTTGCCGAAAAAGGAGGTCAAGAAAAGCTCCCCATCTTGTTCGGATTTTGAGTTGTGGATTTTTAAGCATTTGATGCAGAAAAAATTTTGACAGCAGCTACAGCACGTTCCCAGGCTTGGAGCTGTCTTTTTCGAAGCTCCTCTTGGCCCAGTTCGAATTGAGGGTGGAAATTTTGTCCTGGTTCATGGGCCTGTTTCAGAGCTTGGAGATCGGGGTAGATCCCTGCTCCTAGGGCAGAGAATAGACCGGCACCAAAGGCTGTTGTTTCGAGAAGGGCAGAGCGCTCTACTCGAACCCCAGAGAGCTGAGATTGAATTTCAAGAAGTAATGAATTCGCAGCTGCTCCACCATCTACGCGAAGCACAGACAAATCTCTTTGTCCCCGTTCTCGCATGCAGTCGAGAAGATCGTTCACTTGAAAGGCGATACCTTCTAAGGTGGCACGCGTGAGCTGTGCTTTGCTGGTAGAACGAGTGAGCCCCAGGATGGCTCCCCGAGCGTTGGGCTCCCAGTGGGGAGCTCCGAGTCCTGCAAGAGCGGGGACAAAGTAAAGGTCAGGTGCTGCAGCAGCTGTTCGAGCGAGAGCTTCACTTTCTTCAGAGTGAGAGAGTAGGGACAGGTTGTCGCGGATAAATTGAATAGAGGCGCCAGCAATGAAGCAAGATCCCTCGAGGGCGTAGTCTGTTTTGGACTGAAAGGTCCAAGCGACCGTCGTCAATAGAGCCTGCTCAGAAATAACAGCTTTGTCTCCGATATTCAGGAGAAGAAAAGCTCCTGTTCCATACGTGCATTTGGCTTCGCCAGGCGAGAAGCAGCGTTGACCAGCTAAGGCTGCTTGTTGGTCCCCCAGTATCCCTGTGATGGGGATGCCGTCGTTGAGGAAAGTAAGTCCTTTGCATGTTCCAAAAAGGGAGGCACTCTCTTGGACTTTTGGGAGAGCGATTGTGGGAGTAATGGAGAGCCTTTCGAGCAATTCAGGGTCCCAGTTTCCACTGCGAATATTGAAGAGGAGCGTCCGAGATGCATTGGAAGGTTCTGTGCCATAACTGAGGCCGCCCGTGAGGCGGCTGAGCAGATAGGTGTCGACAGTTCCGATGAGAGCGGAGCCAGATTCGATCTTTTTTCGTAGTTCAGGTTCATTCTGAAGAACCCAACTTAACTTCGTTCCGCTAAAGTAGGGATCTAGAAATAGACCTGTTCTCTCTCGGAAAAAAGGCTCCAGATTTTTTTTCTTCAAATCTTCACAGGTCTTGATACTTCGTTTGCATTGCCAGACTATAGCCTTTCGCAGAGGTTTTAATGTTTTTCTATCGTAGAAGCAGACGGTCTCGCGTTGATTTGTCAGCCCGATCGCGGAGATGCTTAAGGGTCCAGGTTTCTTACTGCGCTCTTTGGTGTAGGAAGCTTCGCGTAGAGCCTCGGTGCAAGATCTTACGACAGAAGCCCAGATCTCTTCCAGATCATGCTCAACCCAATTTTCCTGGGGATAATGTTGGGGGAAGCTAACGGTGGATCGACCCAAAACCTTCGGTGAAGAAGGTTCACTGAAATCTAAGACGAGTGTTGTCGTCCCACTGGTTCCTTGGTCGATGGCCAGTATCGATGGATATTGGGATGGATTTAAGATTGATTTTGAGCCGCTCATACGATCTCCTCTGTACTGTCTGTAGGTCTCATCTAGATTTTGGGTTTAAGACTGATTCTGATTGGCTCATACGAGCTCCTCAGTTCTATCTGTAGGGCTCATCCTAGGTCCGAAGAACGCACAGAGAGTGTGTCGGATTTCCTCATTGCCCTTGAACTGCAACGCAGAGATCTGCTCTTCTAGCTGCTTCAGAGTTCTCGCTCCGATGAGTGTCGACGAGACGGCCTCATGGGAGGAAGCCCACCACAGGGCAACATGGATGGGATTCCAGTTTCTTTCTCGACAGTAATGGACGTAGCTTGTCACTGAATTTTGTAATTGTGGATCAGAATATCGCTGAACATAGCGCGTGTTGCTTTGCATACGGCCCAGAGTCTCAGTGGAGATAGACGGTCCTTGTGAGATGTATTTTCCAGTCAGCAGTCCTGCGGCGAGCGCCCCATAGGAGATGACTCCGATACCCTCGCTCTTTGCACACTCGAGGATTTCCAGCTCAGCTTGGCGTTTGACCAGACTGTACATGGGCTGCCAAACTCTAAAGGGGATAAGTGGCTTGTGGTGTTGAAGCCCCAGCAATTTCATGCCCTGCCAGGCAGAGAAGTTAGAGATGCCGGTCGTTCTCACTTTGCCTGATTTGACTAGTAGATCAAGCGTCCAGGCTAGCTCTTCCAGATCTGTATGGGGGTCATAGTGGTGAGCATAGAAAATATCCAGATAATCTGTTTTGAGTCTTTTGAGGGATTCGTCTACGGATCTCATCACATGTTGCCTGGACAGGCCCATATCATTGGGGCCGTCGCCTGTGCGAAAGTAAGCTTTCGAGCAAAGGAGTACTTTTTGTCGTCGTGAGCCAAGAATCCGTCCGAGGATGTCTTCGGTTAGTCCCGACTGATAGACGTTTGCCGTATCCACAATATTGATGCCCTGCTCTATAGCAAAAGACAGAATCTGTTCGGACGTCTTCTCATCGGCGTCACCCCCAAATCCCATGGTGCCGAGGCCGAGGCGAGATACTTTCAAGCCACTGCCGCCTAGTTGCTTATATTCCATTTGAGACTTGTTCCTGTAAAAAGGTTATTTGACTTATTGTGCACTTCCAGCAAGGAAGAGGGTTTGGGAGAGAACTGCGCAGCTGGTTTCTCCCAAAAACCTAAATTTAGCTTTGAAACGGTTTAGCAATGAATAAATTTTCTATCACGAATGAATCCAAGCTCACAATCGTTGAAGCTCACAGTGGAATCAGTGCGCTTCTCATTGATCGGGCTTTGCGGTCCGCCGGTACATTCCCTATTCATGGGATTTGGATCAGTTCTCTTACAGAGACGGCCTCTCGAGGAATTCCTGATAAAGAAATTTTAGGAATTGAAACTCGTTTGCAATTGGCTGAGGAAATCTACCACGTCACAGATCTTCCCATCATCTTTGATCTGGATACAGGGGGTACAGCTGATCAACTTGCCCATCGCATCCGGAAGATTTCTATGGTAGGCATTTCTGCTGTGGTGATGGAGGACAAGATTTTTCCTAAGGTGAACAGCTTTTCCCTTCAAGCGCAGGGTTTAGAGGCTGCGGAAGTTTTCGCTGAAAAAATTTGTATCGCTCGTTCACAAAGACGTAGCAGTGATCTCGTGATTATCGCCCGTATTGAGGCCCTCATCGTTGGGCAAACTGTGCAAGAGGCTCTTGATAGGGCCATTCTTTATACAGAGGCAGGTGCTGACGCCATTCTTATTCACTCAAAAAGCAAAACAGCGGATCAGGTTGTGGAGTTTGCTCGAAGGTATCGACAGACCCCGAATGTTCTTCCTTTGGTCTGTGTCCCAACAACTTACAACTGTACGTCTGATCAGGAATTGTTTGAAGTTGGGTTCAACATGGTTATTCATGCGAATCATCTTCTCCGAGCTAGCATGCAGGCGATGCAGGATGCTATTGAGTCCATCAGAACTACGGGTTCAACTTCTGCCTTGGAAAAACAAATTTATCCCCTGAACGATCTGCTAAGCATTACGGAGTGAACGTATTGAGCTCTTCACCCTATCTAAACGATGCGCGTAATTTAGGCCTGGGTCTGATCGAAGCCGGCTTTGGACCATTTTTTGGTGTTCCAGATTCATCTTTGCAAGTTATTTTGGATCTCGTTCAACGACACGCGGAGGAACTCGTCTATACGGCTGCTCATGAGTCGCAGGCCTTTGCAGAAGCGATCGGATTCTCCCTAGGCTGTTCCCGTTACCCGGTTGTTTACTTACAAAATTCAGGACTCGGAAATCTGATCAACCCGATCACCTCCCTTGCCAGTGTCGATACCTTCGATCTGCCTATGCTTTTTCTGATCGGATGGAGGGGCTCGCCAGGGGCTGTTGATGAGCCCCAGCATTTGGAGATGGGGAAGAAGACGGAGGGGATGCTAGAGCTTCTTGGCATCCCCTCCCTGATCCTTTCAGAGCAGAATGCTAAGGAGATAGTGGCCCAGGCGATCAAGTATAGAAAACATCGTCGTAAGCTGGCTATTCTAATTCCTCACAGTCTTTTTAGAGGAATAGAGCAGAAGAAGCAGGAAGAACCGCATCCATTAGCTCTGCATCGAGCTGCAGCCTTACGCAGCATCACCTCTCAACTTGCTGCTGAAACATTTTTTATCTCCACAACTGGATTTACGTCGCGTGAGCTCTGCGCTCTCAGGTTAGCTGATGGGTCTGAGAGGGCTGGGACAAAGTCTCGCGATTTACGCATTGTGGGGGGTATGGGGCTGGCGTTGTCCGTCGGTCTGGGTCTTGCCAAGGCTTATCCTGAAAAATGTATCTGTGTGCTCGATGGTGATGGTGCTGCGCTGATGCACCTTGGGGGGATGGCTACTGTTGGAGCGCAGGGGACGCCTGCTCTTCTTCACATTATTTTTAATAACGGAGTTCATGAGTCGACGGGTTGGCAAAATCTTTCTAATTCTTCGGTTGATTTCTGTGGTGTGGCATCAGCCTGTGGGTATGCTCACGTTCGACGAGTGACGGCACTGGAAACACTGAAACTTGCTCTGCTTGAATTTGAGAATAGGAAAAACTTAGTTGCGTCCCCAAAAGGTCCTTTCTTTATAGAAGTGATGGTGAGTCCGGGGACAGAGGGGAAATTGAATCGTCCTAAAGAAAGCCCTGCTCAAAATTTACAACTATTTGCGGAGGCTATTCGGTCAAGATACTGCTGACGAACGGATGCGATGTTGTGATCGAGCTGGGCTAGCTTCCATTCCCCTGTCGCAAAAGAACCGATGTGCTCCACTTGAATGACCCCGCTAGATGCGATGAAGCCAAGACCGGGGTGACATTCTTTGGGACAGTCGATCAAGAGACAATGGATATCAGCTTTCAGCTCCGTAGCAAGATGGAAGGCGCCCTTATTAAATTTTTGCAAGCTGAACTCGCGATTTCGAAACCCTTCTGGGGTCAAAAAGACGGATTCACCAGTTTTCTGCAAGGCCTTGCAGGCCTCTTTAAATTCTTGGACTCGTTTCTCTCTGTCAGCTTGTTCTGATACATAAAAAACACCCGTACACATACCCACAAAGGTGAGAGGAAGAAACTTTAGCGTGGACACAGAGAGGAAATATCGACATTGGGGTAGTCCGAGACTGCAAATGACAAAAATATCAAAAGCAGAGAGATGGTTGCAAATAAATACAGATTGTTTGGCTGTAAAAGTCGGTCCCTTATAGGACACTTTGATCCCAATGAGACGTAGAACAAGGATGCACCAGGGAGCAACCAGGTAGGTCATTACAAAATTTCGAAATTGAAAAAAGGTGAGCAGCGAAATGAGGGCGACAAGCAGAGAGCCCGCTGTCAAAATCGGCAGGACGAATACAATAAGATAGATCACCATGAGGATTTTTTTAAACTTTGATGGTTCGAGAACTGCAATGTGTTCCATGGGCGGTACTCCTAATGTGCTTGTGTTTAGGCAATGTCATTCGGTTAAGGTTCGAGATCCCGAGCCAACCCGTCTAAGTATTCATGGAGAACCTCGTTATTGCGAGTGTCAGCGAAGCAATCTCCGTGTAAAGGAGAGATTGCTTCGTCGCCTCCGGCTCTTCGCAATGACGAATCAGATACTTAGACAGGTTGGAGCGAAGTCGAGGGTTTCGAGTTAAAATAGAACAGACAAGTAAGGAATTTTCCCTAACCATCCTTGCTTTTTCAGTTCTTCAAAGGAGCTCGACAGATGACGGTTTGCATGGCTAGATTAAGCCGACGTTCGAAGGCAAAGAAGGGCCTCGACATCTGTTGTCCGAGATAATAAGGCAAAATTACGCGATCGAAGTTCACTCCAGATCCCTTATTCTTCTTGAAGAGAGCTCCGGCAAAAAAATAAAAATAAGAGGGGAAGGCTCCCCAAGGTAAGTAGTCAATGAGCTCCAATCCTGCTTTTTCAAGCATTGCCAGGAGGCTGTCCTTAGTGAATAAGACCGTGTGTTGCGGTGCTTGAAGTCCTGGCCAACGATCCTTGAACACAGAAAAACTCAGACTGTCTAGACGAGGGACTTCAATGACAAGTCTTCCGTTACTCTTCATCAAGTCGCGACATCTTTCTAATGAACCCAGAGGATCGTAATCATGCTCGAGGTAGTGCCACATGGTGATCAAATCGAAAGACTTAGGTTTAAAGGTTTGCTCCTTTAAGGTGCCGTAGAAGAAATCGGCACCCTGATCAGTCGCCTGACTTCGTAGGTCTTTGAAGTCCAGTCCGGAAGTATGGACAGAAAATTTTTTCCGGAGGTAGCCTAAAAAACTAGCGGCGCCGCAGCCTATGTCGAGGACGTGAGAGTTTTTACCAAGTTTGACATATTGCTGTACGATTTTTGACTTCTCACGATCATGCTTTTCCATGGCACGTTCATAAAATGGGGTGAGGATACCCCAGTTTTTTTTCTTGCGATGAGCGATATATTCATCGTCATAGAAATCTTTAATTTGATGCGTTGGTAGACGCGGATTTTGAAACACCAGTTTGCAGGATTCACAGCTTATAAATTGGAATAGGCCTGACTTGCCGGTGAGGTCGTCCTGTGCCTGGATGAAGGGATGACCTTTTAGAGAGCCGCACTGATAACAAGCGACAGACTCCATGGGAGGGCTGTCAGGGAAAGAACTCTGATGAGTGGACTCTAGATGCATATGTTATCTCCAACAAGAACTTGAATAAGAGTAAGAAGGGTAAACTAAAACATCCCCAATAAAGCGATTTTAAAAGTTTGGAGGAAACTTGGATCGGATGAAATCGAGGGTCCGAATGTATTTCAAATCCGACAGCAAAAATCGCTAGGATAAAGAGCGTCAAAAAAAAATTCAAATCCAGGAGTTCCCCCGAAGCAGGTTTACACCAGATCATGAGTAAAGGATATTTCCATTGCTTGAGTAGATCTCGGTCTGTAGGCGGAAGGCCGATTTTTCGAAAAGTAAAGTGCATGAGATATAAGGTGGATATAAAAATAAGCAGCAACAGGAAGGGCTGCTGCTGGGAGGGACTCGTAATCCCGAAGCTTATGATAAAGAGAAGAACTGCTGTTAGCACAAGAACTATCCACGAGTAGGGATGAGCAGCCACCATCTTTATCAGAACTCGCTGTGGGTGCTGAATTTTGTCGTTACGAAAATCGTAGAGATCATCTGAAATACGCAGAGCGAGGACTAGCGTTAGACAGGACATAAAAGAAGAAATCGACGCCCCGAAATCAGGGTCCGTATTCCACAGGGCAAGACCACATAAAGCAGAGGCTATAACTATCCATTTTGCAATTTGGATCCGTTCTTCAATGTAGTTCTTCAAGAGGATGAACATGACCTAGTCTCCCATCTATCTTGAGGAGCATCCCCGTTTGAAAAGTTTGACAGGCTCGTTCGACTCCCGTCACGCAGGGGATGCCCATCTCACGAGCGATGATAGCTCCATGGCAGAGCATGCCACCATTTTCGAGGACCAAGCCAGACAGGCGTCCGAGTAGAGACGTCCATCCTGGATCGGTGCTTCGCGCTACGAGGATACTTCCTGAGGGAACATCCTTTGCGGCAGCAAGGGAATGTGCAACAAACACTTTTCCTTCAGCTAGCCCAGGAGAGACACCTTGACCTCTGAACTCCAACCTGTCTAAGTATTTGGGCAGAACCTCGTCATTGCGAGCGTTAGCGAAGCAATCTCCGTGTAAAGGCAAGATTGCTTCGTCGCCTACGGCTCCTCGCAATGACGAAATCAAAGTATGTAGACAAGTTGGCTCGCGGTTCGTGGAAGGGATGGAGTTCGATAGAGATGTTTCCGTCATGAACGAGAGAGGCTGAAGAGCTAGCCGACCTACCTGGATAGACTCTGGACATTTTTCATACGAGCTGCGTCTGAGTTGACAAATGGCCTTCAGTGTTTCAGGGAAAAGACACGAACCGTTATAGAGTCCTTGGATCTCATCCATAGTCAAAAAGAAGATATCGTCCTCAGAGCAGAGAACTTGTTTTTTTGCGAGATCTTTGCCCAAACCTAGAGTAGCCAAACGGAGGCAGCCATATAGGCGTGACTGCTGCAGCCTGGCCCTTTCACGACTACGAATGGATATGCGGGCCGCTCGCTTCAAAGGCCAGAGAATAAGAGAGGCAAGCCAAGGATGAGTGAATCGATAAGGTAGGTCGGTCTTTTGTGAGTTTTGATTTTGAGCTGGACTTGGATTTTTCCCCCTGAGTTTTAGTTTGTATCTAGAGTTCTCAAGCTGACTGCGCAATTCACGGATGAAGAGTTCGGGAGCTTCTATCCAAGTTTTTTCTGTTAACATCATTTCCCCTGAAACTCTAAAACCCCAGGTTTCGATGTAGGCAGATATCTTCTTGTAGAAGGAGTGAAAAGATGGTCCCTCTTGGAGTCTTACATAGAGCTCGGTATCAGACAGTTGGGAGTTGAAGAATAGGTCCTGGAGATCTTTATCCGCTTCCATGTGAAGGGTGATCTCTTTTAGAGGAGCCAAATGAGCCGTGCTAGCGAGATGAGATACATCAGAGAGTTGGTCTGTCAGGATCATGTCTCGAATCGCTGTGTCAGCTAGATCTTGGTCTTTCACGACTCCAAGTCGAGATAGAACCGCTCGGAGGACTCCGACGGAAAACATGGTCATAGCATCCCCCATGCATGCATCTTTCCAGCCAAAGGTGCGCATGCTGCGGAATTCCGTAAAAACATCTAAAAAATCACCTGGGTCTTTAGCGCGCAGAGTGAGTTTTGCTAATGCTACTGAACGAGACTCAAATCTTTTCAGTCTATATGTGGCCAAGAGGGCAGAGACAGATCCAAAGGAAAGAAATTTAAAAAGGGAAAATGCACTTAATGATATGAGTTTAAATCGCTTGGTTGGGTTTTCACTTGAGGGGGCTTCAGAGGCTTCTTTGACGCCTAAAAAACCATTCCAGTACTGTCGAATGAGAGAGGGTAAAGCCAGTTGTTCAAAGCAGTGATAGATACTGCTGAGATTATAGAAGAGGTGACCTTGATGAACTCCTAGGACGGAACGAAGAAAGCGGTCAGAGTTTTTCAGCGTTGTACTGGATACACCAAAGAGTTCACCCATGTTTCGAAAGTAGAAGGTGTAACCTTCTTGGGCAATCGAGTGCAGGAGGGGGATCACCTTGGTTGGATAGTTTTCACACATATTCGAGTTAGAGAAAAGGAACTCTCTATCATCGTTGCTCACCTGCTCTCGGACAGCGGGTGCAGGGCTAGTTATGGGACGACACTGGAAGACATAGAGCTTTCCTTCTGCCGTTGATCCCCATTCGATGTCGACGGGACAGGAAAAAAAATCTTCTAATTGAAGTCCCAATTGGGCTAATTGTTCCAGGAGAACGTCAGGGATCTGCTTCCCTGCAAAACTGGACTGGGTGAAGGGTTTTATAGGACTTTTCTTGCGCTTCCTCAGAAATTTGACGATTCCAGGATTGATCTCACCGCTTACTAATTTGTTGCAGGAGCCGGTACAGTATTCCACCCGAGTGTAAGAAGGCTCCATCGGATCGTGGCTAAATAGGACACCTGAAAATTGACAGTCGACAAATTCTTGGACGAGCAGGTTGAGCTCTCCTAACTTTCGTCCCATTTTTTCTTCATAAGCTTCGAGAGAACGCGTCTCATGAAAATGGAAGCATTCTAGTATCGCTTTTTTTAAGCCGTCCGGTGTAGTGTCACAGTGCTTCGAAAGAAGTTGGCCGGCAAAAGAAGCATGATGGGAGTCCTCCCCTCTTGCCGAGCTCCGGACGATAAGACCTGCAGGACAGTCCCCGAGATCCTTCTTGATACTCTCCACTAAGTTGTCGAGTTCTATGAAATGGGCTGCTGTGGACTTACAGACTTGGATAAGTAGGAGATTGTGAATCAGCGAACCTTTCGGTAGGTCCCAGTCTACACGCCCTCTAAACTCTTGCAGAAGTAGGGCAAGATTGTGAGCTTTTGATCCCATGTCGGAGGCACCGTCAACGGGAATGGCTTGCGATAACTTGAATTCAGACATAGCTCTCTTGTTCCTCTTCGGTCACTAAATGTCGGTCACCAAACTCTGGTATGTTTGCTTAAAGTTGGCTTCTATATCCTGAGCTTCTTCTGTCCATAGACTTGGCGTTATGGGAAGGGGTGCTCCGACTACTACCGAGATCGTTCCTCTCTGAACCTGGAGCAAAGGAGATTTTCGAGGATAGATATCCTTGGCTCCTATAATATGGACAGGGACCATGCGGACCCGCTCCTGTGCGGCGAGTGCAAAAATTCCCTTTCGAAAAGTCCGCAATTGTTTTTCTTCCCTCTCCGTACGAGTTCCCTCTGGGAAAACGACGACGGCGCGTCCTTCACGCAGAACTTGCCGAATTGCCTCTCCTTCCTTGATTTTTTTCTCGGCATCAGCCTTGGGTTTGATAGGGATATGTCCATACAGACGCATAGCAATGGAAAGGGGAAATGTTCGAAAATACTTCTCGTGGGAGAGAAAAGCGAGGCTGCGTGGGAGGGCTACGCAGAGGGCAACCTGATCAAACCACGAGCCATGGTTAGCAAAATAAATGAGCGGCTCCGATTCTAAAATTTTATCGGCGTGAGAATTGGTGACGGCCACATGGATGCCAAAACTTTTCAGTGCTAGCAGTGAAGACAGTCGAGAGAAAATCCACACATCCTTTTTAAACAAGCGCACAAAAAGGGGAAGAAGCACCCAAACGAACAGGAATATGAGGGTATAACTTAACCAGGATAGGGCGTTTGCCCACTTGGGACGTGCTTTTAGCGAGGGTTGGATTTGATGCGTATTTTCCATAAGAAAACGTTGAAACCCGCATGAATGAAAAAACCAAAAATAACAGAACTTGTGAAGAAAACCCAGGAGAGTCCCTCTCTCCACATGACAAAAAGGGCTACACAGGCAACAGAGTCCGTTTGATCGATCACATACATCAAGCGACGCGGTACAGTCTTGCGAGGGGTTTCACCTGGGGCGATGTTCAATCTGCGTTTCATGAAGGAGTTTGGCAATTCTCCTAACATGTAGACAACTCCAAGGAGACCCCAGAAGGCGATGGTGCGACCTATAGTGTCGATAGATTTCACCCCTGGCCGAATCCAAGCAAAGACAGATGCGATCATTATGCATGACAAAGCCATGCCAATAAGTCCAGAAAAAGTTTTATTTTTTCCAAAGATAGATTTTCCTCGCCACTTTTGGCCAAAGTCGAGTGGTTTGTGAAAGATTTGAAACTTAGCATATTTGAGCCAAAAAACTTGAAGAACACCTGACAGAGTAAAAAGCAAAAGATATATTAGGGCTCGAGAGATCTCATGTGAGTATTGATTTTCAGGGAGCATACGACTTGTCCTCTTCCACCGTATTAGCAAACTCTAGAGCTCAGGATAGAACCAGTGCATACCCTACAACATTCTGGCTCCTTTTTTTAACATTAGTTCCTGGTGGTGTGTTCCTTCTGACCTGTCTCAATCCCTTTGTTGGCTTTGTAGGCATAATTTGTTTTGCGATAGGTTCCCTTCAGGCTTTTGTCCTCTTGCATGAGTGTGGCCATCGAGCATTATCCCGGAATAAAATTCTTTGTTCCGGAGTTGGATGGCTCTGCGGATTTATCTGCTTGCTTCCTTTTTATTCATGGACGCTGGTCCATCATGGTCATCACATCTGGGCTGGCTGGAAGGACAAGGATCCCACAACAGCACAAGTGGCAGGAAAAGCGCCTGCCGGGATTCAGAAGTGGATCCTTGAACTAGCTTGGAAGCTTATGCTGCCTTTACCTACCTTCTTTTATCGATTTGGAATTTTTTGGAACCCCCGTCTAGTTCTTCGACAAGCTAAAACGCCAAGAATGAGGAGATACGTGATTTTTGAATGGGTGTTTAACGTATGCCTTTACGTTTGGATCATCTCGTGGATGCCTAAATGGCTTCTTATAAGATTTGCTTTAGCGTTTCTGTTATCGCTGGTTTTGGCTGAGGCTTTGATGCTGTCGCAGCACACTCATATTCCGCAGCAGTTTGCGCAGGGGAAGAGAGTTCATCCTTTCTCTCCATCCCAGCAGGTGATATTCACACGCTCTCTGTTTGTCCCAAGGTGGATCGAACAGAATATACTGCTGGGTTTCAATAAGCATGAAGCACACCATCTCCATCCCACTTGCCCCGGCAATCTCTTACCACATTTGGAGGTCGGGTCAGGACGCAGCTCCGATTGGTTGGCCTGGTTCTTTCTCATTCGGCGAAAGTCTGCTACTAAGATTCTGTATTCCGACGAGTCCAAGACAGGCCTGTTTCTTTGACTCTTCATAGGAAGGAGGGTCTGGGATCGTAGCAAGGAGGGGTCTGGGGAAACTGCGCAGTTGGTTCCGGATGATTCCCCTGGAGACTTGGATCTTAAGAGATGGATGAATAAGATGAAGATTGTTTTTATGGGTTCGCCTAGTTTTTCTATACTTCCCCTGGAGCACTTACTGGACCAGGGGCCCTCCCGTGGCCTTGAAGTCGTGGCAGTGGTCAGTCAGCCATCAAAACCTCAGGGGAGGAATCTGCAGCCTATTGACCCCCCACTGGCTGTGTTTGCCAAGAGTAGGGGGTTGATCACTTTGCAACCTGCGAAGGCTAGCGAACCCAACTTTCTCTCCGATTTGGAGAAGCTAGCTCCTGATGTGATCATTACGTGTGCCTATGGACAAATTCTGAGTAAGGATTTCCTTGCGGTCCCCCGTCGGGCAACGATTAATATTCATCCTTCGGCCCTGCCAAAATACAGAGGGGCTAGCCCCTTGCAAGCAGCTTTGCTTGATGGGCTTTCAAAAACCTCGGTTTCGATTTTATTCACAGTCCATAAACTTGATGCAGGTCCCCTTATTCTGCAAGAGGAGTTCAAAGTCGAAGCTTACGAGACGGCCCCGTCCCTTGGGGATCGTCTGTTCAAGCTTTCGGGTCCCCTGCTTTTAAAGGCTCTGGACAAACTAAAAGATCCTTTTTTTGTTGGGACTCCCCAAGATGAGGCGCAAGTTTCATTCTGCAAAAAAATTAGCAAGGAAGATGGGCTTATTCTTTGGGAGCAGAGTAGGGAGGAGATTATGCGAAAGTTCTGTGCGTACACGCCGTGGCCTGGTTCGTTCACTCATCTGGGAGAGCGTCGCCTTAAAATAGAGGGGCTGTCTGTCCAGGAGGAAGCTCTGCCGCTTGGATCTCCTGGTTCCATGTCCTATGAAAAGCAGCAGAAAGTTATAAAAGTTGCCACTCAAGACTCTTATGTTAGGATAGATAGGTTGACTCCACAGGGTGGACGATCTCTGACAGCAGAGCAGTTTTGGAACGGGCTTAGTCCCGAACTGAGGTCCTTGAATTTGAAGTAAGTGCAAGGAAGAGGGTTTGGGAGAAAACTGCGCAGCTGGTTTCTCCCAAAATAAGAGTGAGTAAGATGAACGTTCGAAGTTTAACAGAAAAAAATTATGACCACTCTTATCTTCGCTTTCAGGACAGACAGGCTGGGGTCAGCCCCGTTTTTGCCCCTGACGAAGGTAGGTTTTTCTATAATGTCTATTGTCTGGAACTGACCTTACTGCGAGAGATTTTTTCTTTCGAATGTGAGTATCTGGAAGATGCTCTTCAGACTGTGCACGAAGAGTTTGGTGGCTGGGAGCTCGTGTCTTTTGAAGAGAAAAAAGGTTGTGACACCTGTGTCGCTAAGAAGTGATTCGCTTCTTAGAATCCGTCTTAAAGAAAGGGTTGTGCAATCGTGTCGCCTAAAAGGGATGCATTCTTCCCAAAAATTCCAGGTCTCCTAGCTCTCCTTTTCATCTATTTTTTACACTCTTTTCCAGCTTTTTCGCAGGGCCATCTTGAAGGTAAGAATCCCGAACACTGGGGGCCTGATTGTATAAAGATTCGACCGGGCCTCATGCAAGAGGATCTTGTTGGTCTAGATCCGAGTTTCGATCTTTCTATAAAAGACAAGCTGCTCAAAAGTCTTGAAGCCTCAGACGCAGATGGGCTCCTGTCCCTATTTCACCCTCGCCTCAAAGAAGCTGTCAGGAACCAAGTTCTCGAGGCCTTAGCTTTGCATCAGACTGTTCTCAAAGACCCCCTGCAGGCATCGATCCTGTCCTTCTGGTTTTTGCATGCCAAAGATGGTGCTGTTATGGATCTTCGCTGTGAGGGGGTTCACCCTCAGGAATCCGTCACCGTTTCGACTCATTATGGATACCCCTTTCAGCTAGCCCTTTGGATTCAGCTTATGGGTGAAAAAGAGCTGGGCAGAGTGTTTGTGACATTGGTGCCAAAAAACGGAACCTGGGTTTTAGCCTCCTTCCATACGCAGAAGTGGACTCACTTGGGACGGAGTTCCGATGACTGGGTTAAAGAGGCCGGGTTAGAATTAAAAGAAGATCTTAAAATATCCGCGTATATCAAGCTTGATTTCGCTAAAAAGCTTTATGAGGGTAGTTCTAGATTTCAAACATCAAAAAAAGACGAGATTGGTAAAAAGCAAGACAGTGTGATGTCGCGATCGGATTGGGAGCAGGCTATACAAGCACAGCTGAGTTCTTGGAAAATTCCTTATATGAGTTCTATTGTGATGGAAAAAGGAGTCGGACTTTTCCTTCGTGTTGAATATGCACAGGAGGTTCCACCTGTTCAGACTCAAAAGGACTGTCAGCAGATCAAAGATGATTTGAGCAAGCAGCCCTGGTTTCATCGGATATCCCATCTCCGTTGCGGTTTTTTAATTCGAGGGGAAGATCCGAAAAAAGATGGGGTGATGGGATCGTTCCTTATAGAAATATCCAAAAGCTAAGTTTGTTCATGGGGTGCCGTCATGCATCGTGTTTTCGACAATGGGCAATATTGGTTTAGGGTAGAGCTTGGAGATGCTCAAAAAGTTACTCTCTATCGAGCGACTCCACCTGCAAGCCCCGAAGAACCGGTTTCTGTCAAATGGGAAAAAATCAATCCGGAGATTGATTTTGATGCTTCTCACCAGGCTGTTATCAACCAACTGAACGATTTTTTTGGTGTCGATTTTTCTTCGAAACGGAAGTCTGTCGGTAAAAAAATGTATGTTGATGAAGAGTATTACTTTCGTATCAATACGAAAGGGAGTCGGAAGTTCTATCTTCAAAGAGCAAAAAAGACAGAGGATGCCCTTCACTGGGAGAAGGAGTGCTTGAAGGATGGATCGGGACTGATTGCTCTGGAAGGTCAGGTCCTCTCTGTGCTCGCCAGCTCCTTCGACTGGGAGCTTGTGTACGACGGAGGGGTCTTTCTCTTTCCGATTGAGAAGCATCTTCAAGAGAGACTCGAACATTTTTTTGAAGTTAAATTATGAAGCAAGGAAGAGGGTTTGGGAGAAGCCGGCTGCGAAGTTTCCCCCCTAGTCTCCCCTCCTTTCACTACGTTAGGAACCATCCCACAAGTCGTGGTAATGTATAGTAATTGTTGTTTTTATTTATTACTTAGGTAGATTGGGGGATCAAACCCATTATTTAGGCGGTAGTAATGGCTTCCTTTATTTCAGTAGTTTGTCCCTGTTGTGGCGATAAAGA
>JAGNWK010000046.1 GCA_017985985.1 Oligoflexales bacterium
TCCTTACCCCGATCAAAGATGGTTAAGTCTCCGTCGTAATATTGGCTTAGCATCCCGTAGCTGGACTTCTTATCGATGACAAAGACGATGGGCTCGGGACTCATTCTTTTTGCAGCCTGAATACAATCAATTACGAAAGCGGATTTACCTGAACCAGTATCAGCCAGTACTACTGTATGGTTTGAAGTTTCATTCTCAAGCAAGGAGAATGGCACCAAATTATTCTCTCTAGACAGATAAACAGCTAATGGGTTCAACCCACCATTGAACGAATCAAAAAATGGCAGGAAGTTAGCCAGATCTGATTTCAGAATGCGTATAGCTCGTCTGCTGGAGTAATCCGCATCGGGAGTATAGTTGAGGGGGAGGGTATTCAGGCATAAACCCAATCCTATATCACTCTCTTCGATAACCTCACACTCTAGATCGTTATGAAAGATATGGCAGACCCTTCGTGATCTCTCATCTAGCTCTTCATCAGATTCACCTTCAATAACGACATTGAAGGTCATCTGTAAGCATCTATCATCACGAGCTAACGACTCTTGGATGGCCTTGATCTCCTCTCTTTGGACCCTTGCACGGGCTGTTAGTGCATTTTCAAGAAAGAACTCCTTTGTTGCGAGGGATTTCTTAATTTTTCCTGATGAAGGGAACGAAATGTTGAGGTTGAGGCGAAAAGGAAAATCAAGACCTACAAATTGAGCCATCCCACCTGGGAAGGAGAAAGCCGGGGATGTCTTCAGGGACAAAGTTCTGGTTTTTATCCCTTCCCTTGCTATCCCCTCAAAGCTGAGAAACGGAGAACTATAAATAACTTGCTCTGAAAGAGAGTTTTGTCGGTTTATAGGTGCAAAGGCTCGTTTGTAGAAAGTCTTTGGGTTAAAGAACCTCCTTAATACTGTGCCCAGCTCTTGATCATTCAAAGCTGTGATTTTCAGATGGCTGTTTGCAGAGAAATTCCGAAGGTGGTGACTAAAATTTGCCAGTTCTTGACGAAAAGCATGAAGATTGCCTTTTAAAATACCATCTTCATGCTTGAAGTCTTGGAGATTTACCTTTGATCTTGATAAGGGAAAGTAACGAACAGAAACCAGTAACCGCCTTTTCATGGGTGAAAGGGATGAGATTTTGTGGCAGGAATCTTTTAGAACTTTTATTTTTTCTTCGAAAAGTCTCCTAGAAACAGGATTTGCATTAGGATGCTTGCCCTCCATCCCACCAAGAGTCTTGTCCATAATGGAATAATAGGAAGTGTCATATTGCATTTGGAGTACGAAATTTTCTGGGAAGTTAAACCAACTTTTTGCTGAAGAGACAACCTTAAGAATCTCTTTTTCAGTTAGAGCTTCATGTTCAACGAGAGCCACCTCAAAAACGGCCCCCATGGATCCATCTTTAAGAATAAAGACCTCATGGTCTGCTAAGTATTCATCATAAGGTAACAAGGTTGAAAGAGATTCAGGACGTTCATGAAGGGACTTACGTAAGAACGATCTGTCCCTTAAAGCTGCCAATACGGGGTTGGGTAGATTTTTAAAGCTATTTTCCATCACGAGCTCCTCGTCTTACGGTTGTCGTCGCTTCTGGCTTGGGCTTCTCTTTGACAATCAGTGGTTCATGTTTCTCGTCTACCTGCCAGGAAGAACGAGATACGACCGTCCTGATCCATGCCCCTCGGAAATAGTCTCCATTAGCCAACTCGTGGGGATGAACCCAGATATCTGCGACAACTGGCTCCGTCCGTACTGGAACTAGTAATGGGTTGTCTACAGCATCTAATGCACTTTCAATTTCCTGAACTCCATCAAAGTCAGATCTTTTTTCTAGTAAGTTAAGGCTCGGGGCTCTAGTTATGGCGCACGCATTAAGAAGGGCTATTACTGTTAAAAAAAGTATTTTATAAATCATTTGGAACCTTTCTAGTCTGTAAGTCTGCTAAGGAAGTTAAACTCTCCTGACCTAGTTTCTAGCTTTTTGAAGTACCAATTAGGCAGATCTATAGAATCTTGAGTGACGATCCATACATCCTGCCCTGATCCAACGTTGATGGTAGGAAGAAGACTTTGTGCTTGCTTGAGATACCACTGAGTGACCATAGATGCGGCACTACTCGCCCCATTAGCTGCAATGTATTTCTGCTCATCCCCAGAGATTGAGACGGAAGAACCACCATGGGCATTTGTCTGAGAAGTAGTTTGAGCTTGGCTGATGGCACCACTGATTCCTGAAACGATGGAAGACAGAAATGCCATAGTAGCAACACGGTCTTGTTTGCTGTTAACATCCTCAACTACTGCAAAAGAGTTGTCTTTATTATCAGCAACGAAGCCATTAAGTTCACGTTCAAACATTCTCCCGTTTTTACTAACACAGGAGATTTTAGAGGTTTGCATCTCGACACGTTCTATGGACAAATTCCCTGTAGATTTTGCAATTAGAAAGCAGCCAGATAAGTCTATTTTGCTCTTATTGGGACCTAGAAAGGCATAGTCTGCCTGTAAAAGGACTGGTAGAGCCTTACCTTCAGGAGCTTCAACTCCAGTAAGAAGCTTTGCTTTCACAAATGATCCGCTCGGGAGCTTGACGGACATCTCTGTTCTTTCCACCTTACCTTTCACAGGAAAAGAAATGATGCCAGGCCCTGGTTCGCCTATTTTAGGTTCATTGGGCATAGGGCTAGGAGATGACATTGGACTAGGAACTTGTGATGGAGCCCTATAGCTACCATAGTTAGGTGGCACGGTTAGCCCCGGTGGCATCTGAGTGGTAGTGTATTCTGCTGGTGACTCTTGATTCATCATTGGACTAGTTATCAACGGAGCTGGATCCACCTTAACTTCTGTAGTCGGAGTAGGTATGAGCTCAGCAGGGTTCGATGGCTGTTCGTTTAGATTTGTTTTTTGATTTGTTATTCCTTCGCTTAAGATTTGAATCTTTCTTTCGAGTTCCTCAATTCTCGTCGAAAGAACTCGTTCCTTTTTCTGATAGATGTCATTACTTGGAGATACGATCTTGCCATTTGAGTAATCAGGTTGTTCCATCTCTCGATACATAATGACTTTATTGTCTTCATATCTGCTTACTAGATACACGGTACCAAGAGCCATACAAACTGCAGCAATAGTAAGCTGTGTTCGATAATTACTTAGAAAGAACTTAAATTTCTCAGCATCGAGATTTCTAAGAATTCTCATACTTAGCTCCATATTTTGTTATTAAAGGATTTAATGATCTATTTCGTAACAATGGGCTCTATAGGTAGAGATAGTGAAGAATAAACGGATGTAGATTTTGCAACTATGCGTAAGAGTGTTATGTGTTTCCCTGTCCCTATTGGACTGATAACTTTGTCGTCAACTTGTGAGAGCAAAGCGACGTTAGGACGACCTAGAGTCAGGCTCTTTAGGTCAATAGCAAATTTTTTATCAAGAGAGGTGTTTTCTACTTTAAAGATGTACCCGTTAAATTTTGGTCCAGTATAGACTTTGATAAGTTGAGCAGAAATACCCTCGATCCCTGAGTTTACTGCTCTAACAAAAGGTCGGGAGTTATAGCCAACAAGGTTATCTGAACGCACCATAGCCTTCATCAGCTCTAGATCCGAGACATCAGCGCCTTTTGTTTCTTCGATTTTCAAGTCTTTCGTCTTTAAATCATAGAAATTATCAGTCTTTTCTGGGATTGCCTTTGAAACTGTATCAAGCCTAAGATTCACAACAGTATCATTCACAAGAATAAAAGTTACTTTGTCTTTACCGTCAGGAAGTCGGGGTTTTATTGATAAGACTCTGTAGTTTGGGTCAGCTGGGTCAGCTGGTTCAATTATGTACTTGGATGCCTGTGAAATGGTCTTAACCTCGTCATCGAAGCGAAGTATAGTTGTGGCATCATATGCCAAAGTCAAAACCTCTGTTTCAGAACCATAGTATACGATTTTAGCAAGGGCTAAAGGGCTACTCAGAAATGATGCGACTAATAGAACACATTTGGTTATTTGATAATTCATCGCTTCTCCTCGAGTGGGTCAGTTTTTTTACGATCATTTTTGGATTTGAAAGTCTCTAATTTGCTCCAAGTTAGATTTTCGATCTGCAGGTACCATCTTTTATCCCGATCTGGAGGGACGAGCTTCAGTTCCATTTCTATGGCTTGATCCTCATATCCAAGGTGTTGACCTGCTGCGTAGAAATCAGCTCTTACAAAGGCTGTGACATGATAGGCTCCTTTTTGATCTGAGATAATCTCCTTATTTTTAAGATTTACTAGCTGTGCTAAATCTTCATTTTGAACTTGCTTAACCCATTCTTTGGTTTCGACCTCGAATTTTATTTTGAATGTGTCACTCATGAATCTCTTGAGCCCTGAATATTCCTCAAGAATATTCGAAGCATTTATGTTTCCTAGGGATGAAACAAAGTCACTGACAGCATCATGTACATAGGAATCAGGAATAGACTGTGGGGAGACGGGTGTAAAATCCCGGATGCCAGGGGCTAGAATATACTCCTTTGTTCGTAGCTGTTCATAAAGACGGGCTATTTCTAGCCTTGAAACAGCAAAATAAGCCACAAACATACAAGAGATAATCATGACCACATAGCTTAGGATCAGCTTTTCTCTCAGTAGAGCAGCCTTATAGGAAATGTATTTGGGAAGTTGAGAGAGCTTTTGATTGCTAAGCACTTTCCCGTTGGGTGGACTTTCTAATGCCTTAGGACTAACTCCTTTATCTTTTGAACTCACCATATTCTCTCCTAATCAGAGTAACGTTTAGGACCAGCTGGATTTATGATCCCTGGAAGGGTCATTCGTAGGTGACGATATGGCCAATGAAAGAAAATACCTCTTTTATTGCGTCTTCGAATGACTGGGCCTGCGCCCAGGACTAGAGCAAGGCTTATAAACATCAATTTCCAGGAATAGACGACTATTCCAAACAGTAGGAGGCAAAGTAAGGCAGCCATAACTTCTCCAAGCTCAAAATAGTCAAAAACCATAATTGGGCTGTCGATAGTTTGACTGACTTTCTTTGCATGTTTTTGCTTCATAGAATCGTAGTTGTGCATGCAATCTCCTAAGAAAAGATGGTTCCTCCACCTATATCGAAGATGTTTTTGATCCACATAGGAACGGTTCCGATCATAATGGCAGCAATGACACAGATGATTGCCATAGCGAATCGTTGTTCTTTAAGATTCCATCCAGCGGCTAGTACGCAAAGACCTGCCATAATGCGGGCCCCGAATACGAACAGAAAGCTATCAACAACTCTTAGTAATGTGCCCGCTGCTGTAAGATGGTCTGTAATATCAGTTCCAGGAAGCCTTATGGAAGAAGCACATATTCCAATGCTTGACTGCATAAACACTAGGAACAGGACAAAACCGAATAAAATTCTCTGGTGAGAGAAGGCACGAAAGACATTCTGGGTGTGAAAGTTAGTCATAGAAACCCCTTCGTATAGTTTTTGGTTTTAAAATTACTTGCTAGAGAGGGTTTTGAGTACTTCTTCAGTGGAAAAGTAACCGTTGATTCGATAGATCAGTTGCTTACTGGTATCTGCAACAAACAACACCGGCCATGAATTGATTTGTTTTTCTTTCAACTCGTTTTTTGAAACTTGGGATATGGGAAAAGGAACAGGGAAATCTGGCTTTTTATTATCGATCTGTCGGACTTCAGCGTAATAACCCATGTTTTCAAGATCCTTGAGGGTCTTAAGCATGTTTTTGCAATGCGGGCAACTGGACTCAAAGTAGAGCCGAAAGCGAAACCTCTTAAAATCTACATTGCTAGGTGTGATTGAAGCTTGTTGCCTTTCTAAGATATCTTTTTCCTCCTTAGCCAGTGGTGGACTCGCTCTAGCAGAAAATTCACCCATCCTTTTTTGAAGCTCACTCATGAGCTTGTTTTTAGTATCAATCATCACAAACCAATTTTTAATGTTTTCGTCACTAGGGTTACGAGCTAATTCCATCAACGGTTCAGGGGGGACATAGTCACCTTCCTTAAAGAATTCTTTATTTTTAGGATCCATGTACTTGCTCCAATCAAATTTGTTAGTTTCTTGTTGTTGAACCTCCTTCTGTTTTTCTATCTTTTTATGTTCTTGGATGGGCTTTTCGATTGGTTTTACAATTTCTTTCTCCTTCCAATAGTTGATTTGTCCTCCAAAATAATCAAAAGCATGCGCATAGCCGCTATAGAGCAGTACGATGGCTAAAAAAATAGTCTTCATTAGACCTCCTTTTAGGAGAAAAAGAGTGCGTCACGGATGTCTATTAATCCAGATCTGGCTAATTGCAGGCATTCATAGGCAATAGGCTCGCCTGCTATGACAGTCTCTATGCCTAATTTGGCTACTTCATCCCTGCCAATGTATTCAATGACCGCAATTCTCCCTGTAACTCCTTGGAAGCAGGATGAGCATCCAGTTTGACTAGTGGTCCGAAAGTTACCTGATGGATTTTCAAGTCTTTTAAGTAGGTCTTCCAACGCAGGTTGACTGCACCCTTGGCAAATTTTTCGAAGCAAACGTTGGGCTACTGATAATCTGAGGTTGGTCTTAATAGAGAAAGAATCAGCCCCTAAATTTGTAAGTCGGTCTATGACTTGAACAGCACCGTTGGCATGGATAGTAGAGAGAACTAAGTGACCGGTTGAAGCCAGTTTCAGAGCAAGTTCAGCAGTCTCAGTATCACGAATTTCTCCAAGAAGGATTACGTCAGGATCTTGTCTCATGAGAGCTCTTTGAAAGCTAACAAAGTCTTTATAATCCTTAATATTAGCTTGATTAACCCGAGCAAGTTGCTTTTCAACAGGATTTTCTAGTGTGGAAATATTCTTTCCCAGGCGATCCATTTCTTCCAATAGCGCATACAAGGTTGTAGTCTTTCCACTCCCTGTAGGGCCCGAGATAAGAATCAAACCATCGCTTTTGGTAACGCTATCAAGTAAGACGTTGAGTTTTTGTTCTCTAATCCCCAGTTGACGAATATTGAAAGCCTTTTCCTGGTATTGAAGTCTTAAGACGATCTTTTCACCACCACTGGTAACAGGCATTGAACTCCCACGTATATCAATACCAAGAGAATGAAAAGTAGCTCTGGAGTCTTGTGGTTGGCCGATAAGCCCAAGATCCATGTTAATAATCCATTTGAGCTTTGATGTAAGTGGAAGAGTATGGTTAACAGAAAACCTTTTCCAATCGTTAAGATGGCCATGAACCCGAAATCGAATCAGATATTCCGTATCGTAGGGCTCAAAGTGGATATCACTAGCTCCTAGGGCTTTTGCACATTCAAGACAGTTTTTGAGGAGTTTAGCAAACGGATCAGGTTCCGAAAGCTTTTGATCATCATTTAGCTCCCTAGAAACTACAATAGAAGCTCGATCAACCTCGTTTTTGATAGTCCTTGTCGTAAGGATCTCGAAGAGCTGAACCTCAGTGATATGAAGTGTGACAGAGCAGCCAAAATATTCCTCAATTTGCTCTGCAACTTCATCTTTAAATTCTCTTACTAAAACTTCTACATGGTTGGCATTTAAAGTAATAGGGATGGCAGCCAGTTTGTCAAAAAAATGAGTCTGTTCAGCAGATAAGTGAATTTCATCTGTCTTTTTCTTTAAGTCTTCATATTTTCCTTGGTTGAAAGGTTGAAGATATCCTATCAACAAAGCATCCAATTGCACCTTGGAAATGAATCCTAGCTCGACGAGAAGTCTACCAATCTTCTTTTTTCGGAACTTAGCAAGCAACAATGCTCGGTCTAAGTCTTGAGAACAGAGGTATCCTTTTTTGAGAATGTATTGGCCAAACATATTATTTCCACCCCTTACAAACGGATTGGAGCGTACTAAGCCAGACTTTGGTACTTGCTAGCCAAGGAAGTTCACGGACACAACCCGTTCTTTGCCAGATAGCATAAAGGTAATTTTTAAAGGTACCCCTAAACCGACCCAACTCATTAACTCCTCTGATTTGCAGTAAAGCGATGTTTTGCCCTTCTCTGAAAGACGCTGATGCTTGAGGTAAAATCATTTGCCATTTCTCGTCTGGAGAAATAGATATCCCCTTGAGTACTTCTGCGCCGATACTTCGTATACGGGAGGCTACAACAAGCGAAGCCGTCAATTGGTCGGAAGATGTGACGGTTCCAGTTCTAGGGAAGTGTATGCCCCAACCAGTGCAGATTGGTTGGTTTGAAGGTGGAAACTTGGGTAACCAACTCATATTAAATGAGCACATCGATGAGTCACCACCTCCCCCCATAGAGGTATTGCCGAATGCTGACGTTGCAGCTCCCTTAATAAGACAAGCTTTTGGTGATATTGACCAAGCTAGGAACTCAGGTTGCCAAAGATCAGCTGCGCCGGTTTTCCAATTACTACCTAGATGTTCACTCATGGCAGAAAAGCAAAAAATATCAGGTAGTGCATTACCACAAGCCAACCCGTCAAAAACTTGCCCAAAAGGAATATTGAGGGTGTGTGCATGGAACGAGTAGCTTTCCGAATCATCTTCTGCTCCAAATGGCAGACTAGGAGGTGTTAAGGCAAGCTGAGCTCTGACACCAGGCAAAGCTCCGAAGAATGTTTCTTTTGCATTACTCACTACCTCAATAAAATATTTTGGTACGTAATAACTAAATTCCACACATGGCCTAGGGATTGGCCCCCCACAAGGGATAATGTGGTATGTCATCTCAAGGTTTTGCAGAAAATATGGGGAGTCAACCACAGTACAGATATTAGGAAACGCTGCTCCTTGAACAGCGGAGTAATTGATAGACCACAAAAGTATCGCTGTTTTGATACGCATGTATGAGTCTCCGACTGTCCTTATAGTTTGTTAAAGCTGTTGGATAGCTGCATGCCTAGTTTTAGGTTGAACTGGAAATGTCTTCAAAATCTGCATACGTAAGTTAGCAAGAGTCTTTGTCAAGAGAGTTTGAACTGAAGCCTCTGTCATACCAACATTGTCTGCAATCTCCGCAATGGATAGATCTTCCCAATAGCGTAATCTCAATATTTGGCTCTCTTTTTTAGGTAGATTTTGGATTAAATCCCTGACTGAGGCACAGACTTCAGGTCTGATGATAAAGCCATTATCGAGGTCTTCAGATTCAATTTGCTGCTTTTGAAGATAGCTATCGAGAGCGTGTTTATCTGCTAGACGGTTTAAAGAAACCTGGTCTAGATAGGCTATTGGAGAGTTAGGGTTACGCATGACAACACTCCTTCAGTGTGAATTGGAAAATTCATTCTTTGGCAGCAAGATCAATTCATGTGTTGCGTTACATCGATTTCAAAGCGAAACCGAGACGGAAGTGCGACCAAGTGTCCATTTTTTTGGATAAAACTCTGGGTATTGTAGAGCCAGAGCAAGCTTTCGATTCTCCGTCTTACAGGCTCTGCAGCATTGATAAATGCTATAGCAACCTGAATACGCACCTCAAAGAGGTTCCCCTGCTTTATGAGGGAGATCGAAAAGGTAGGGTTTAATTCTTTTAGTTTTTTAAGATAGCAATGAAGATCACGCTCAATGAACATTGTGAGATCTTGCATACTGAGATGCTTGGTTTCGTCATAATTGAGACCTTTACAGTGTAGAGACAAGGGCATTTCATTTTCGATGTACACGATTCTATTCATGGCTTCCCCTTTGCCGTGGCCTTTATGAAGCTTCTCTCTTACCTATGTCTTTTTGGGTGAAATCTTGGGGACAAGCACCTTCCTCATTTTGCTTAGAATCGTTTGCTGACAACAGTTTTTCAACAAATAGGACTCCTAGTTTTTTCAGGGCCCTATCCCGGTAGTTACGGATAACACTTCGCTTCACCTTGAGGGCTTTTGCGATCTCATTTTGACTTTTTCCTTGCCAGAAAGTCGCATAAACAACTTCTCGTTCGCGTATGGTAAGTCGTTTGATAAGGGAGCGAACAAGTTGTGTCAGGTTTGGGTACTCTTCGTGAGCTAACATTTCCTGGTATGCGTCACGATAGCCATCTTCTAAATTTTCGATAGCCTGAGAGCCAGATAGAGTTTCTCGCAAAGGGCATTCGACAGTAGTTTTAAGGAACTCTTCCCAAGTATTGGCTCCCCAAGCTTCGGTCATACTTTTCAGGTCTACTTCTGGAACAGGTTCCCCATTTTTTCCAAGCCAAGGTTTCTTCTGTAGCGCCATAAGTCTCTCCCCAATTCAAGCCGCTGAACAAAGCAGTCGCAAGATCCAGCTATTTCTCAGAAAAATTTATTGCCCAACCATATGAATTTTTTATATATGTTCGTGTTGCCAAACCATGGTTTATTCATATAGATTTGGCGCAACGGTGAGTGAGATTTGTAAAAATTATATAAATCGAATATTTCCGCTGACGGTGGCTCGTTATGGACGTTTCTAGAAGACAAAAACTACAGAATCAGCTTCGACAATTTCTTAAAGACTTTCGAAATGTAAATGGCCTTAGCGCAGAGCAAGCCGCTGAACAAATCGAAGTAGAAATTGCCACCTACCGAACATTGGAAGGTCGTAAACCTTCGAATCGAGTGATTTCAGTCCTTGAATATCTAGATAGAATCGCTTCCCTTAATAAACTTTCTTTATCAGCATTCATTAACTTCTTAGAACGGTCTCAACGTACCGAGAGCGGATCTAATGAGGTCAAGCGTAGTCTCTATCAATGGGAACACGAATTGCTCGAAAAGTTCGATATGGTGGGTATTCCTCTAAGGAATCGCTTTATGCGTAGTTTTATGTCGAAATCGAATCAAGATGTAAAAGAAACCCTTACTTGTCTGACTCAAATTGCTTCCATGTCGGAGTCAAAACGTACTGCTCTATTCAATCTAGTAAAAGAGATGGGATCTGATGCGTAAGAAGAAAGTCATCATCGTTGATGATGAAAAAAGCTATAGAGAAGGTCTTCAGGATTTTTTGTTGCGAGAGGCGGATGTTAAGACTTTTGAAAGTCCGGATGAATTCGCTGAATGTTTTACTAAGCCTGAAGATTTATATGACATCTACCTGATCGTCCTTGATTTTCGCTTTGATACCTACAATGCCTTTGATAAAGATTTGGTGACCTACATAAGAGATGATCTTAAGTATAAAGGGAGAGTCGTTCTATGGAGCTTGGAAGATGAGGTCCCGAGAGAGTTTTACCGGCGTTTGAATGCTGTATTACCCAAGAAGATTTTTAGCCTTTCAGAGGTCGAACAATGTATAAATTTAAGGTGATTTTTATCATGGCAATATTATTTTCTAACCCAGCAGTTTCTAAAAATCATGAAAAGACAATTGTCATTGGTGAGAGGATCATTGATAAGAACCCTTGGCGAAATGATCTGGTTAAGAAGCAATACGAAGTTGCCCTTTCGCAAGCCCTCAAAGAACATAAGCTAAGACACCCAGGATCGACCGTTAAATTGGTCCAAAGCTTTGATAATGGACCTACTGATGGTTTTGCTTTGGCTGAAAAAGTAGGTGCGTTGGGTGTAGCAGGCTACTTATACTCACCTGAATCTTTGGAAGCATCACAGTTAGCACAAGCGAAGAAGATTCCGTATTTGGCTCCCGCATCTCCACTTAACTCTATCAGTAACGATTTTGCATACTCTCTAGCCGCTTCTCATAATGATCTTAAAAGAAGTCTATCTACGTTAAGAAAGCGGTTTGATCATCCATCCATTGTTCTTGTTCCTGAGACTTTCCTGACCAATTTAGAATACGCTCGGATCTATGAGCAGACTTTCAATGTTATTAAAACATATCGTGGGACTACGTCCCAAATTTGGCAAGAACTTAGTGGAACCTTACCTACCCTTACGGAGAAGGAAGAGGTTAATATTTTATTCGCTGGATTTGCTTTCGAACAGTTGGAATTAGTACAACTCGTAAGTTCAAAAGCCTATGCAAATAAAGTCAATCTTATTGGCCATGTTCAATGGAATTATTGTGAACCTCAGTTAGAGGCACACCTTTCTACAAGCGTAAATAATTTTTATGTATTTTCAGACTATTTTAACCCTGAAAAGTTAGCCGCTTTTGGATTCCCTGTTTCCGTAGAAACAGTAAATGCCTTTAAAGAGTTACGGAATGTCGTTAATAACGAACCTGCCGTCAAGGGAAACAGTATTGATGAACCTATCATATATGTATTGAAAGATATGATTGCTATAGCACTTAATGCTGCTGAAATTAGCCAAAATCGAGATGAATTTAATAAAAAATATTCCAGTCAAAATTATGTTGGCACAGCAAGTTCATATCATATTGTCGCAAAGAAGCCGGAAAGAAAGGTCTACTTAGGAAAATGGGACGGCAAATCAATACAACCTTTGACAACACTATAGCGAAATACATTCGAGCCCAGTTCAAGAAGCAGGCTATCCTTACGGGCCTGCTGCTGCTCTTAATCAGCTTGCTTGTATTTTCTGCATCGATAAAATTTGCCACAGATAGGTATGTTAGGGGAATTTGCCAGGAAGTTAGTGAAAGTGCCAGAATTCTAGTCGAAACATCACGGGTTGAGTTCTACCAATCCTATTTTTCGGACGTGGTTACTAAGTTAAAGAATCAATTTGAAATTGAAAATCTTGTAGTCGTAAAACAGGATCCTGATACGGGATGGCGCCATTACTCACTGGGTGTTTGTTCTATCAACTGGCAATCAGATTTTAAAGTAGCATTTTATACCCCTAGTCATTGGGCAGGAGATGCTATGTATGTTCGTGGAATTATCACCCCTAGGTTTGTTCGAAGCGACTTAATTTTATTTATTATTGCTGTTTGTATTGTTTTGTTCTCTAGTTATTTTTTTGGAACCCGTTCTTTCCTACGTAAGGTTCAGTACAAAATCTCTGGACCAATTCATGATGTTTGGGATGGTCTTAGAACCGGAATTAAACCTAAGAATCTGGAAATAAAGGAAATCAGTGATCTATGGCATTCTTTGGTCGAATATAAAGAGCTACTTATCATTCGTAATCGGATGTTGCTTGCGAAAGAGTACTATCATGAAGTCAAATCTCCAGCGTTTTACCAATACAATCAGTTAAAACGACTTACAGTCATAGAGGATCCAATTAGGCAGAAAGAGATTATTGCGGAGACTCTAGAAATGGCTGACGAACTCATCAGCCAGATGGAGAAAGCCCTAAAGAAGATTGCCACTGATGATTATGGTAGGCATCCTAAAAACGTCGATTTAGCAGCTCTCATAAGGCAAAGGGACGCGAAATATAAGCATTCAAATCCTATACAAATAACAGGGGATAAGACGTTAATAAAGACCCTGATTCATAACCTCTATAGCAATGCTATACAGGCTTGTGGAGATATGGGACATGTAGAAACTACCCTAGAAGACAACTCCAATGAGATTGCTCTTTCTATAAGGAACCCAGTTCGCCCTAATATAAATATTGATACTTCAATGGTTTTTGTAAGTGGATTTACCACTAGGACAGATGGAACAGGGCTTGGTCTGAGCCTATGTCAACATATTGTAGAGCTGCATGACGGGACGATAAAAGCAGACTTCTCCCGTGAAAAAAGAACTTTCGAAATTACAGTGAAATTTCCAAAAGAGAAAGAGGCGATTTATGCAGGTGCATAGCAAAATGATTTATCATCCAAATGGTGTAGGCATTCATGTTCTTCACTCAAACTTGGAGGTAAAGAAGCCAACCTTGGTGTTCCTTCCTGGTTTATCCTCTATAGCAGAAGATGGTTGGGAATGCCTTTCCCCCTGTGTTTCAGAAGGGGTGAATGTAGTTTCTTTCAGTTTCCGTGGCCGTGGTCAAAGTACTACTCCATTGACTGGATATACTGCTGACGACCATGCTGGTGATATTGATCTCGTACTTACAAGCTTGGGGTGTAGCCAGGTAGTTATTGTTGCTAATAGCATTAGCTCTATTTATGCCATGCAGTATCTAATACGACGAGAAAAAAGCCCTGTTAAGGGTCTAGTTATAGTTGACCATACTCTCCGAACGATCAATTTACCTACAGGCTGGGCGAACGACTTCTCTCAGCGTAATATTGGAGGTCGATCGGTTCTTACGGCTATACGTAAAGAAGCTCTGGAAGGGATGGAGAGGGAGTCGAAAGCCTTAGACTTATATCCTGCTTTTGCTAACCCAGATTTATCCACAATCGTTATGGCTGCTCCAATCGGTAAAGGTCTCTTAACAGAACTAGACCTTGCTAGTTTTTCTAAGAATAAGCAGACAAAAATTATCGAGTTCAAGGAATCTGATCACTTTATTAGATTAAGAGAGCCAGAA
Organism: Oligoflexales bacterium; assembly: GCA_017985985.1. Taxonomy (GTDB): domain Bacteria; phylum Bdellovibrionota_B; class Oligoflexia; order Oligoflexales; family Bog-1112; genus JAGNWK01. The sequence goes on from JAGNWK010000046.1 coordinate 14,296, forward strand.
AAATTTCGGAATACAATTATGGCGTTCAGTTACAAACTGAAGAATTAGGAACCTACCAATGTCTCAAGGGGTTGTGAAAGGAGCATCTCAGCTAAGTCTTGGAGTTCCCATTACTAGTCTTTCTAAATTTTCGATTCTTTCGATAAGAGACTGAGGTTCCTGCCAAGAATTAGAATCATTTCTCCCAGAGGGTTCCTTTGCCACAAACGAATTTTTTAAGAATGAATTAATTAATGTTTGATATGGTAGCCCCTTTTCTAAGGCTGCTTTTTTAATTGAAAGGATAACATCGTTATCTAGACGTAGGTTTACGTGAGATTTATTCGAAGAAAAAATTGTATTGCTAGGTTCATGAGATAACTCGTTGCACCACATACTTTCAATAGCATTTGCTAAATCATTTTCTAAATAAAAAATAGTCCCGTTCATGTTCCTCTTTTTACAGTGACTAGCTTGATAAGCAGGGTGGTTCTTTAATTGATCCCAAGATACGATCTCATTAACTGAACTGCCATTATAAGTAATGCTCTCTTCTTCAATTTTAATGAGAATTGAGGTGAAGTGTTGTCTCAACCTCTCGCCTTCATGCCAGTATTTTTGTCCACGGATTTCTGAGTTTATTTCCGATGAGGGAAGCGGGGACTTTAAGATTATTCCTTTTGCTACGATTCCATGAGGATTGTTCTTTGCTCTAAAAACCCAAACTGTATCTCCAAGCTTAGGTGGTTTTGGCGGGGTTTTGCTCGGTTTATATCTCCAGCTTATTTCAAAGCCTGTTCCTGAGGCTCCTTGGCGTCGATCTTTAAAGTATGATTCAAGATCGAAACGTTCAGGATTACAGACCACCATAAATGATTGTTTCAAATTAACCCCCAATAAATACATGATATTTTTATTGTAAGAAGACGTGGTCAACACGAAAGTTGACACCGATAAGAGATCGCCTCTCTTTTAGTAGCTCAGCTTGTGGGGGGCAAGGACTTTTTTAGATTGATAGATCAGGCTCTAAGGCTAGGATGAAGTCGGATGACCTCCGATTTACGTCCTACAGATGGACTTAACACTTCCGACCTTACCCATCCAAACTCCTGGAGAGTCTTAAGCGCGGCTTCGAAGCCTTCAGGAGTATTTAATCCTTTCCATCCCCGTCTATAAAGCTCACGACAACGATCAAAGTCTTGCAATGACCCCGATTTTACTTTCTCTAATAAAACCCTAGCTGCTACCATTTCTGGCTCTAGATATTCACCATAAGCTTTGAAGGCATGTTGCTCTAAAAATTGGCACCATCTAATTGCAAGCTTCACAGAGTACTCGTCAACTTCAACTGGTGCATTTCCCGTCGTATCAAACGAATTAACCAAAGAGAAAATCAAGGCTAGGGATGGCATTAGAGATCTATATTTCGAGATATGTGCTTCAAATATGGGGGACATTTCTTCATTGCATAGGCGTTTCTCAAGGGATTCTCTCCAGGCATCTGCCAAGATCTGAGCAGTATCTGAGAAATGTAACTTAATACGTTGTACTTCATCATTAACACGTTCAGGGAGTGGGAGTGCATCAATCTTTTCCAAGATTTTTTCTACGGTTATACTAGCCTCTAAATTTGGTTTTCTGTCTACGTTTGTCCATTTCTTTCTTTTTTCTGGAAACAGTAAAATCTGCAGTCTTTGAAACAAGCCATCGTCGCTTTTCCCACCTTTGCTCACTGATTCCACATAAGCACCAAATTTGCTGGGTTGTAGGCCTCCTAAGACTGATAAACAGAGTCCGTCAACAAACGTGCTGCCTCTACCTATTCTGTCCATCGAATACGAGCTATCACCGTTCCAAGACTCTAAGAAGAACTCGCGATCTCCTTCTCTGCCAGACTTGTACATTGTCTCAAGCCATCCGCTAAGTTCATCTCGATAAAGAAGCAGTCCTTGAGGGTTGTCTTGCAATATGGTTAAGAGCTTCTCTATGGTTGGATCATTGGTCATATAGCGACGCTCTTTAACGACGTACTTGTCTTCGTAATTCTTCAAGGCCAAAGCTAATTGTTGCTTTTTTTCTTCGATTTGACTTTGCTTGCCTTGTTTTATAGCAACCTTGAGTGTGTCTTTTAGAGCTTCGATTTCCGTCTTTGCTATAGTTTCTTCGGCAGCTTTCTTTTTTAAGTCTTCGAGATAACGATCTTTAGCTTTGGCAGCCAGGCTGTTCAGAGGTTTTAAAACGGCACTGATTGCTGGAGACTTTAAAGAGCCAGGTGGTGCAAGTAGTACCCCCCAAAGATTTGGGATCACGGTCCAATCATCGTTTCTTTTTGGGAAAATCACGGCCTTTCGACCAACTAAGGCCGCTAACATTACGATTGCTGGTCCAGCAGTAAATTCAAGGGGTACTTGCATTCTTTCTGCTATGTCACTGCACCAAGTTTGTAGACTTGTAGGCAGCATGTCTAATGCAAGTACGGGGGCTTCTGATGCCTGTGGTAATTCCTTCTTTTCAGGCCAAGGTGCTTCTTCATATTTTTGAAGACAAGCTGAAATATGAAACACCTGTTTATCGTCTAGTGGAGGGTTACAAACAGATTTATTCAATGTCAGCAATACTTGACTGATTTCCTCTACCCCAGCTCCTCGTGATTTCAAAAAACCACCAACGCTTAGTAACGAGTTATTACGAGAGCCTTCACCAAAATAGCTTGTTTGGTTCTTTGTCGATGCCCCACCTGTTTCGGCTTTTGTTACATGGTGTGGTGTGGGCCTCTGCTGGAGGATTTTGAGCAACCAATCTGGTAATGGTGCAATTTGCTGTGTTTCATCTTCCCAAATATAGGGGCGAAGACTTTTATGAATGCTGGGGGGAGCAATAATATAGCCACCATCACCCCGGAAATCCAAGCCAGGTAATAGGTTGACCTTATTTGCAATCTGAACACCAGGATGTAGAAAATAGTAATGCCATCCATCACCACCGGTTCTTACCTTCAAAGTCTCTGGCATTTGACCGTACTTGCTTTCTAATTCAGCAAGTGAGCGGATCGCATCATGGCGGGGATCTATATCAAGAACAACGATCCCAGAGACTGCCCCAGTTACGATTCCAACGTTTGCCCTTGGAGTGCTTCTCCACCACTTCAAAATTTGCGATTCATCACGGCTAGCATCATGTAAACCATGCTGGGTCATTGGATGCTTGCCAGCATTGGAGCAGTCTTTCTTGTTACAGCTACATCGATCTTCCGCAATCGGATAGTGCAGTGGCAGCAGAGGCCATCCTCGATCTAAAAATACGAGGAGACTTTTCAAACGAGGAGAATCTGCGGTACCTTGAGAGTGGGACAGAATACTAGAGATTTCCATCTGTTGACTCCGAATTGTTTATTATATCGTGAACTGTTTGTTATATAATAAACATAGTACAACTGAATTGGAGGAGTCAAATGTCAGGGATCATTCTCGATTTATGTTCGGAGAAAAAAATGCCTGAAAGTGATGCAGTAACAGAAGACTACAAACTGTTATTAAAAAAAATTGGCGAGCAGATCAACAAGGCTAGAGTCGAGCGTGGATTAAGTCAGCGGGAATTGGCGAGGGTCGCAAACAAGACACACACCGTTGTGACTAAGGTTGAAAAAACTCCACCATTAGACCTTAGCCTCCGTAGTATTTACGAACTTGCCTGTCATATTCCGATTTCAATGACAGAGCTGATGGCTAAAGCAGAGCGAGATCTCGAATTGAAGAAAATGAGAACAAAGCCAGGGATGGTTGATTTGAGAATTCAACTGCTCTTTGAAAAGATCAGTGAGCTCAGTAAGGATGACCGCAGTTGGATGGCTGACATGATGGATAGTCTCTTATCCAAGACCAAAGACACCCCAAAGTGAACTGACAAAAACGACAAAACTCCTTTTCTTCCATTTAATCTCTTTAAATACTGACAGTTATATTTTCCAGGCTCCTCAAGTACCTTTAACTGACAAAACCGACAAAACTGTTCAAAATGAGGTCAGTCCTCAGTTTTGTCAGTAAATGTCGGTTTTAAAGAAAATCGTTGGATGCTTTGATAATAAAGGGTTCTAAGAGTTTTGTCGGTTTTGTCAGTTCATTTCAGCGACCTTGACCCTGGGTTTTTAAAAGGTGGTTTCAATCCCATAGTATTTGCACATCCGCCGGATTTCTCTTTTAGCCAACTCTGGGACTTTATGGACCCCATTAGCCCAACGATTTACCGTTGCCCCTGACACCCCTAACTTCTGAGCAAGCTTTTGAGTACCACCAACAGCCTCAGCAAGTTGCCCCCATGGTTCGGGAATGTGAATTGGTCTTCCCGCGCCTTCTTTCTTTTTCTCCTCCATAAGCCCTCCCTATTTTGCTCTTACTAATAATAACCGTTTTGCACATATCTTCCCAGATCCAGATCTCTTGCATAATTATGTACGATACGTATATAATTATTTCAGATCAGAAACATCTGGTTTCCAGATCCAGACGGTATCCAGATCTGGATGACAATAAGATTAAGGGGTTAAAAGATGTCAGAAGTACTTTTCCTCAGATCTGAGACAAATCTGGGATCTGGATTTTTAAAATTTCCAGATCTGAAAAATCGTCTGGAGAGGCATCTGGGTTTGGCTCAGATGCTCCCAGATCTGGAGGAGTTCATCAGATCTGTAAATGATCTGGTAAAGGACAACAGATACTCACCAGAAGAACGGAACGATCTGAAACGGATGCGTCAGCGCGCCTATGATCGCAAACGGAACTTAAAGAATTTCGAGACCACAATACCTACAAAAGATGGCGCATCTGTTCAAGAGTCCATCCTTGAAACAATAATCACAGAGGAGCACACACCCATGGCTTTGCAATCAATCGAGATGGTTCCTTCCCAAAAGACTCACTCACCAGCCTTGTCGCCTGAGGCGGGACCGGTATCTGACAAAACTGATTTTTGGAGTGGGGTTCAGTCTGCTTTTCACAAGGTAGACGGTGAGCGCTTCGTACGTTCCCTGCCAAGCCTGCTGGTGCTATTGGTTTCATCTTCTCTCGTGATCTGGTTTTTGTATCTTCAGTCACTGGATCTTTATAAGTCCAGCAGCTTCTCCCAGCCTTACTTTGCAGCGGCTGGCGGGATCCTTATGATAGTTGGTTTCGCAGCTTACCGGGCTGTATGCAGGACAAAGTTAGCTTTGCTACTTTGCCTATACGCAGGGAGCTATGAAATCTACTTCATGGCCTCAGGCACAGTACAAGATGAGAAAGTCATCTCTTCAAACTCAATGGCCAATGACCCTGAGCTGGTATTTTTGGGAGAGCAGGCTGAGAAAGCTCGACAGTCTTATCAGGCCCTAAAATCTAGGTATGAAGACCCAACGTCAGGCGTTTACAAAAATGGTTGGTTTAAATCCAAACATCTGGACACAGCATGGGATAAGAATGTACAGGATCAACAAGGCTTTCTAGCCAAGAAAAAGTCCTTAGAGAGTCAGGAATCTGCATCACATGTTACGTGGCTTAAGATTTTTTATCGCTTAGGTCTGGTGCTTCTATGTATGGTTCTTGTGCATATGTTTTCTAGAAAACTTAGAGTGTTTGTCGAAAATGAATGATAAAAGCCTCCTACCAAAATAATTCTTTCCCCACAATTCTTAATTAATCAAGCAATAAAGGACTGTGGTGGTTTTTTGACTTATCCGCAGACTAGAGGCATCCTCTTTATTAGACTTTCTTAATGAAACTCGATCTTACAACTTACTTTCAAGAGAATAGATCTATGAATTTACCTGGGCCAATTTTTGCGCTGCTTTCAGCAGCCTTATTTGGAATTTCTCCTGTCTTAGTCAAATTAATCAATGTAGCAAGTTCCCCAATCCTTATTGCAGGTCTTCTTTATTTAGGATCGGGTCTTGGGCTATCTATTTTTCTATTGGTTAAGAAAATTAATTTCATTAAAGAGTTAAAATCTCTGTCCCATCGACATCAAGCTAAGCTGATTGGAGCAATCATATCAGGGGGGATTTTAGCACCTATATGTCTTACTTATGGAATTCAGAAAGCTTCTGCATTTGAAGTGTCACTTTTATTAAATTTTGAAACTGTCATGACAACGCTTATCGCAGCTTTTGTTTTCCATGAACATATTGGCAAGAGAGTATGGGTTGGGAAAATAATTATCATTATTGGTGGGCTGCTTATTACCTTGGGTAGCAATGATGGTGTAAATTTCTCATTGCCTGCAATTCTAATAATTCTGGCCTGTCTTTTTTGGGGTATCGATAACAATTTAACTCGTGATGTCGATGAGCTTTCGCCTTCAGTCCTGGCTGCTGTCAAAGGCCTTAGTGCTGGTGTTTGGAATACAGTTCTTGCTTTTGTATTCGGGGCAAGTTTTATAGATTCTAAGACATCCATAGCTATACTCATGATTGGGGCAATTTGCTATGGGGTGAGTCTGGTTTTGTTCGTGTATGCTCTGAGATTAATTGGGGCTTCTAGAACAAGTACTTATTTCGCTTCTGGACCTTTTATAGGAGTCATTTTTTCTCTTCTTCTTTTGGGTGAACAGCCACCTGCGTATCATTGGCTGGCTTTTGTTTTTATGCTTGGTGGAGTGTTCGTTCTTTACAGAGAAAAACATTCACATGTTCACACTCACAAAGTTCTAACCCATCAACACAAACATACTCATGATGAGCACCATCAGCATTCGCATCATAGAGTGGAGGGTTCAGAACCCGACAATCACATGCATTCTCATGAAGAGTTAACCCACGAACATCATCACTTTCCTGATAGTCATCACAGACACAGACACTAATGTCCTATTTCAATCCTACGCAGGATAAAATCTTATTTCAGATAAGAAAAATAAAATTTTTGGAATTTGCCTTGGTACCCATCTTTGTCAACTGTTGAATCGATTATTACAAAGGCATTGATGGCGCAAAAATCATAGTAAATAAAGCAAGCATTTCATTTAGCAAGCTTCTTAAATAGGCAATAAGTAAAGTCCTGCTTTACTCCCCAAGGGGTATGGTGAGTATGCTC